>NZ_LR134318.1:2095500-2425000 GCF_900636825.1 Pseudomonas fluorescens | reverse complement strand
CGACTTCACCAAGATCGAAGATCTATGAAAACGAAAAAGCCCCGCCAACGCGGGGCTTTTTTTGGTATCAGATCAAGGTTTCAGCGGACGCTCCTGATCTTGTTTTGAAAGCTCTTTGCTCCCATCGTGGTGCCAGGTTTGTTCCTGACTACGCTTCTGCCGCTCGATCTCCTCTTCGGTTGGTTCGTCACCATCGCTCGGATGCTGTTGCTCTGTCGCCATACCCACCTCCGTCTCAGCGAAAATTCTGCCTTGCAAAAGCGTAGAACATTTTCGTCGTATGATGACGGCATTCACCTTCGCGTCGGGGAAACGACATGCTGTACCGAATCGCCGCCGACGGCCTCGTCCTGTTTCATTTGTCATTCATTCTGTTCGTGCTGCTCGGCGGGTTGCTGGTGCTGAAATGGCCACGTTTGATCTGGCTGCATCTGCCTGCGGCTGCATGGGGAGTGGCGGTCGAAGTGCTGCACCTGACGTGTCCGCTGACCTATTGGGAAAATCTGATGCGCCACACCGCCGGGCAAACCGAATACGCCGGCGGCTTCATCGAGCATTACATCTGGCCGATCATTTATCCCGCCGGGCTTACACCGCAGATTCAACTGGCGCTGGGCAGTGTGGTGCTGGCGGTCAATCTGCTGGTCTATGGACGGCTGATACGCTCATGGAAACTGCGTCATAAACAAGCGCTTTAGCGCGACGTCGGCTTCAAGGCTTCCAGCCAGGCTGGATCGAAGCGCGTCTGCTCGGTGTCCAGACCCAACGCCTGCATCCGTTGCTTGTGCGCGTCGACTTCTCGCCAGAGTTGCCCATGATCGCTGGAATTGCCGTCCAGTTCATGCATCTGCGTCAGCCCCAAGTGATAGAAGCGCAGCACTTTCATCGCCGTTGGATCGTGCTTTTCCACTGCAGCCATCACCTGGTGCATCACATTGGTGATGCTCATCAGATTGCGCTTGAGCCGCCAGCTGTAAACCGCTGGAGCCATCCAGGTCTGATTCCAGAAGCGTCCGCGCAATAACGCAGCCGTCAGCAAAAAGGCGAGAAACACACCGCCTACGTTGAACCGCAGGTTGTCACCGTCAGGCTCACCGAACAGTGCCACCGCCACGCTGGAAAACAGCATCGCCAGCAGCAGAAACAACACCGCGATGATGATCGTGCTGCGGCGTGTCTGCTGGCGAAAGGTGGCGGCGTCCATCGGCTGAATTTCGAACATTACGCATGACTTCCTTGAGCGGCAAAAAAAGGCGACGGAAAAAACCGCCGGCGCATTATCGCATCGCGCGGCGATTTAGCTATGCTGGGGCTCCTTTTCATCTTTTCAGCGTCCAACGGGGACATGGCGGTATAGCGCAGATCGTGCCATCTTCATTCATGGATACACACTATTCGGATGCCATTGCCCAGATGGGTGATGACATCGTTTTAAGGATCATTGCATGACCCAACGACACGTAATCAACGCCTCGGTCAGCCCGAAAGGCAGCCTGGAAACCCTTTCTCAACGTGAAGTTCAGCAACTGAGCGAAGCCGGATCCGGCAGCACCTATACCCTCTTCCGCCAGTGCGCCCTGGCCATCCTCAATACCGGCGCCCATGTTGATAACGCCAAGACCATCCTCGAAGCCTACAAGGACTTCGAAATCCGCATTCACCAACAGGATCGCGGCGTACGCCTGGAGCTGCTGAACGCTCCGGCCGATGCGTTCGTCGACGGCGAAATGATCGCCAGCACTCGTGAAATGCTCTTCAGCGCCCTGCGCGACATCGTCTACACCGAGAACGAACTCGACAGCCAGCGCATCGACCTGAGCACCTCGCAAGGCATCAGCGATTACGTCTTCCATCTGCTGCGCAATGCCCGAACGCTGCGACCGGGCGTCGAGCCGAAGATTGTGGTGTGCTGGGGCGGGCACTCGATCAACACCGAAGAATACAAATACACCAAGAAAGTCGGCCACGAACTGGGCCTGCGCAGTCTCGACATTTGCACCGGCTGCGGCCCAGGCGTCATGAAGGGCCCGATGAAAGGCGCGACCATCGCCCACGCCAAACAACGCATCCACGGCGGCCGCTACCTGGGCCTGACCGAGCCAGGGATCATCGCTGCTGAAGCGCCGAACCCGATCGTCAATGAGCTGGTGATCCTGCCGGACATCGAAAAACGTCTGGAAGCGTTCGTGCGCGTCGGCCACGGCATCATCATTTTCCCGGGCGGCGCCGGTACTGCGGAAGAGTTTCTCTACCTGTTGGGCATTTTGATGCATCCGGGCAACGAAGGTCTGCCCTTCCCGGTCATCCTCACCGGGCCGAAACATGCCGCGCCGTATCTGGAACAACTCGACGCGTTCGTCATTGCGACACTCGGCGAAGCGGCGAAGCGGCATTACGAAATCATCATCGATGATCCCGCCGAAGTCGCGCGGCAGATGACTCAGGGCCTGAAAGCGGTAAAGCAGTTCCGTCGCGAACGCAACGACGCGTTCCACTTCAACTGGCTGTTGAAGATCGATGAAGGATTCCAGCGTCCGTTCGATCCGACTCACGAAAACATGGCCAACCTGAAACTGCACCGCGACCAGCCACCGCATGAACTGGCAGCCAACCTGCGCCGGGCGTTTTCCGGGATCGTCGCGGGTAACGTCAAGGACAAAGGTATTCGCCTGATCGAGGAACACGGGCCTTATCAGATCCGTGGCGATGCAGCGATCATGCAACCGCTTGATGCACTGCTCAAAGCCTTCGTGGCCCAGCACCGGATGAAACTGCCGGGCGGCGCGGCGTATGTGCCGTGTTATCGGGTGGTTGCTTAATCTGTTTCGGGCCCCACAAATTTCTGTGGGGGCTGGCTTGCCAGCGATTGCGGCAGATCAGAAATTGATGTCGTCTGACACATCGGCATCGCTAGCAGGGCTAGCTCCCACAGGGGGTTGGGATGCATGCAAGTTCGCGTGCAACCCTCAATGTGGGAGCTGACACAGCGGCATTCGTCCCCGATCAAATGTGGGAGCCAGCCCTGCTGGCGATGGGGCCTGAAGATCTCTCTCAGACTGCCAACCGCGCCGCCAACGCTTTAGCTTGCGCTGCCACATCCGTCACCGCCGTACTTTCCCACCACATCCCGCGCAATGGCGGGCCCATCGCGAACAACTGACAGCTAACCCGCCCTTGGGCATCCAGTACCGCGCCATCAACGGTGGCGGCAATCCCCAGCGCCAATGGCCCCGGCTGTACCAGTCCTCGAGCCAACAATTGCTGGGGTAACGGTCGCGCGACCCGGCGCCAATCGTATTCGATGCCACTGGAGTTGATCAGCGCAGCGCCCTGCACCACACAAGTTTCGGTCTCGCCGCGACGGCGGATACGAATACCGACACCGGTTTCCTGACCTTTCTCCAGCCCCTTGAACGAAGCAGCGTGAATCCGCAGTCGACCTGCGCTTTGCAAGCGCTCCACCAACTCTGCGCTCAGAGGCGGCGAGCGATGATGATGGCTTTCCCACCACGGCCGCACATGCCGTACGAATTGTCGCCGCTGTGCGTCGGTCGCCTGACTCCACAGCCGAGCGATATGCACACGCACCGTGTCCAGCGGTGCTTGCCAATCAATGCCTTGTGCCACCGCGTCAGCGCATTGCCGACGCACTTCCCGCAGCAACTGTCGCGGTGTGCGAATGCGGTGATTCTCACCGAGAAAATCCACCCAGCCCGGCGGCTGTCTGCGCACATGTGGCAACAGACCGTGCCGCGAAAACACCTCGATTGGCCCGCGATGCCCGGCCTGCTCCAGCGATACCACGGCATCGACCATGGTCAGGCCGGAACCGATGATCAGCACGGTCGACTGCGGATCGAGTTGACGCATGGCCGCGACATCCCAGGGATCCAGTGCCGCCGCGTTGAGTCCGCTGGATTGTTTCTGTGGGGTTCTGGCGGCAGGAAACATCCCGGTGGCGAGGACCGCAAAGTCTCCGCGCAATTGCTCGCCGTCATTCAGCGTGAGCAACACAGAATCATTTTCAAGCTGCAGGGCGACGACCTCAGCGCAGACATGCTCGACACTTGAACCTTGTTGCTCGCCCAGCCTCCGCGCTTCTGCCAGACGCTGCTGCACATAAACACCGAACAATCCCCGAGGCGGAAACAGCTCCCTGACCGGCACATCCTGTTCAGCGGACTCAGGCCAGCCGCCAGCGGCAATATGCTCGGTCAGCCATTGCGTCAGATCATCAGGATTGTCTGGATCAACGCTCATCCGCGCGGCATTGCCGTTGAGCGTATGGCCCAGTTCCACAGCGCTGTAGGCCTCGCCACGCCCGAGTTCTGCACGCGGTTCAATGATGAGGATGTTTCGCCTGACTGGCTGACGCAACAGTTGTACTGCGAGCATGGTGCCGCTGAGGCCGCCGCCGATGATAAGAACATGGGCGTACTGGTCTACTGCGCTTGGCGCTTTATTTGGAAGCTCACTCATACCCGTCTTGATCCACTTCTTGAGAAGCTGCCGACGATCCCACATTAACGTCTTCGCCGCATTAGCAGATGAAACCACAACAGAACAAGCAAAAACGCTCATCTCAGAGGGTTCAAAGATGAGCGTTCCCAGTTTGTATCAACGGACTAGCGTACTAATTCGATTGAATAGGACACGGGCAACGATCGATACTCGTTCCCAAAATCGCTTCCAAGAAAAACCGAGTATATAAACTCCACTTTCCCCTGGCCCGAGTGATCAAGGAACACGCTCTTGGATAGAGGTAACTCGAGAGGAAATTGTGGGTCCCGTCCCACAAGATACAAGTCTCCTGCCACTTTCCCATTGATCATCACCAATACTTGATCGTCCTCATGCACGACATCCCATTCAGCAATAACAGCCGTTCCGCCATTATCAACAGCTTGCAATTTGATCACGCCATTGACTGCTTCTTTGATTTGCAACGGCTGAAAATCCATGCCCTTACTCCTTAGCAAATAGCCAGCATGGGAAACCATACCGGGTGGCAAAAGCGCCAAGGACTATTAGCACATCAGCAGCCACCTTGGTCTACTGTCAGAAATTACAGGTGGGGCACTAAAACCGACGAAAGGTCAAAGACGTTCAGATCACCACATTACGTACAAACCGCGCGGCGACGTCGCCATCGTTGCGATACGAATGCGGCTGATTGCTGGCGAACATGAAGAACTCTCCCTTGCCGATAAGCTGCGGCTGAGCGCCCAGCATCAGTGTCAAACAACCTTCGAAGACGTAGATCTGCTCGCTCCAGCCCTCGGCGTCCGGCTGCGAAGGGTAGACTTCGCCCGGCTGCAAACACCATTCCCATTGCTCAACTGCACGACTCGCGCTGGCTTTCGACAGCAGGATCGCTCTGCTGCCAGGGATGGAACCCGCCCAAGCGACCTCGTTGATCCGGCTCGGATCGCGGGCGTCTGGCGCCTGGATAAGGTCGCTGAACGCCACATCGAGTGCCTCGGCGACCCGATCAAGGGTGGTCAGGCTGACGTTTTTTTCTCCCGCCTCGATGGCTACCAACATCCGCCGGCTGACACCGGATTTTTCTGCCAGCGCGGTCTGGCTCATATCGGCGGCGTGACGCAAACGCCGGACGTTCTGACTGACGTGTTGCAGGACGGATGCTCGATGCGTGGAATCTTTGTGCACTATATTGCTCACTCGGCGAAGTTGGGCAGTATACTGCGCAACGTTGGGCGCATTGTGCGTCCTGCCTTTTACTTTGCGCAAGGTCATGACGTCGTTGAACAACTCTCCCACCTTTCTCCGTTTCTCCCGATTCAGCAAAGCCGAGTGCGTGCTGGTGCTGATCACCATGATCTGGGGCGGCACGTTCTTGCTGGTTCAGCACGCCATGACCGTCAGCGGGCCAATGTTTTTCGTAGGCCTGCGTTTTGCTGCAGCGGCTGGTATCGTCGCGCTGTTCTCGTGGCGTCATCTGCGTGATCTGACCTTGTTCGAGCTCAGGGCCGGCGCCTTTATCGGCGTGGCTATCATGCTCGGTTACGGCTTGCAGACGGTTGGCCTGCAAAGTATTCCGAGCAGTCAGTCGGCTTTCATTACCGCGTTGTATGTTCCTTTCGTGCCGTTGCTGCAATGGCTGGTGCTCGGGCGGCGTCCGGGGTTGATGCCAAGCATCGGCATCATGTTGGCCTTCGCCGGTTTGATGTTGCTGTCGGGGCCGTCCGGGGCTGCGCTGAATTTCAGTCCGGGTGAAATCGTCACGTTGATCAGCGCCATCGCGATTGCCGCCGAGATCATTTTGATCAGCACCTACGCAGGCCAAGTGGACGTGCGCCGGGTGACGGTCGTGCAATTGGCAACGACGGCGGTGTTATCTTTTTTGATGGTAGTGCCGACAGGCGAAGTGCTGCCTGACTTCTCCTGGACGTTGCTGGTCACAGCCCTTGGGCTGGGCGCTGCAAGTGCTGCAATTCAGGTCGCTATGAACTGGGCGCAGAAGAGTGTTTCGCCGACGCGGGCCACGCTGATTTATGCCGGAGAGCCAGTGTGGGCCGGCATCGTCGGGCGGATCGCCGGCGAGCGGCTGCCAGCGATTGCACTGGTCGGCGCCGGATTGATTGTTGCGGCGGTGATTGTCAGTGAGTTGAAGACCAAGGGTAAGGTGGTTGCTGAAATTGATGAAGGGATGGAGAGTGAGAGCGGTAATTGAATGGAGCACAAGATCGCAGCCTTCGGCAGCTCCTACACTTGGTCCATATCGCGACGATGAGATTTTCCACCCGCCTGATGTCCCTGAAATAAGGCCAAGTACAAAATTCCCGACTACTTTGTAGGATTCTGAGACATCCTGGCGTTTGGTGATCGGGGAGCTGGCACGTATGATGCTTCACAAACCTCCGCAGATTAGAAGCCTATGTCCCTGATAGTTCTACTGCTTCTGCCATTCATTGGCAGCTGTCTGGCAGCGGTGCTGCCTCACAATGCGCGTAACGCCGAATCTCTGCTCGCAGGTTTGGTCGCTCTGATTGGCACCGTCCAGGTCGCGATGCTGTACCCGCAAATCGCCCACGGTGGCGTAATCCGCGAAGAATTCATGTGGTTGCCCAGCCTCGGGCTGAACTTCATTTTGCGCATGGACGGCTTTGCCTGGCTGTTTTCCATCCTGGTGCTTGGCATCGGCTCCCTTGTTTCCTTGTATGCGCGTTATTACATGTCGCCGGATGATCCGGTGCCGCGCTTCTTCGCGTTTTTTCTAGCGTTCATGGGCGCCATGCTCGGCCTGGTCATCTCTGGCAACCTGATCCAGATCGTATTTTTCTGGGAACTGACCAGCCTGTTTTCATTCCTGTTGATCGGCTATTGGCACCACCGCTCGGACGCGCGACGTGGCGCCTATATGGCGTTGATGGTCACCGGCGCGGGCGGCTTGTGCCTGCTGGCGGGAGTGATGATTCTCGGCCATGTGGTCGGCAGCTATGACCTCGACAAGGTCCTGGCCGCCGGCGATCTGATTCGCGCACATGCCCTCTACCCTGTTCTGCTCCCCTTGATTCTTATTGGCGCGCTCAGCAAAAGCGCGCAGTTTCCCTTCCATTTCTGGCTGCCGCACGCCATGGCGGCGCCCACACCGGTTTCGGCTTATTTGCACTCGGCAACGATGGTCAAGGCCGGGGTTTTCCTGCTCGCGCGCCTGTGGCCGTCGCTGTCCGGCAGTGAAGAATGGTTTTACATTGTCAGTGGGGCCGGCGCCTGCACGCTGTTGCTCGGCGCTTATTGCGCCATGTTCCAGAACGATCTGAAAGGCCTGTTGGCCTACTCGACCATCAGCCATCTCGGTCTGATCACCTTGCTACTCGGCCTTAACAGCCCGTTGGCGGCGGTTGCAGCGGTGTTCCACATTCTCAATCACGCCACGTTCAAAGCCTCGCTGTTCATGGCCGCGGGCATCATCGATCATGAAAGCGGTACCCGCGATATCCGCAAGCTCAGCGGCTTGATCAAACTGATTCCGTACACCGCCACCCTGGCGATGGTCGCCAGCGCGTCGATGGCGGGCGTGCCGTTGCTCAACGGTTTCTTGTCGAAAGAAATGTTCTTCGCCGAAACGGTGTTCATCAACGCCACGGCGTGGGTCGAAACCAGCCTGCCAATCGTGGCAACCATCGCTGGCATGTTCAGCGTCGCCTATTCGCTGCGCTTTACCGTCGATGTGTTCTTCGGCCCGAAGGCTACCGACCTGCCGCATACCCCGCATGAGCCTCCGCGCTGGATGCGTGCGCCGGTCGAACTGCTGGTGTTTACCTGCTTGCTGGTAGGGATTTTCCCCGCGCAAATCGTCGGCCCGTTGCTTGCGGCGGCGGCATTGCCGGTCGTCGGCGGTGAGCTGCCCGAATACAGCCTGGCGATCTGGCACGGCCTCAATGCACCGATGATCATGAGCCTGATCGCGATGTCCGGCGGTATCGTTCTGTATCTGCTGCTGCGCAATCAATTCAAACTCGGTCGTTTCAAATATCCGCCACTGGTGGGTCGCTTCAATGGCAAGCGCCTGTTCGAACGCAGTCTGGTGGTAATGATGCGGATGGCCCGGCGCGTCGAACGGCGCCTCGGCACCAAACGTCTGCAAATGCAGTTATTCCTGATGGTTTTGGCGGCCGTACTCGCCGGCCTGATCCCGATGCTGTACAGCACGCTGAGCTGGGGCGATCGGCCGAAGATTCCCGGGTCAGTGGTTTTCGTGACGCTGTGGCTGCTGGCGATTGCCTGCGCCCTCGGTGCCGCATGGCAAGCCAAGTACCACCGTCTCGCCGCCCTGACCATGGTCAGCGTCTGCGGTCTGATGACCTGCGTAACCTTCGTCTGGTTCTCGGCGCCAGATCTTGCGTTGACGCAACTGGCGGTCGAAGTGGTGACCACCGTGCTGATCCTGCTGGGTCTGCGCTGGTTGCCCCGGCGCATCGAAGAAGTCTCGCCACTGCCAAGCACACTGCGCAGGGCGCGGATCCGACGTCTGCGCGACTTGTTGCTGTCGATCGCGGTCGGTGGTGGCATGGCGCTGTTGTCCTACGCAATGCTCACACGACAGACACCGAACGACATCTCTTCGTTCTACCTCAGCCGCGCACTACCCGAAGGCGGTGGCAGCAACGTGGTCAACGTGATGCTCGTGGACTTCCGTGGTTTCGACACCCTCGGCGAAATTACCGTGCTGGTCGCCGTCGCGCTGACGGTATTCGCCCTGCTGCGCCGCTTCCGCCCGCCGAAAGAAAGCCTGCAACTGCCTGCCCAGCAACGCTTGCTCGCATCGGACGTGGTGACCGACCTGGTCAACCCGCGCTCGGCCAGCGACACCGCGCTCGGCTTCATGATGGTCCCGGCGGTGCTGGTGCGTCTGTTGCTGCCGATCGCGCTAGTGGTGTCGTTCTACCTGTTCATGCGTGGCCACAATCAGCCGGGTGGTGGTTTTGTTGCCGGGCTGGTGATGTCGGTAGCGTTCATCCTGCAATACATGGTCGCTGGCACGCAGTGGGTCGAAGCGCAGATGAGCCTGCGTCCATTGCGCTGGATGGGCACCGGGCTGCTGTTCGCGACCGCCACCGGTCTGGGGGCGATGCTGGTCGGCTATCCATTCCTGACCACGCACACCTGGCATTTCGAATTGCCGCTGCTAGGCGACATCCATCTCGCCAGCGCACTGTTCTTCGACATTGGCGTGTACGCCGTGGTGGTCGGGTCGACGCTGTTGATCCTCACCGCCCTCGCCCACCAATCGGTGCGGGGTCACAAGACCGCATCGCTGCCCAAATCCGTCGCCAGCAAAGGAGCCGTCTGATGGAAGAAGTCATCGCAATCGCCATCGGCATCCTCGCCGCGTCCGGGGTCTGGTTGATCCTGCGACCACGGACCTTTCAGGTGGTCATGGGCCTGTGCCTGCTGTCGTACGCAGTCAATCTGTTCATTTTCAGCATGGGCAGCCTGTTCATCGGCAAGGAGCCGGTGATCAAGGACGGTGTAACGCAAGATCTGCTGCATTACACCGATCCGCTGCCGCAGGCGCTGGTACTCACCGCAATCGTCATCAGCTTCGCCATGACGGCACTGTTCCTCGTCGTGCTGCTCGCCTCGCGTGGCTTGACCGGCACCGACCATGTCGACGGCCGGGAGCCTAAAGAATGATGGCGATGACGCATCTGATCGCCGCACCGATCCTGCTGCCGCTGCTGACCGCCGCCATCATGCTGATGCTGGGCGAGCGGCACCGGCCGCTGAAGGCAAAAATCAACCTGTTCTCCAGCCTCGTCGGCCTGTTCATTTCAGTGCTGCTATTGCAATGGACGCAGACCACAGGTGTACCCGGTTCCATCGGCGTGTACCTGCCGGGCAACTGGCAGGCACCGTTCGGCATCGTGTTGGTGGTCGACCGCCTGTCAGCCATGATGCTGGTGTTGACCGGGATCATCGGGGTCAGCGCCCTGCTGTTCGCCATGGCCCGCTGGGACGGCGCCGGCTCGAGTTTCCACGCGTTGTTCCAGATTCAACTGATGGGCCTTTATGGCGCTTTCCTGACGGCGGATCTGTTCAACCTGTTCGTCTTCTTCGAAGTGCTGCTGGCCGCATCTTATGGCTTGTTGCTGCATGGCTCGGGGCGGGCACGGGTGTCGTCGGGGCTGCATTACATTTCGATCAACCTGCTCGCCTCGTCGCTGTTCCTGATTGGCGCCGCGCTGATCTACGGCGTAACCGGCACGCTGAACATGGCCGACCTGGCGATGAAGATCCCGCTCGTACCGGAAGCCGACCTTGGCTTGCTTCACGCCGGCGCGGGGATTCTCGCCGTCGCATTTCTCGCCAAGGCCGGTATGTGGCCATTGAACTTCTGGTTGGTACCGGCTTATTCCTCGGCCAGCGCACCTGTGGCCGCCATGTTCGCAATCATGACCAAAGTCGGCGTTTACACCCTGTTGCGGTTATGGACTCTGTTGTTCTCCGGGCAGGCCGGGGCTTCGGCATTCTTCGGCGGCGACTGGCTGATCTACGGCGGCATGGTCACCATAGCCTGCGCAGCCGTCGCGGTTCTCGCAGCGCAACGCCTCGAGCGCATGGCCAGCCTGAGCATTCTGGTGTCCGCGGGCATTCTGTTATCGGCGATCGGTTTCGCCCAGCCAGACCTGATCGGCGCCGCGCTGTTCTATATGGTCAGCTCGACCCTGGCGTTGAGTGCGCTGTTCTTGCTGTCGGAGCTGATCGAGCGCTCGCGCTCGGCCAATGAAATCCCGCTGGAAGATGAAAGTGAGCTGCTGCCCCGACCGCAGGAGTCGCTGCAACCGCCCAAAGGCATCAACCTTGACGACGAGCAAAAGGCTGTCGTCGGTCAGGTCATCCCGTGGACCATGGCGTTTCTCGGCTTGGGCTTTATCGCCTGCGCGCTGCTGATCATCGGCATGCCGCCGCTGTCGGGCTTTATTGGCAAGCTCAGCCTGATCGGCGCATTGCTCAACCCGATGGGGCTGGGCAACAGCGCGCCGATTTCCATGCCCGCGTGGATTTTGTTGGCGCTGCTGATCCTTTCCGGGCTCGCATCGTTAATGGCGTTTTCGCGCTTGGGCATCCAGCGATTCTGGACGCCGGAAGAACGCCCTTCGCCGCTGCTGCGTAAACTCGAATGCGCGCCGATTTTTCTTCTGCTGGGCCTGAGCATCGTCCTCACTTTCAAGGCTGAGCCGCTGCTGCGTTACACCCAAGCCACGGCGGATGCACTGCACAATCCTCAGCAATACGTCATGGCGGTGCTCGGCACCCGCGCCGTGCTCAGTCCGGAAGCGAAAGCGGCAATGCTGGAGGTGCGGCCATGAAACGCCTGTTTCCTGCCCCATGGTTGTCGCTGGCGCTTTGGGTTCTGTGGTTGACGTTGAACCTGTCGGTCAGCCCCGGCAACTTGCTGCTCGGCGCGGCCCTCGGATTCGCCGCACCGTTGATGATGCGCAAGCTGCGGCCGAAACGCGCACGCATTCGCCGGCCAGGCACAATCATGAAGTTGTTCTTGCTCGTCGGCCGCGATGTGGTGATGTCCAACCTGATCGTCGCGTGGGGTGTACTCAACGCCGGACGCCGCCCTCCACGCTCGCACTTCGTCAAAGTGCCGTTGGAACTGCGCGATGCCCATGGCCTGGCGACGCTGGCAATGATCTGCACGGTGGTGCCCGGCACGGTATGGTCGGAGCTGGCGCTGGATCGCAGCATTTTGTTGCTGCACGTTTGGGATCTGCACGACGAAGCGCAATTCATCGAGCATTTCAAAACGACCTACGAGCGGCCGTTGATGGAGATTTTCGAATGAGCCCGTTACTGTCGAACGCGATCCTGCTGACGCTGTTCCTGTTTTCAGTGGCGATGGTCCTGACCCTGATTCGTTTGTTCAAGGGGCCATCGGCGCAGGATCGGGTATTGGCGCTGGATTATCTGTACATCGTTGCGATGCTGATGATGCTGACACTGGGGATTCGCTATTCCAGTGATACGTACTTTGAGGCAGCACTGTTGATCGCGCTGTTCGGTTTCGTCGGCTCGTTTGCCCTGGCGAAATTCCTCCTGCGTGGCGAGGTGATCGAATGAATACCGAGTTGTCTTTGTGGGTGGAAATCCCGGTGGCGACCCTGCTCGTACTCAGCGGCGTGTTTGCCTTGATCGGCGCAACCGGCTTACTGCGCATGAAGGATTATTTCCAGCGCATGCACCCGCCCGCACTGGCTTCGACCATCGGCGCGTGGTGCGTGGCACTCGCATCAATCATTTGCTTTTCAGCACTGAAATCCGGACCGGTGGTCCACGCTTGGCTGATCCCGATCCTGCTGGCGATTACGGTGCCGGTTACTACGTTGCTGTTAGCTCGCGCAGCGTTATTCCGCAAACGCATGGCTGGGGATGATGTGCCGGCGGAGGTCAGTAGCCGCCGGACCGACAGCGGTAGTTGATCGTTAAAAGATTGCAGCCTGCAGCAGCTTCTGGCTTGGAAATCCGCTGACGCAGGCTCGGGCTGCGTTCGGGCGATGTTTTGATTCAGCATTCACATCCAGGCCACCGCCAACAATCCCGCCCCCAGCACCGCGCATAACGGCGAGTACACCCAGGTATCCAGCCGGGCAAAGCGCGAATCCCTTATCTCTTTGAAAAACCCGACCAGATTGGAGTCGCCAATAGCCCGGGCGAACATCAACAGCGCAATCGCGCTGATCACCCATTGCAGCGCTTTGTGATGCACCGGCTGCATGCCCCAGCCGACTCTCATGCACACCAGAGCCGCGATCGCCAACAGCGCGCCGGCCACCACCAGCGTCAGCCAACCCGACGGATTGAATGCCGGTCGCACCGTGGCGACAAAGCCTTGGACCGGCACCTGCGGCACCACCGCTGCGGCTGCCCATTGTCCACCCAACGCCCAATACACATGCATCAGGCTGATCACTGCAAACGTTGTCACCAGCCATTGAGCCAACACAAAGGTCATGGTTAAAAATCCTTGGAAAGGGATTTGAACCAATCATCCTAGTCGCATTTTTCTCGCGCGCACGACCGGTCGGCGGTCAGCAAAACAGCTCCATCCACGCTTGCTCGCTCCGACCGTGCGCTACTGGCGCGCCAAAAACGTTATTTCAAATCAGCTGAAACCTTCTCCGCCACATCCTTCGGCAACCAAGCCTGCCACACGTCCGGATGCGCCTTCATGAACGCCTCCGCTGCTGCCCTTGGTGCGGTGTGCTTTTCGCTCATGTCCGCTAAGGCCTTGTTCAAAGGTTCAATCGGGAAATCGACCTTACTGAAGAATTCAGCGATCTGCGGATATTGCTTCTGGAAGGGTGTAGACACACCGATGGACAGCTTGGAGGCAAGCGACCGGGTCGGTTTCGGATTCGGGTTATCAGCGTCGGTCAGGGTTTTCCAGGCATCGGCATCAAACGGTGGCTCTTCCAGTTGCACCAGTTTGAACTTGCCCAGCAAAGGCGTCGGCGACCAGTAGTAGAACAGCACCGGTTTACCGCGACGAATCGAAGAACTGATCTCCGCGTCCAGCGCCGCGCCCGAACCACTGCGGAAATTGGTGTAATCGTCCTGCAAGCCATAGGCGGTCAACTTCTGTTTATTGACCACTTCCGAAGTCCAGCCGATCGGGCTGTTGAGGAAACGCCCTTTACTCGGACTCTCAGGATCCTTGAAGACATCCTTGTACTTTTTCAGATCGGTCACGCTGCGCAGGTCCGGCGCCATCGGCTTGATGCCTTTCGCCGGGTCGCCCTTGATCACGTATTCAGGCACCCACCAGCCTTCGGTCGCGCCTTTGACGGTATCACCCAGGCTGACCACTTTCCCCTCCGCTTCAGCCTTGACCCAAACGGGGCTTCGCCCGGCCCACTCTTCGCCAATGACTTGAATGTCGTTGTTGGCCAATGCGGTTTCCAGAGTGATGGTCGTGCCAGGAAGCGTGTCGGTGGGCAGTCCATAGCCTTTCTCAACGATGATCCGCAGGACATCGGTGATCAAACTGCCACTTTCCCAATTCAGGTCGGCAAAGTGGATGGGCGTTTGCGCCGCTGTCACCGATTGCGCCGACGCCAGCAACCCGATTGTGGCCACGCTGGCGGCCAATAACCGTCGAAATCCGTTCATGCATTGCACCTCGTGCTGTTCACAGCAATGGCAGGATGGCCTGACAGAAGACCGCAAGCCTCTGAATACTCAGTCAACTGACTGTAGCCGAGGTTCCTGCTTTTTCCGGGCCCTGCGCCTGACGAGCTTACAAATCAGATTTTTCCTGCAGGCTTTGCAGCTCGCGTCTGACCATGCTGGCGTATTCGGGCGGTCGCAACGCATAGATCTGCGACGCGACCCAAGTCAGCCAAGCGCCTTGAAGCTCAGTCTTCGCGGCGAACAACCGTCGGGCTTCCTGCTGCGCGTTTGCGAGGTTCTGCGAATGGAAATCGGCGCGTTTCAGGACTTTTACTCGCTGGCCTTGAAGGTCACCAGTTCGCCTTTGCGCCATTTAGCAGCCTTGGCGGTGACGGCTTTCAGGGTTTTGGTCAGACCTTCCTGCAACTGTTCATGAGCGGCGAACACCGTGACAACGCTGTGGCCTTCTTTAAACAGGATTGCATGACCGTCCGCCGTCTCAACGAAGGCGTAGTCGCCAATGCCATAAACGGTCAGTTTGATTTCGCGAAAACGGATGTCCATCTTGCCGCCTTCACGGCTGGGCAATACTGAAGCACTGAAGTGATCGCCGACCTTCAGCTTGAGCCCAGGCTTGTCATCCACCACCAGGGCGGTTTCGGTGTCGAGCTCGGCAACATAGATGCCTTCAGCGTTTTGTTCGGTGACGTAAACAAAACGCGACTGGAATTGCTTGACCAGCTTTGCACGCAAATCACCCAGCACGAACAAAGCATGCATATCGAGATTACTGACTGCCAAAGAAACATCCCCACATCTGAAAACCGCGCACGGAAAACGCGCACGGCAAAAAATAACGGTCAGGCCGATGGCACTGCCAAATCACTCAAGAGAAACCCGCAGCAAACAGAAAGCTCATTCGCGAGACTCGTAAGACTACTGGATTGTCGTCAGCAAAACTCATCCCGATGTCGCCGCGACTTGAAGGAAAAGTCTTCATCGGCGGACTGGGAAGACGACTACGAACTTTAGGGAAATTTCTCACGAAAAAAAGCACTTTTCCGACATATCGCTGGCGAAAAATTGCTTTAGATAAGCCCTGTCGTCATCAGGTGCTGACGATTCTAGAGCAGCGATGCTCACTACGACTACCCGCAACGGCCGTTATATCCCGGCCGACTGATGAAAAGGACTTCCTATGTGTACTTTGACTCATTTCGCCACGTTGGCTGACGCACGCATTACCCCACCTCTGACGATCAATGTTGCCGCACTCGATAACCTGCCGACATCGTCTGACAGTCAGCGAACCCCAATTTTTCAGGTAGTGCCAGCGGGCATCGCGTTCTTTCACATCAAGGAGATTTCCACCGGACGTGTCAGAGGTTTCCGCGGCAACCACAACGAAGCGTGCGCCCTCGCCCGTTCGTTTGAATCAAAAATCGAACTCCACGCCAGCGGCTGCCTCAGATAAGAGGAGTGAACGAACAAGCCGCACCGGCGCCGACCCTGGAGTAGATGATGGAACTGTCAAACGAGCTTAACCTGACCACCCTTTTCGACCAGCTGGGCCTGCCCTCGGACGAGGGGTCGATCAACGATTTCGTAGAAGCACATCCGCTGGATCCGGACACCAAACTTATCGACGCCGATTTCTGGTCGCCGCAACAGGCGGCCTTACTCAAGGAGTGGCTGCGAGCGGATGGCGAAGAAGCGCCCATAGTAGATGAGCTGAACGTGCGCTTGCATCGCGGCAAATAAAGGCGATCAGTGCAGGCTGTCGCCGGGCTCGATGTTCAGTTGCTCGAGCCAGGCAGCTCTGCACTCCTCCGCTTCGCCGCGACTGGCGAAGGCCGTACCGCGCCGCTCCCCGTTGAGCAAAACCACCCAGCACACGCTGCGCCCCATTGCACGTAATCCGGTCGGCACGCCACTGCCGATCATCACCGCCACATCAACTCTGCATTGCATATGCCCCCCGAAATGATTAGCTAGCTAACTAAGTCGGCAGATTATCGCTTCCCCGCGTGAGGAAACAGCATTGACGGCGCACAGCTTCATTGCATCAACGGTAACAATCAGCGTGGCTTTTCGGGCTTGTAACCCAGCCGCAGCCCACCCCAATGCCGGCCCTTGATCATGATCGGCACCGAAAGATCATGCATGAGTTCACCGGTATCACGGGTGTAGGTCTGCAACAGGACCGCTTGCTGATGACTGCCGCAGCGGATTCCGGTGCGATCGGCGAACTTGCGTTTGGTCCGATTGTTTACCGTATCGACCTTCACATCGCCGGTCAAAGGTTGGCAAAACGCCTGATTGTGCGTCGGCACATAGCCCTGCGGCGTGCAGGCAATCGCAAATACCAAACCTTCGTGGCGCGGCAACAATGGCTCCTGAATCGCCGGCAGCACCTGATCGGTATAGCGGTCGAAACGCGTTTGGAACTTGGCCGGCTCCGTGCCCGGAATCGCCTGGTAATTGCGGTCAAACAGATCTTCCAGGCTGATTTTGCCCTGCTCGACATCCGCCTCGAAATGCGCAGCAATCTGGCTCGCCCCTTCACGCGCCAGGTCGTAAATGCGTTGGTGGTAATCATCCAGGCCGACCTCGGCCAGACGCTCGCTGATGGTTTCGGCCTGGCCCTCCATCTGCACTGCGGCCTCAGCAAGGCTTCGGGTTTGTTGATCACTGATGGCCAGATCGCTGCGCATCTGTTCAATGGCTTTGAACAAACTGTCGAGTTGCTCGCGATTGGTTTGCGCGCCATTGGCGATCTCACCAACCTGCCGTTCCACATCCGCAGCCAGTCGCGCGATGTTGTCCAGATGCTCACCGGTGTGTTCGACCTGCTCGACGCCGGTGTGCAAATCGCTGGACAGCTCGCGAATCTGCTCGACGACTTGTGCGGTACGCTGCTGGATGTCGGCGACCATCTCACCGACTTCACCGGTCGCCGACGCCGTGCGGGCGGCGAGACCGCGCACCTCATCGGCGACCACCGCAAAGCCGCGTCCGTGCTCGCCCGCTCGCGCCGCTTCAATCGCCGCGTTCAGCGCCAACAGGTTGGTCTGGCTGGCAATCGACTGGATGACCAGCGTCACACGCTGAATGTCATCGCTGCGCACACTCAGTGCCTCAATCAACTCGCGGCTGGCATTGGCGCGCTGACTGAGCTGGTGCATGCGCGAGATCGAGTCGAGCAATTCCGTGCGCCCCGCCGCGCTGCTGTGATGCGCTTCGCTGGCGGCTGCCAGCGCGTCACCACTGAGCTGCGACGTTGCACGCTCGGTGGCGATCATCACCTCGGCATTGCTGACGATCCGCGCCGCCGCATCGAGTTGCGATTCGAGTTTGCTCGCCAACGCTTTCACCGAAAACGCCACGCCGGCTGCTGATAAAGCGTTATGGCTGGTGGTGTAGGAAAGGTCGCGGGTCAATTCGGAAATTGCGCTGCCGGAGTCGGCAGGCTGTGCGTCGGGAACAGCACGCGTACGCAAGCGCGGTAGCCATACAATCAGCACCGCCAAGGGCATGCCCAGATAAAGCGACCACTCACCCAGCGTCATGCCGGCCAACAACAGCATCAGGGCGATGCTTTGCAGGGTCGGTGCGATCCAGCGGTTTTTCGGCAAAAGCACTGGTGCAGGCAAAGCCCCAACCAGAGATCCGTCTCTCGTCATTTCAACACCCCACGCTTGTTCTCATTATTGTGCCTGCATTAAACGCCACTACAACGCCATTATCCATGGTCCGTTAGTCGTGGGTCTGTGGCAGGTCAATGAACAGGCGGAGAATGTTGGGGACGAGCAAAAGCAAAGATCGCAGCCCAACAGCTCCCCGTAGGAGCTGCCGAAGGCTGCGATCTTTTCCAAGCGCCCTGATTTAGGGTCACCCCACAGAATCAGGCCTGACGCTGGTGCTTGTCGATCTGCTCGTGACGCTCTTGAGCTTCGATGCAGTACTTGGTGGTCGGGCTGATCAGCAAGCGCTTCAGGCCAATGGCCTCGCCGCTGTCGTCGCACCAGCCAAAGCTGTCTTCCTTGATGCGCTCAAGGGCTTGTTCCAGTTGCGGCAGCATGCGCTGGTCGCGATCGATCGCGTTAACCAGCCAAGTGCGCTCTTCTTCAACCGAAGCCGCGTCCGCCGGGTCAGCCGGAGTGTCCAGGCTTTCGATGGCGATACGATTTTGCTCAATGCGCTCGTGGGTTTCGACTTTCATGTTTTGCAACAGCTCAGTGAAGAAAGCGTGTTGCTCTGCATTCATGTAGTCATCTGCCGGCATAGCCAGCAACTTGTCCTTTGTCATTGATATCTCTATAAAAAAACGTGCATTAAGGCGAAATAGGGAGCGTTTCGGCGATCCGTGTACGGTCGACGAAAAGGCATCGTTTATTGCAAACGCCACCCGGCACTCAATTTACGAGGGGCGGCAGTCTAAGGCCGACTTGAGGCATCAGCAACTGCAAATACAGGGAATTTGTCCGACAAAGCCCGGAAACTGCTCTGACACAGGCTTCACATGGGTCATCGGAGTGCGTTTATAGCAAGAAATTCAGTCCAGCGGCTGTATATAGAAGACAAACGGCTAACAGCACAATCCCGCATCGCCATTTTCGGACAGTGTCTTGCTGGTCAACGAGGCCAGCGCCCCGGTGTTTCGCTCGTTGAGCACGACGCTGTGTCTGTATCAGGCGTTGTTCGTGGCGGTGGCGTATCGGCTGGGATTGAATGTGGATGAGATTCACGAGCAGGCGGGGTTCGATGACTGACAATTCCTTCAGGCTGGGCTAGGTTATGCCTTCACTCGGATCGACTTGAAGGAACGCGTCATGAAACTGATCGGCATGCTGGATTCTCCTTACGTCCGTCGCGTGGCGATCTCCGCCAAGTGCTTAGGCATCGATCTCGAACACGAGTCAGTCTCAGTGTTCCGCCACTTCGAGCAATTTCAGCAGATCAACCCGGTGGTCAAAGCGCCCACGCTAATCCTCGACGACGGCGTGGTCCTGATGGATTCAACCCTCATCCTCGACTATCTCGAAGCCGCTTCAGGTAAAAGCCTGCTGCCGACGGAGCTGGGGCAGCGCGTCCATGCTCTGCGCCTGATCGGCCTCAGCCTGGCCGCCTGCGAAAAAGCCGTGCAGCTATATTACGAGCGCAATTTGCGTCCGGCTGACATTCAATTTCAACCTTGGGTTGAACGTGTTGAAAGCCAACTCGCCGCTGCCTTCACCGCCCTCGAGCAAGAACTTGTAAAGACCGGTCTGCCCACCGACGGCACCCTCGACCAGACGGGTATCAGCCTTGCCGTCGCCTGGAGCTTCACCAACCTTGTCGTCCCCGACCAGATCGACTCGCAGCGCTTCCGCCAAATCGCCCAATACACCGCCTACGCCGAAACGCTCGACGCGTTCGCCAGCACACCGATGACCTGAGCATGAGCACAACTGAAACCGCCGCCCCGGCGTTAAAGGAAATCTTCAACGCAGAGCGCCTTCGGCATATCGCTGACGAAATGAGCGCCGTGTATCCCGCGTTCAACGCAAAGGCATTTCTTGAACATGCCAATCAAGGGCTCGCCGAGTTGTCAGTGATGCAACGCATGGCCCGCGTCAGCGAAAGCTTGCACGCCGTGTTGCCGCTGGACTACGAAGATTCCCTCGATGTCCTGCGCGAACTTGCACCGCGCTTGAACAGTGGATTCGTCAGCGTGTGTCTGCCGCACTACGTCGCGAGTTACGGCGGGCATGCCTTTGAAACCTCCATGGAGGCGCTGAAGTACTTCACCACCTTCGGCTCCTCCGAATTTGCAATCCGCCATTTTCTGCGCAGCGACCTGGAACGCACGCTGGAATTGATGCACGACTGGACCCAAGACGACAACCACCACGTCCGCCGCCTCGCCAGCGAAGGCAGCCGCCCACGCCTGCCTTGGTCATTTCGTCTGGAAGCGGTGCAGGCCGATCCGCAGCTGGCCGCAGGAATTCTGGACCGGTTGAAGGTCGATGAAAGCTTGTACGTGCGCAAATCCGTGGCGAATCATTTGAACGATGTCACCAAAGTGCATCCCGAGTGGGTGCTCGACACCGTTGAAGGCTGGTCAATGGAGAACAAGCACACCGCGTGGATTGCCAGGCATGCGCTGCGGAGTTTGATCAAACAGGGTGATATGCGTGCTCTTACAGTCATCGGCGCGGGGGCGAAGGCTGAGGTCGAGTTGCTGGATGTACAAGTTGAACCGGCGGTGGTGAGGTTGGGCGAGACGATTGCGTTGTCTTTTACGGTGAAGTCGACTGTGGCGCATGAGCAACGGTTGGTGATTGATTATGCGATCGACTACGTGAAGGCGAATGGCGGCGTTTCAAGGAAGGTTTTCAAGTTGAAGACGTTGGTGTTGCCGGGGTTTGCGCGCGAAGTGGTGCAGCGGCGACAGGTGATCAAGGATTTCACGACGCGTAAGCATTTTGCCGGACGGCACGGGGTAACGGTGATGGTTAATGGGGAGGTGTTAGCAAGCGGCGCGTTCGGCATTGCCGCTGAATGAATCCTTGAAGTTCGGCATAAAAGCGAAAAGATCGCAGCCTTCGGCAGCTCCTACATGAAACACCTGCCCTGTAGGAGCTGTCGAGTGAAACGAGGCTGCGATCTTTTGATCAAACTGTTGCGCGGACGAGTTGAAGCCGCAGTGGGAGAGTCGGCTTATTCCTTAAATTCCAAGCTATCCATATCTACCTCTGCATAGCCGCCAACGTCGGCCTTATAAAGGGATACCGAGGACACCTTCAACTCAGATTGTAAAAATTCAATGAGCGTTCTGAGGCCGCCGTTCGTACCTACAGATGTCGGATGCAGAACCGTTGCCTTACCAGGCTCGTCATCGTAAGTTCTAACGAAAAACTCATCCGGCTCATGCTGAATTAGATAGTTGCAACCCCGGTACGCAAATCCCGCGTCGTAGTCGACATCATCAAAGCGCGCAGCGTTTGCAATTCTCAAAAAATAGCCTCTCGTAACTCGATGAACAGCTGCCGAACGTAACGCGGATTAGGCTTCTCTTGAGATATCGATGCTAAATTCAGTGTGTCCGTGAAAGTCAAAGGTACGCCAATTACCAGCTCCCATAAGGAATGCCGAATTTTTCGATATACCGCTTCGCCTTCTCGCTCACCGGATAAGCATAACGTCCTTGGTTCTTACCTTGACTCGGTCCCAGCGGCTCAATCTCAGCCTGCGCTCGTGCAACTTTGACCGGGTGATGACACGAGTCCCTGACCCAAACCTGCACAACTCCACCGGGAGCCAGCCCTAAGTACACGGAGGCCATGAATCTTGCTTCCTGATCAGGCGTCTGTGGGCATCGTTGATTGACAGATTGCACCATCAACTGCCGCGCCGATTCAGGAATGTCCACCCATGCTTGCCACGTTTTCTGCTCGACGATTGATTGCCAGCGAACCCAAATGCGAACAGGTAAATCTGCACCCACTACTCTTTTGCCGCTACCACCGACCCCACCAGTCCATCCGCGCGCCGATTCTGTGCCTCCTTCAGGCTCCCCCCCAGCGGCAGTGCCGCCGCCAGTCTTGTAGAAAATCTTGCCGGTAATGTCTTGAACTGAGCTGTTTTCAACCCAGACTTTCATGTAGTCCGGTTCAATGAACGCGAGCTCCCACCATTCAGACTTCGGGTCGCTTTTCGCAGACAGTGGATCAGCGGATTGGCATCCAGTAATTAGCAACGCGCACAGCAGGGTAAAAATTAGTTTCATTACCAAAGTTTCCAATCAGCTACGTGAGGATGTTGTACGCGAATCCAGTCAGCCGTAGGCACATTGATGTAAACCGCGCGGATACCACCGCCATCCCGTCGTCCGAGTGGATGGTTCCAATTTGCCGACATGTGAATGTACTTCAGCTTCAGCAACTGGTCTTCTTGCGGCGAGGTGTCGTAATTGCCTGCCAAAAATCGTTCACATATAGGCTGTAGCTCTGATGGAATTGCCAAGTCAGGTGTGTCTGGAATGTCGTTGAAACGAACGCCTTTCTCTTTTGCCAGTTGGTGCATGACTCGCAGATACACCCTGGAGAGCAAACCACTCACTGGACGCTTGAGTTGTAGTGCAGCGTAAACGCGTTGCTTACGTGGACTGAGCCTATCCTGTGGATCAACTGGCAAGAGCTGCGCAGCTGGGGTAACGATTTCGAGCATGTCTTCCGGCCAGCCTTTGGCGAGCCACTGAGTCTTTACTGTTACTGCATCACGGTAGATTGAGGTTGTGGAGACATCAGTAAATTGCGACACCTCAAGCGTTTGCATTGGACTGACGAGCACGCGTTCCTGAATCTCATCCTGATAGCCGCCGCCAAGGTCTGAGTGAACACCTGGCAGGGTGATTTCTAGGTGATCAGCTTTGACGCGGCTCAGAGCAAAATTGGCTCGGCACTCGTCACGAGCTGAAAGCTGAATAACGTCGGTAAAAAAACGGCGGTCGAGGTACAACTTGATGCCAGTTGCAATGGAGCTTTTGATGTCCCCCAGATTTGACCAGCCAGCAATTGATGGGACGGTATCGAAAAGACCGATAAAGCCCATTTTGATGCTGCCATGGTATTCCTCAAGGAACGTTCGACTGAGGCCATTTGCATTGCTGCGCAAAACCTCTCCCAGCGGCCCCTGCTTTCCACGCACGACCTCATTGGCAAAGTGGCGGGCAGCGGCAGCACCACGACTAAAACCAAAGGCATCAAATGTGAGAGAGGTGATTTCACTGTTGGGATTGGCGTCCAGCACATCCTTGATACGTGACTTGATCTCTGCAAATGACAACTGAACCCGACCCGCCACACCCGTAACACCTCGTCCAGTGCCAGCACCCAACGTGCTGTCCTCTTTACCTGATCGAGTGCCGATTCCCTCAACGTAGACCATACGGAACGCTTGCTTTTGCGAGCCATCCCCTTCGGCCTTCTGCGGTGCGAAGTAGAGGTCACTCAGTTTCTGCACGTTACTAGTGTCGTTGGCGTAACTGCTGTCAGGATCCATCATGTAGGGCTTGCAGCTTGCGGGAATATCATGCGGTGCGATGGGGTGCTGCGCGCCACAAAGTAGGCCAGCAGCCGTGTTGTTGGCGTTGTTACCAGTGCCATCGAAGAACATACCTATGCGCAGCGCAATCCCGATTTTTTCAGGCTCACGCGCGGGCGCTTTTCCATATTTCTCATACTCAGCCCAACGCTGGGCATGAATATCGACGGGTTCGGCTTCTTCGTAGCGAAAGTTTTTCGGCGGGTTGGGTACGTAGCCACTCATCCTTGGTTCCTGGTTCTGATCCTTGAGAACGGCGCGAAGGGTGACAGCCGGGGCTGTGGGGCACAAGCCGTGGCCCTCTGCCAGCGCTGTTGAGATCGCGTTTAATGACGAGGGGGTTTCCCCTCGTCGCTATGGGGCGTCAGTTCGCGACTTCGACGTTATCCAGCGCTTGGTTAACTGCGATTTCGCCGAGCATCACCACTTGTGCAATGCCGAGCGCGGTTTTGCGGTGGGAGGTGTCGAGGGTGGCGGCGAAGTTGATCAGCATTTCGCTGGCGGAGCCGAGGGTTTCGCTGGCGTTGGCGAGCAGCGATTCGCTGTTGTATTTGGGGTTGGCGAGGTACATGCGTTCGGGTTGGTTGGTGCTGGCCATGATTTGCGCAGGGCCGAGATAGTGACTCAGGGCGCGGTCGGCGGCTTCGTTGAATTTCTTCGAGTCGGCGGGTTGGTGGTGAGATGCGGGGTCGGTTTCGGGTGGGTTGGGCGTGACTTTGAACATGGTGAAACTCCTAGTAGATAAAAGGAGCCTTCACATTCGCTACCAAACGAAGGTGGCGGCCATACGCGGGTTGGTAGACCGGTAACTAGGACCCGGCACACCCGAAGGTGTCCTGCGCATGGCCACCATTAAGCAGAGATCTGATGAGGTCTGCGAACGGTTCGTGATGCGACTAGTTACGGCGGGCTACCAAACCCGATCACTGCTTTTCAGTGACCGACCAACGATAGAACCCCCGCCCTGGACGCACAAGCCAGCGGATTCTGGCTTAGTCGTAGGCAACGGCGCAAGGCATTGTAGGGCGCAGACAACTTCCTGAAGCTCCATTTAAACAACCACCCCGCTCCCCGTTTACCCATCGGCAAAAAACGGTACATATGCCGCAATGGTTCAGTCGCCGAGAGATCGAACAACCGCCACATAAATCCTGTCGCCGAACGATTCATTGCCCCTCGCCCACGCTGTGACCAGCCAGTCCCGAGCAAAAACGCAAGCATTTTTTGTGTCGATATCAGACAAGGTGATGCCGCGATCAGGCTGTTGAGCCATCAGACAGGCCGGGTAAGGTGACGCGTCTTTTCAGCAAAACAACGCCATTGCGATGATGGGTTTGATAAGAACTGCGGCGGTTGAGGGGGGCTTCCCGGGGGAAGTCCAGCAGGCAACACAGCGACCGGTTGCCCCTGTCAGTGCGCTTAAATGTCGATCAGCAGAGAATAAAAAAACCAATGATTAGCCCGAACTCCAAGGATTCGAGTGGCCAATTGGCGCAGGGCTTCAAGCCTCGTCACGTCACCATGCTGTCAATCGCCGGCATTATCGGCGCCGGTTTGTTCGTTGGCTCCGGACACGCGATTGCTGCGGCCGGGCCTGCGGTACTTCTGGCTTATCTGTTCTCGGGTTTGCTCGTCGTTCTGGTCATGCGCATGCTCGGTGAGATGGCGGTGGCCAATCCCGACACCGGCTCGTTTTCCACCTATGCCGACCAGGCCATCGGGCGCTGGGCCGGGTTTACCATCGGCTGGCTTTACTGGTGGTTCTGGGTGCTGGTGATTCCCATCGAAGCCTTGGCTGCCGGCCACGTGTTGCACCAATGGTTTCCACAGGTCGATGCCTGGCTGTTCGCCTTGATGTCGATCATTGCGTTGGTGGTGACCAATCTGTTCAGCGTGTCGAAATACGGCGAGTTCGAGTTCTGGTTTGCGATGGCCAAAGTCGTGGCGATCATCGGTTTCATTGGGGTGGGCTTCGCCGTGTTGATGGGCTGGGTGCCCGACCGCGAAGTCAGCGGCTTGACGGGGCTGATGGCGGAACACGGCGGGTTTGCCCCCAACGGCCTGTCAGCGGTCGTCGGCGCATTCATCACCATCATGTTCAGTTTCATCGGCACGGAAGCGGTGACCATCGCCGCGGCTGAATCCAATGACCCGGCGCGCAACATCGCCAAGGCTACCCGTTCAGTGATCTGGCGGATCGGCGTGTTCTACCTGTTGTCGATCTTCGTGGTGATTTCTGTCGTGCCGTGGAACGACCCGTTGCTGGCGTCGGTTGGTTCATACCAACGCGCGCTGGAAATCATGAACATCCCCAATGCCAAATTCATGGTCGACGTGGTCGTGCTGATTGCCGTGGCCAGTTGCATGAACTCTTCGATCTACATTGCTTCGCGCATGTTGTATTCGCTGGGCCGGCGTGGCGATGCGCCGAAAGCGTTGAAGGCGACCTCTTCCGAGGGCGTGCCGCGCGCGGCCGTCATCGCCAGCACCGTGCTCGGCGCAGGGATCACCGTGTGGAGCTACGTGATGCCCGCCGGGCTGTTCGAATTTCTGCTGGCCAGTTCCGGCGCGATTGCCTTGCTGGTGTATCTGGCGATTGCGGTGTCGCAGTTGCGCATGCGTAAGGTTTTGCGTCAGCGCAACGTCGAGCTGACTTTTCGCATGTGGCTGTTTCCCTGGCTGACCTGGCTGGTGATCGCGTTCATCTGCGCGGCACTGGCGGTGATGATGATCACCCCGCAGCACCGCACCGAAGTCACCACCACGATCGGACTGGCGCTGGTGATTTCCTTGCTCGGCCTCGTGACCTCGCGTCATCCAGCGCCGGCCGCTAGCGCCACTTCCGCCGGGTAATTCCCTGATGCCCCACGCTCAGGCGAGGGGCATCGGAATTTGCGGCTGCCATCGTTTTCAGTGAGGACAGAAATGTCATCAAGCGCCATCGTGCCCGACGCCAAGACGCAATCCGTCGGTTTTCTGCTGCTGGACAAATTTACCCTGATGTCGCTGGCGTCCGCCGTCGAGCCCTTGCGCATGGCCAATCAGCTGAGCGGTCGGACGTTGTACCGCTGGCATACGTTCAGCCCGGGTGGCGCGGCGGTCTGGGCGAGCGATGGCCTGCCGATCACGCCGGATGCCCCGTGGCATAACGCGTCCATCGCCGACACCGTCATTGTCTGCGGCGGCGTCGGCATTCAAAGCGTGATCACGCGCGAGCACATCACTTGGCTGCAAGCTCTGGCACGACAGTCGAAACGCCTGGGCGGCGTTTGCACCGGTAGCTGGGCGCTGGCACAAGCCGGGTTGCTCGACGGTTACGAATGCAGTGTGCACTGGGAGTTTCTCGCGGCGATGCAGGAAGCCTTTCCGCGTGTGAGCGTCAGTACGAGCCTGTTCACCCTCGACCGCAACCGCTTCACCAGCTCCGGCGGCACCGCGCCAATGGACATGATGCTGCACCTGATCGCTCGCGATCACGGCCGTGAACTGTCCGCCGCGATCTCCGAGATGTTTGTCTACGAGCGAATACGCAACGAACAGGATCATCAGCGTGTTCCGCTCAAGCATGTGCTCGGAACGCATCAGCCCAAGTTGCAAGAGATCGTCGCGTTGATGGAGGCCAATCTGGAGGAGCCGATCGATCTCGATCACCTGGCAGAATACGTCGGCCTGTCACGGCGCCAGCTCGAGCGGCTGTTCCAGAAATATCTGCAGTGCACGCCGTCGCGTTATTACCTGAGGTTACGGCTTATTCGTGCGAGGCAACTGCTCAAGCAGACTTCCATGTCGATTGTCGAACTGGCCTATGTCTGCGGCTTCGTTTCAACGCCGCATTTCTCCAAGTGCTACCGCGAGTACTTTGGCGTGCCGCCCAGCGATGAACGCAGCGGCTCGGAAATGAGCCGCAAACAGGCGCCGCTCGCGACCGCACAGGCGTCCTCTACTCAGCTGACCGTGCTCGATCAGGCTCGAAACGAGTCGACGTTTGCGAGTGTGCGGATGGTTGGGCGCGCGGTTTAGGTATTAGCGGGATCGTTGAATCCGGAAAAAAGATCGCAGCCTTCGGCAGCTCCTACAGAGATAAAAGCAGGAGCTGCCGAAGGCTGCGATCTTTTACAAGGACCGGTGTAGGAGCTGCCGAAGGCTGCGATCTTTTGATCTTCAGAGGTCAAGCAACAAGCCCTGCTCCGCCTCGCACAATTCCACCACATAATCCCAGACCACCCGCAGCCGCACCGACTTGTGCAACTCCCGCCGCGTGCTGATCCAGTAGCTACGCTCGATGCTTTCATCGGGCAGCAGCGGCACCAGCCCCGGATCGGACGCGGCCATGTAACACGGCAGCACGGCAATGCCCAATCCCGAGCGAGCCGCTTCCTGTTGGGCGATGACGCTGGTGCTGTGAAACACAACGCGTGGACTTCGGCAGAAACTGTTGAGAAACATCAACTCCTGACTGAACAGCAAATCATCCACATAGCCGATCCACGCCTGTCGCCCGAGGTCTTCGCGGCTGAGAATCGGCGCGGCTTTATCGAGATAGGCCTGGCTGGCGTACAGCGCGAGGCGATAGTCGGTGAGTTTGCGCGTCACCAGCATGTCCGCCGCCGGCCGCTCGAGGTGAATGCTGATCTCAGCCTCACGATTGAGGATGCTGACAAACCGTGGCACAGCGACCAGTTCCACTTCCAGGCCAGGATAGCGTTCGAACAAGCCGATCATGCGACTCGCGAGAAATCTGATCCCCAGCCCTTCGGTGACACCGACGCGAATCTTGCCCAGCGGCGCGGTCGATTGGGTGATTTCTTCCTGCGCCAGCAACGCAACATTTTCCATCGCTTCAGCATGCTTGAGCAGCGCCTCCCCCGCGGGTGTCATCTCGTAGCCTTGCGCATGCTGGACAAACAGCGCGGTGCCGAGACTTTTTTCGATGGCTTCAATGTGCCGTGCAACCGTAGCGTGCGTGGTGTTGAGGCGCCTCGCGGCGGTGAGCAGGCGGCCACTGCGTTGCAGTTCGAGAAAAAACCGCAGGTCATTCCAGTCGAACATAGCGTGTCCTTGTGAGCTAAGGTCTTGGTGCACTGTTCAGAAACGCACAGCGGCTGCGCAAAAACTAACATTCTTTTGACGAAAGCTAACAACTAGAGTGTCCGACAATAAAAACAAAAAGCGAGGTCAGGGAATGCAGACTTCCCTTGATGAATACGACTACATCGTGGTCGGCGCCGGCCCCGCAGGGTGCCTGCTGGCCAATCGGCTGTCGGCAGATCCGCAGCACCGCGTTTTGCTGCTCGAAGCGGGCGGACGCGATAACTATGCGTGGATTCACATTCCGGTGGGTTACCTGTTCTGCATCGGTAATCCGCGCACCGACTGGTGCTTCAAAACCGAAGAACAGGCGGGCCTCAATGGCCGTGCACTGAGTTATCCGCGCGGCAAAGTGCTGGGCGGCTGCTCCTCCATCAACGGCATGATCTACATGCGCGGCCAGGCCAACGACTACGACGGCTGGGCGGCCGAGGGCAATCCCGGCTGGGCCTGGAACGACGTGTTGCCGCTGTTCAAGAAAAGTGAAAACCACTTCGCTGGGGGCGCCGAATTCCATGGCGGCCAAGGCGAATGGCAGGTCGAGCAACAACGCTTGTCGTGGCCGATTCTGGATGCGTTCCGCAGCGCTGCCGAACAAAGCGGTATCGCCAGCATCAGCGACTTCAACCAAGGCGACAACGAAGGTTGCGGTTACTTTCAGGTCAATCAGAAGGCCGGCGTGCGCTGGAACGCCGCGAAGGCCTTTTTGAAACCGGTGCGCGCCCGGGCGAACCTGACTGTGCTGACCGGCGTTGAAGTGGATCGGGTGCTGATGGAAAACGGCCGCGCCTCGAAAGTCAGCGCGCAACACCAAGGCCAGATCAAACAGTTCAGGGCGCGCAAGGAAATCGTCCTGTGCGCCGGCTCGGTCGGCTCGCCGAGCATTTTGCAGCGCTCCGGGATTGGCCCGCGACCGCTGCTGGAGCGTCTCGGCATCGGCGTGATCCATGAGCTGCCGGGGGTGGGCGGCAACCTGCAGGATCACTTGCAGTTGCGGCTGATCTACAAACTGGAAAACGCGCGCACGTTGAATCAGATCGCTGGCAGCGTGTGGGGCAAGATGGGTATGGGCCTGCGCTATCTATATGACCGCAGCGGGCCGTTGTCGATGGCGCCGAGCCAGCTGGGCGCGTTCGCGCGGTCGGGGCCGGAGCAGACCTCGGCGAATCTCGAATATCACGTACAGCCGCTGTCGCTGGAGCGTTTTGGCGAACCGTTGCACAGCTTTCCGGCATTCACCGCATCGGTGTGCGATCTGCGTCCGCAGAGTCGCGGGCGCATCGAAATTCGCTCGGCGAATCCCCAAGAGCCACCGCTGATTCAGCCTGACTACCTCAGTCACCCGGAGGATTTGCGCGTCGCGGCGGATGCGATTCGCCTGACCCGTCGCATCGTCAGCGCCCCCGCCCTGCAAGCGTTCAAACCGGTGGAGTATCTGCCGGGCGAGCAGTTGCAAAGCGAAGAACAGTTGCACGAAGCCGCCGCGAAAATCGGCACGACGATTTTCCATCCGGTCGGCACCTGTCGCATGGGCAATGACGGTGATGCGGTAGTCGACGCACAGTTGCGCGTGCATGGCGTGCCCGGTTTGCGCGTCGCCGACGCCTCGATCATGCCGAAAATCATCTCGGGCAATACCTGTTCGCCTACGCTGATGATTGCCGAGAAGGCCGCTCAGCTGATCCTCAACCCCAGCATTAAAAGCAACACCGCAAAATTGGAGCTGGCCCACCCCCTGTAGGAGCTGCCGAAGGCTCGGGCCGCGATCGGACGATCTTTTGACTTTGGATTTTCCGGATCAAAAGCAAGATCAAAAGATCGTCCGATCGCGGCCCGAGCCTGCGGCAGCTCCTACAAGGGACCGCGTTTAATTCAAGGCATCACCCGGACACGCAACACCAGTGGAACAACAAAAACAATCACTGTGAGGGATACCGATATGTCAGAACACGCTCAGCCGCTGGACGCCGCGAGCGCCGCCAGCACCAGCAACGCCACGCAGAAAGTCATCTTCGCCTCTTCATTGGGCACGGTGTTCGAGTGGTATGACTTCTTCCTCTACGGCGCGCTCGCGGCGGTGATCAGCAAACAGTTTTTCGCCGGAGTCAACGACACCACGGCGTTCATCTTTGCGCTCATGGCGTTCGCTGCCGGTTTCATCGTCCGTCCGTTCGGGGCGCTGGTGTTCGGGCGATTGGGCGACATGATCGGGCGCAAATACACGTTCCTCGCAACGATAATCCTGATGGGCGTGGCGACATTCTGCGTCGGTCTGCTGCCAACCTACGCCAGCATCGGCATCGCCGCGCCGATCATTCTGGTGGTGCTGCGCATGCTTCAGGGCTTGGCCCTGGGCGGTGAATATGGCGGCGCTGCGACTTACGTCGCCGAGCATGCACCGATGGGCAAACGCGGCTTCCACACCAGTTGGATTCAGTCCACTGCGACCCTGGGCCTGCTACTGTCGCTGCTGGTAGTGCTCGGTTGCCGTTATTTCACCGGCGATCAGTTTGAAGTGTGGGGCTGGCGGATTCCGTTCCTGCTGTCGATTGTGCTGTTGGGCATTTCCACCTGGATTCGCCTAAGCCTGCACGAGTCGCCGGCCTATCTGAAAATGAAAGAAGAAGGCAAAACCTCCAAGGCGCCGATTCGCGAATCCTTCGGCAAATGGGAAAACCTCAAAGTGGTGTTGATCGCGCTGTTCAGCATCAATGCCGGGCAAGCGGTGACCTTCTACGCCGCGCAGTTTTACGTGCTGTTTTTCCTCACCCAGTTCCTGAAAATGGACCCGGCGGTGGCCAACGGTCTGCTGATCATCAGCGTGGTGATCGGCGCGCCGTTCTTCATCTTTTTCGGCTGGCTGTCCGACAAGGTCGGGCGCAAACCGGTATTGATGCTTGGCCTGCTGCTGGCGACCGCGCTGTACTTCCCGATTTTCAAATCCCTGGCGCATTACGCCAACCCGGCAATCGATCAGGCCAGCCGTCAGGCACCGATCACGGTGGTGGCGGATCCGGCGACTTGCACCTTCCAGTTCGATCCGGTCGGCAAGGCGAAATTCGACAGCCCGTGCGACAAGGTCAAAACCTTTCTGGTCAAGCAAGGCCTGCCCTACTCCAGCGTCGCTGCGCCTGCCGGGAGCGCCGTGCAAGTGAGTGTCGGCGACGTGAAACTGGACGGTTTCGATGAGTCGGCACTGCGCGGCGCGATCACCCTCGCCGGCTACCCGCAGCAGGCAGACATGCAGCAGATCAACAAGCCGATGATCGTTGCCCTGATCGTCGCGCTGATCATCATCTCGGCCATGTGCTACGGCCCGCTGGCGGCGCTGATGGTCGAGCTGTTTCCGACGCGTATTCGCTACACCTCGATGTCGCTGCCGTACCACATCGGCAACGGCTGGTTTGGCGGATTCTTGCCGACCGTGTCGTTCGCGCTGGTGGTGTACACCGGGGATATTTTCTATGGACTGTGGTACCCGGTGTTGATTACCGGGGTGAGCCTGGTGGTGGGAATGATCTGTTTGCGCGAAACGAAGAACATCGATCTGGACAAGAACTGACGGCAGTCTGCAACCATGGCGAGGGAAGTGATTCTCTCGCCATTTTTCATGGCTCAGATCTGGGCCGTAATCACTTCGAACTTCACCTGATCCGGATAAAACGCCACGTAGTCGCGGATCGGCGCCACTGAGACCTTCGGGTTTTCGTACGTCCAAACCGCATTTGCGCCTTCATGCCCCGGCACCTGCAAACTGAAATAGTTGGCATCTCCCTTGTACGGGCAATAGCTGGTGTGGTCGGTGCGGGCGAAATATCTTTCGTCGATGTCTTCGCGAGGAATGTAATAAACCGGCGGGTAATTGGCTTCGTTGAGGATCAGCGCATGGGAGGACGCGGCGACCTGGATGCCATGGAATTTCACCAGCAGGCAGCCGGTAAGTTGTTCGAGCCTGATCACAGGACTTGGGCTTGTCATGGAGTTCTCCTGAATACGGCGAAGAGACCGGTTCAGGTATAGCTGATGGGCCGGAGTCGGGCCGGGATTACGGCTGAACGGCACGACCTCATGTTCGGAAATGATTTCATCTGTATATCCATACAGATAAAAGTTGCTCCCGCCGCCGACTCCGGCCATCCTGTGCCCTCCACAAAAACCAACCAGCGATGGTAGTCATGCGGCTGTACCTCTGTGAAAAACCTTCCCAGGCCAAAGACATTGCTGCCGTGCTCGGCGCCCGGCGGCGCGGCGACGGCTGCTGGTTGGGGACGGATGTCACGGTGACCTGGTGCATTGGCCATTTGCTCGAAACCGCACCTCCGGACGCGTACGACGCTCGCTACAAACGCTGGGTGCTGGCGGATCTGCCGATCATTCCGGACAAGTGGAAAATGACCGTCAAGCCGCGCACCGCCAGCCAGTACAAAGCAGTGAAACGCCTGCTCGGCGAAGCCAGCGAACTGATCATCGCCACCGATGCCGACCGTGAGGGCGAAATGATCGCCCGGGAACTGGTCGAGCACTGCCGCTATCGCGGGCCGATCCGCCGCTTGTGGCTGTCGGCGCTGGATGAAGCCTCGATCCGCAAGGCACTGGCCGCTTTGAAGCCTGGCGCCGAGACCTTTAGCCTGTATCACTCTGCGCTGGGTCGTTCGCGGGCGGACTGGCTGATCGGCATGAACATGAGCCGCCTGTTCACCCTGCTTGGACGACAGTCGGGTTATCAAGGTGTGTTGCCGGTCGGCCGCGTGCAGACGCCGACACTTCGACTGGTGGTGGATCGCGATCGCAGCATTGCCGATTTCGTGCCTGTGGCTTATTGGGCCATCGACGTGGATCTGCTGCATCAAGGCACTGCGTTTACCGCGCAGTGGCGCGCGCCGTCCGAGGCGACCGATGATCAGGATCGCTGCCTGAATCAGACACTGGCCCAGCAAGCCGCGGCGGCAATCGCCAATGCCGAGAGTGCTCGTGTGGCCAAACTGAAAACCGAGCGGATGCGCGAAGTGGCGCCCCTGCCCTTCGATCTCGGCACCTTGCAGGAAGTCTGCTCGAAAAAACTCGGCCTCGGTGCCCAGGAAACACTCGATATTGCCCAGGCGCTTTACGAAACCTATAAGGTCATCACCTACCCGCGCAGCGATTGCGGTTATCTGCCGGTGAGCCAGCACAGCGAGGCGCCGGGAATTCTCGCTGCGCTGCGTCAAGCCGATCCCGGTCTTGAGGCGCTGCAAGATTTTCTCGAACCGCAGCGCCGCTCGCGGGCCTGGAACGACGCCAAGGTCAGCGCTCACCACGGCATTATTCCAACGGCGGCAGCGAAGCATCTCGACCGCTTGAGCGGCAAACACCGTGCGGTGTACACGCTGATTCGCGCGCGCTATCTGGCGCAGTTTCTGCCTAATCATGAGTACGATCGCACGCAGGCCGATTTCGATTGCGCGGGTCAGGCGTTGCGCGCAGTGGGCAAACAGATCATTGAACCGGGCTGGAAGCGCGCCTTGCCGGAAGCTCTGGCACCCGCCAAAGGCCGCGAAGCGCCCGCCCCGCAAACCTTGCCGGCATTGACCGAAGGCATCGCATGCATTGTCGCCGACGTGAAGCTCAAGGATCTTTGGACTCAACCGCCAAAACCCTACACCGAGGGTGATCTGATCAAGGCGATGAAGAACGTCGCCAAACTGGTTGAAGACCCACTGCTAAAACAGAAACTCAAAGACACCACGGGGATCGGCACCGAAGCCACCCGTGCGTCGATCATTCAGGGTTTGCTGGACCGTGGTTATCTGGTGAAGAACGGCAAGGCCTTGGCTGCTACACCGGCCGCGTTCAGCCTGATTGATGCGGTGCCCCGGGCGATAGCCGATCCCGGCACCACCGCGATCTGGGAGCAGGCACTGGATATGGTGCAGAGCGGCGAAATGAGTCTCGAAGAATTCGTCACCAAACAAGCGGCGTGGATGAGCAAGCAGGTCAGCCGCTGCTCAGCCCTGAGCCTGACCATCAGCGGCCCGGCTCCTACCGGTAAGGCCGCAGCGCCATGGAAGAAAAAGCGCAAATCCAACGCCAGCAAAACCACCGGCACGCGCAAGCGTACCGCCAGACCGGCGGCCCGTTAAGCCGTTCGCGGTGCCCTGCCCCCATCAGCGGACCGACCTTTTCTCATTCCAAAACAGCTTTGTCCGACAATATGTAGTGCTTGAAAATAATCACTACAAAACCGTTGACGGCATCGTTTTGCTTTTGCATGATGAAGACGTTCCCCGATCGGGAACACGGGTAACACGCTTGAGCAAACTCGTCTGACCGCCGAGTTGTTTTTTCCGGATACACGCTGCCCACAAGGCAGATTGAAGAAGCTGACCTGGCCTGAACGTCCAGTACAAGGACGAGAAGCGCTGGCGAAAATTCTCAAGACGCTTGTGGTAGACACTGAAAGTGTCAACAAGAAGCCTCCCGGTTTTCGCTGCTTCTCCTCGTTGTGACGCTATTGCGTAGCAGTTATTCAACACGACTACATGCAACAGATGCACGACCCCGTATTCCACACGGGCGAGCGCTGACGTCCTGGTTTCGGTGCCAGGGATCAACTAACCGATGGGCTACCTGTATTAGCGAATCAACTTTGAAAGATCACCACACTGGTCAAGGGGCAAATCATGAATCTGAACAATCAACCTACTATCGAAGAACTGGCTCGTATGTTCGCGGCACAAAAAGACAGCCACGACAGCCACATTCTCTGGATCAGCAAGTCGGGCCAGGTACACATCGACTGCCTGGCGCCCCACGCTGGTGAAGAAGAATTCGACCGTAACCACCAAAACCTGCTGGCCCGCCTGAAGATGTACCGCCGTGGCCACGGTTATGTCGGCAAGAAAGCCGCGGCCGACAAGGACTTCATCGGTAATGTCCTGCAAACGCTGAAACAGGCGTGGGACTCGATGCAGAATAAAAACGAAGTCCGGGTGATTGATCGGTTCTGCTGATTCAAAACTTCAATATTAAAAAGGGCCTGCTTCCATAAAAGAAGCAGGCCCTTTTTATTTGTCGCATGGCCCGTGCAGGAGCCGCCGAAGGCTGCGATCCTTTGATCTTGTTTTTAGAAACCAAAATCAAAGGATCGCAGCCTTCGGCAGCTCCTACACGGGATTGCCGGTTTCAAGGACGAGATTCATAAACGCCACCGCTGCCGCGCTGTGATAATTGTTCTTGCGCCGCAACAGCGCCGCTCCGCGCTGCGGCGGCTCATGCTCGACGCGCAAACTGCGCAGCGCTCGATCCTCTGTCGCAATCGCTTGCGGCAACATCGTTGCCATTGGCGAACAGCGCAACACCTCCAGCAAAGTACTGACCGAGTTCACCTCGATCCGCACCTTAGGCGTAATCCCGTGTTGGCGAAAAAACTCATCGACCGATAACCGCGTGATGAACTCAGGGGCCAACAGGGCGAAATCCAGCTGCGCCAGGTCATTCACAGTCAGCACCGAATGGCTGTCATAAAGCGGATGCTCGCGCCCGACCATGACCGCCAGTGACTCGGTAAATGCCGGGATGCATTCGATGTCCGAATTGCGCACAGGCGTGAATGCAATCGCAACATCCAGCGAATCACCCATCAGCCCTGCCTCGATATCGTCCATCGACAATTCGAAAATCTGCAAGTGAATGCCCGGATACTGCGCGGCGAAGTCCCGTACCAACGGCCCGACGAGGTACGCCATGAACGTCGGCGTCATTGCCAGGCGCAGCGTTCCTCGCGATAGATCCCTCACGTCATGCAAGGCGCGCTTGCCCGCCTCCAGTTCCACCAGCACCCGCCGCGCGCATTCGATGTAAGCCGCGCCGGCATCGGTGGCTTTGATCGTGCGCGAACTGCGATCAAACAGAGAGACGCCCAGGCTTTCCTCTAACTGGCGGATCTGCTGCGACAGCGTCGGCTGCGACACATGCAGCGCCTCGGCCGCTCGGGTGAAGCCGCCGTGATCGGCAACGGCCAACAGATAACGCAAATGTCGCAACAGCACGGGAAACCACCTATAGGCAGGACTTATGCAAAGCATTGTATATGGGTCTTGGACGTTATGGATCGCCGAGCACAAGATGGCTTCCACACACCAAGCCATCCCCTGAACGGAGTGACACCATGCAACAGTCCCACGCCTATAACGACACCAGCCTGGCCCTGACCACCCGCATTCTCGACGCCAAGGCACGTAAAGACTTCTCGTGGCAGGATCTCGCTGACGGCACCGGCCTCAGCCTGGCTTATGTCACCGCCGCCCTGCTCGGCCAGCATCCACTGCCGGAAAACGCCGCCAAGGTCGTCGGCGACAAACTTGAACTGCCCGCCGACGATGTGGCAGCGATGCAGATCATTCCCTTGCGCGGCAGCCTTGGCGGCGTGCCGACTGATCCGACCATCTACCGCTTTCACGAGATGATTCAGATCTATGGCACTACCCTTAAAGCCCTGGTTCACGAGCAGTTCGGCGACGGCATCATCAGCGCAATCAACTTCAAACTGGACATCAAAAAAGTCGAAGACCCGGAAGGCGGCTCCCGCGCTGTGGTCACCCTCGACGGTAAATTCCTGCCGCTGCGTCCGTTCTGATGCGCCCCGGCCCGTGCCCTGGGTGCGGGCCTTCCGCTTTCCCTTGAAGAGAACCTGCCCATGAAAGCCTTGATCGACGGTTTCCTGAAATTCCAGAACGAAGCCTTCCCACAACGCACCGAGCTGTTCAGACACCTGGCGACGACGCAGCAACCTGGCACGCTGTTCATCACCTGTTCCGACAGCCGCGTAGTGCCGGAGCTTTTGACCCAACAAGAACCCGGCGAGCTGTTCGTGATCCGTAATGCCGGCAATATCGTACCGTCCTACAGCCCGCATCCGGGCGGCGTTTCGGCGACGGTGGAATATGCAGTGGCGGTACTCGGCGTGAGCGACATCGTAATCTGCGGTCACTCCGATTGCGGCGCAATGACCGCGATTGCGAAATGCACGTGCATGGACCACCTGCCCGCCGTCAGTGGCTGGTTACAACATGCCGAATCGGCAAAAGTGGTGAACGAGGCACGGTCGCACGCCAGTGACGCAGCGAAACTGAGCTCCATGGTGCGGGAAAACGTCATCGCGCAACTGGCGAACATTCAGACCCACCCGAGCGTGCGTCTGGCGCAGGAAAAAGGCCTGCTGAATTTGCATGGCTGGGTGTATGACATCGAGACCGGCTCGATCGACGCACTGTCGTCTGATCGGCGCACCTTTGTACCGCTGGCCGAGCAACCGGCGACCTGCGCGATCCACGCCCAATCAGTGGATGCTGCCTGAAAACACATCTGTAGGAGCTACCGCAGGCTGCGATCTTTTGATCCTTTTTTACATAGTCAAAAGATCGCAGCCTGCGGCAGCTCCAACAAAGCGCATCAGCCTCTGAATGAACGCTCCTGGTTAGCGTTTTACGCTGAGGTCTGTCTGGCTCATGCGGCTGCGCACGGTGAACACGCCGTCACCGGACAGAATCGCGCTGCGCGCAAACAGCCGTCCGCTCTCCCAGTTCGAAAGTCCCAACTCCGGTTTATTCAGTGCGTACTGGCCATCCACCCAACGGGTGATGCCATTGCCCACGAATGGCGCGTTCACTGCGTTGTAAAAGCGCTCATGAGCCGCAGCGTCTTCACTGATCAACGACACTGTGAATTGGGGGCTATAGCGGTTGAACAATGCGATGGCCTGATCCAGATCATCGACGATCATCAGGCTGACTTCTGGAGTTTCTTCCCATTCCCACTCGCGGCCCAACTCGGACTCGGCCAAGGGCTCGGCCAAGGCTTCGGTTTGATAGCCCTCGGCGCGATAGACCTCGACTGTCCCCTGCTGCCATTCGCTCGGCAGGTAACTTTGGCTGCCTTCGACAATGTGCAACTTGCAGCTTTGCCCGCGCGCAGTGCCCGCCTGCTGCAGCGCTTCGAGGAACAACGGCACCAGCTCGGCCGCGCGCCCGCGCTGGATCAGGCAAACATTGAGCGTGTTGCACACTTTGCGATCCAGTGAGTTGCGCACCACGGCCGCAAAGCGTGTTGCGTCAGCTGCATGATCGGCAATCAGCCACGCGCCACCAGTGCCATGCAGGCTGACGGCGGTGCCGGCCTGCTGCGCGATGCTGCCCAGTTGACTGACTGCACGGCCCGAGCCACGCGCCACTGCCAGCGACAGACGTCGGTCGGCAAACATTGCCCAACCGGCGGCATGATTGACGCTTTCAACCAGCGACACCGCCCCGGCTGGCAAACCGGCATCGGCCAGAGCCGGGTTCAAAGCATGAGCGACGATCGCTTGCGCGGTGCCCAACGCATCGCTGCCGATCCGCAGCACAGCAGTGTTGCCAGTGCGCAGGACCCCGGCCGCATCGGCAAATACATTCGGCCGCCCTTCAAAAACAAAGGCGACGATGCCGAGTGGCGACACCACTTGTTCGACTTTCCAGCCATCGTGTTCGACGCAACTGATGACCTTGCCCCGGGTTGGCTGCGCATCACGCCAGGCACGCAGGCCGGCGATCATGTCATTGCGCATACGCTCATCGGCAAGCAGTCGGGTGGTAGAGCGACCGCGCGCCCTGGCCCGTTCGATATCAGCCAGGTTGGCCGCTTCGATCTGCGCCCAGCAATCGGGAGATTCCAGGCGCTGCGCGAACAGATCGAAGAACTGACTGATCGCCGCGTCGGACACTGCCGACAATGCCGAGAACGCTGCAGCCGCGCGCTCGATCGCCAGCGACGCCGCGTGTTGATCCGCGACGGGGATCAATAACAACTCGCCGCTCACCTGCTCCACCAACAAGTGGTCGCCGGGCTGAAACCGCGCGGCCAGTTCAGGGCTGACCACGGTGACGCGGTTGCCCGCGAAAGGGATCGGCGTGCCAGCGATCAGACGTTCGAGTGCGAGAGACATGAAGCGGATTCACCATGCAGAGTGCGGCCGGAAAATGTAGCGGATTACCGGCTGAAATACACGGGTTCAATTCACATCTGCCGGGCACAAAAAAGCCGCTGTGCCCAATGGAGCACAGCGGCCAGTGTGACTAACTCACTTGCGTATCAAGTTATGCCGTCAGCGAATAGATCAACGCCGAGATAGCCACGAGCCCGACTGCCGTGACAAATACGTTGGAAGCCTGGCCGCGATAGCGCGCCATGGCCGGCACTTTACGGATCGCGTACATCGGCATCAGGAACAGGATTGCCGCGATGACCGGGCCCCCGATGGTCTCGATCATGCCGAGAATACTCGGATTCAGAGTCGCCACGATCCAGCACACGACCAGCATGAACGCAGCAACGATGCGATCCAGGGCTTTGGCGCCCGGACGCTTGCCACTTTTGACGATCAAGCCCTTTAGGCCTTCGCTCGCGCCGATGTAATGGCCAAGGAATGACTTGGAGATAGCCACGAATGCAATCAACGGCGCAGCGAATGCGATGGTGGGATTGCTGAAGTGGTTCGCCAGGTAAGACAGGATCGACAGATTCTGCGCTTTCGCTTCCGCCAGCTGCTCCGGCGACAGCGTCAATACGCAGCTGAACACGAAAAACAGCACCATCAGCACCATCAAGGCGTGGGCACGGGAAAGGATCTGCGAGCTGCGTTGTTCAGCGTGAACCCCATAGCGACGCTTCTGGTCCACGGCAAACGCCGAAATGATCGGCGAGTGATTGAACGAAAACACCATCACCGGAATGGCCAGCCACAGCGTGTGCAGCAAGGCTGACGGTGCCGGCACGTGCGTCGCGGTGGCGAGGATGCCGCCGTTCCAGTGCGGAATCAGATACACCGCGAGAAACAGCAGCGCGACGATGAATGGATAGACCATCAGGCTCATGGCCTTGACGATCGCCTGTTCACCACAGCGCACCACGGCCAGCAGACCCAGAATCAGCACGAACGACAGCAACGCGCGCGGTGGCGGAGTGATGTGCAATTGATGCTCAAGGAAACTGGCGACCGTGTTGGTCAGGCCGACGCTGTAGATCAGCAGGATCGGAAAGATCGCAAAAAAGTACAGCAAGGTGATCAGCGCACCGGCCTTGATGCCGAAATGCTGCTCGACTACTTCGGTAATGTCGGCGCCTTCGCGGCCGGACAGCACAAAACGGGTCAGGCCACGATGCGCGTAGAACGTCATCGGGAATGCCAGCAGCGCAAGGATCACCAGCGGCCAGAAGCCACCGAGCCCCGCGTTGATCGGCAAAAACAGAGTACCGGCGCCGATGGCCGTCCCAAACAGTCCCAACATCCAGGTGGTGTCCTGGCGATTCCAGCTCGACAGCTCGGTTGGAGCTGCTGCATCGAAGCGCTGGTCGACGCTATTGGCCTGATCATTCATCCGGTCGGATCTCCGCATTCCGGTCACTTGCCACTCGGTCAGAACGCGTCGGAAAAAACCGACAGACATGCCCCGGCCGAAACAGGGGCGCGATTCTCCGCGATAAATCAACAGAAGCAAAGACTTAGCTGAGGAATGGTTGCGCGGAGCAGATTTGGCAGGCGTCGTTTTCGGGAAAATTTCTGTCGCTAATAGGTACGCACAATGTCGCCTTCAGGTATGCCAATACTCAACACGCCAAATAGAACGGTCAGAAAGCTCGGGCCAATAACAGGGCGATTGCGATCCCGACCGCGGCCATCAGCATGCCAAGACCAAGCAGCAGAATCGCTTCCCGTCTCTGAGCTCTCTCGAACGGTTTCATGGCTTCCCTGAACTCGAACTCCTCTTGATAAATGCGTTGGATTCGGGCTTTGCTTTCTTCCGTGTTCATACTGACCTGCCTTTTTGATCCGCAGAATAAGCGTCTGCGCGTGACATTAATGAACGCTACGAGCGCACAACGGCAACGCGCATCAATCATTCAAAATTTCAGATAAAGCCCTATGGCGGTCGCGGCTGCGGTTAGTACCCCCGCCCCCACCACAAAGGGATACAGGAACGTCTCAAGCCTCAATTTTGCTACCTCCGCCAAGAGCTTGCGTCTCTCTGCGCCAAGCTTCCGGGTTTCTGTTTGAAGCCTTTCGAGCGCTACGTTTTCATGGCTATCAAGATGCATTGGCCTTCCTTGGCTATTGATGGATTCCGCTCCCGCTGCTCGTTCATCGAATGTACACACTGCCCTTTGAGCACATATTTTCAGTTTGAGCAGCGAGTGAATAGCAGACCGATCTGCCAGATTCGTAGGCAAAATCTGCGCGACTCGTAGGTCGCCTCAGACGAAGTCGGCAGCAGAATCAACACCCCACCGGCGCGTCATCAAAAAAACTTCCATTCTGGCCGGCATGATCTAGCGTGAGAGAAGCCCTCCTACCCCACAGAGCCTCGCGCCATGCCACTCGTCCGCGTCGACATCCATCGAAATCCCGATCCTACTTTCGCCAAACGCGTCGGCGAACATATCTATGCGGCCCTGCGCAGCTGCATCGATGTGCCCGAGCACGACAATTTCCAGATCCTCACCGAGCATGACGCCCAGCACTTCGTCTATGACCCGCAATACCTCGGCATTCAGCGCAGCGACGGTGTGGTGTTCATTCAGATCACCATCAGCGAAGGGCGCTCGGTGGAAAAGAAACAACTGCTGTTCAAGACCATCGCCGAAAGCCTGCACACGCATCTGGCGGTGCGGCTGGAAGATGTGTTCATCAATTTGATGGAAGTCAAAAAAGAAAACTGGTCATTTGGTAACGGTATCGCCCAATACGTGATTTGAGACGCCGCTACACTGCTTGAAGCGGTGCTGCGGCCAGCATTGCCAAACCGCTCTGGAATCAGCACTCTGACACGACTTTCGCGACCGAACCGCCATTGATCTCAGGAGCCGCGCAATGCCCGCCACCGTTCTGGTACTGGTTGAAACCATCAATGACTATCTGCCCATCCTCGAACATCAAGGTTTCCACCTGATCCTCGCGCCAACGCCAACCGAACGTGCGCAAGCCATCGCCAGCCACGGCAGTCGCATCGATGCGGTATTGACGCGTGGCCCGCTGGGTCTGACTGCGCAGGAAATCAGCGCCCTGCCTGCGCTGAAGATCATCACGGTGATCGGCGCCGGTTACGAACAGGTCGACCTGCAAGCCGCCAGCAACCGTGGCATCACAGTGACCAACGGTGCCGGGGTCAATGCCTCGTCGGTGGCCGACCATGCGCTGGCGATGCTGCTGGCGCTGGTGCGCGATATTCCCCGCTGTGACGCGGCCGTGCGCCGCGGTGAATGGCCGAAGATCATGCGCCCGTCGCTGGCCGGCAAACACCTGGGAGTTCTCGGTTTGGGTGCGGTGGGTCTGGCAATTGCCAAACGGGCCCATCTGGGGTTCGACATGGAGATCAGCTATCACAGCCGTCAAGTGCGCAACGAGGTGCCGTACACCTTCTGCTCGACACCGACCGAACTGGCGCGAGCCTCGGACTTCCTCATCGTCGCCACGCCCGGCGGCATTGGCACCCAGCATCTGGTCACGCGGGCGGTGCTCGATGCGCTGGGGCCGGACGGCTTCATCGTCAATATTGCCCGCGCCAGTGTGATCGCCACGGCGGATCTGATCAGCGCGCTGGAACAACGACGAATTGCCGGCGCCGCACTGGATGTGTTCGATCACGAACCGCAAGTACCGGATGCCCTGAAAAGCTTGAGCAACGTGCTGCTCACACCTCACGTCGCGGGCCTGTCGCCGGAAGCCACCCAAGGCACCGTGGAACTGGTCGGCAAAAACCTCGTGGCGTTTTTCTCCGGGCAACCGGTGCTCACCCCGATCGCGCTTCCACCCAAGCACCATAACCAGCGCGTGCATTGACCCAGGCGCCGGCGCAGGCTGCGGCAACGCCTGCGACGGCGCGTCATCGGCCTATTCGAAACGCTGATTATCCGGCAACACGCTAGCCTATAAGACCCACCGGCGCTTGTGGCTGCCCAGGCGCGCCATTAGATTAGCCAATGATGTCTGGCCTCCAAAATAAGCAGAAGGGATAAGCATGGCGCTTACTGACCAGTCCACCCGTATCCGCGCTGGCGAAGAACTTGATGCCAGCCTGATCGATCCGTACCTGAAGGCGCACATTCCACGCCTGAGCGGCACCCCAACGATCAGTCAGTTTCCCGGCGGCGCGTCGAATCTGACCTATCTGCTGGAATACCCCGAGCAGGAATTTGTCCTGCGCCGTCCACCGTTCGGGCATAAGGCCAAATCCGCCCACGACATGGGCCGCGAGTTCCGCATCCTCAATCAGTTGCGCGATGGCTTTCCGTATTGCCCGAAAGCCTACGTGCATTGCACCGATGAATCGGTGATCGGCGCCGAGTTCTACGTGATGGAGCGGGTCAAGGGGATCATTCTGCGCTCGGATCTGCCGCCGGAGCTGGGCCTCGACTCGGCGAAAACCGAAGCTCTGTGCAAGAGTTTCATCGACCGTTTCGTCGAGCTGCACCGGGTCGATTACAACGCCTGCGGGCTCGGCGATCTGGGCAAGCCTGAAGGTTATGTCGCCCGGCAGATCAAAGGCTGGAGCGAGCGCTACGAAAAAGCCCTGACCCCGGACGCGCCGCACTGGGAAGCGGTGAAAACCTGGCTCAACGAAAAGATGCCCGCCGATCATCCGACTTCGAGCATCGTGCACAACGACTATCGTTTCGACAACGTGATCCTCGACCCGCAGAACCCGATGCAGATCATCGGCGTGCTCGACTGGGAATTGACCACACTCGGCGATCCCCTGATGGACCTGGGCAACACGCTCGCCTACTGGATTCAGGCGGACGACCCGGCGCCGGTGCAACTGATGCGCCGTCAGCCGAGCCACGCGCCCGGCATGCTCACTCGCCGGGAATTCGTTGATTATTACGCTGAACGCGCGGGCATCCAGATCGACAATTTCGACTTCTATTACACCTATGGCCTGTTCCGCCTGGCCGGCATCGTCCAGCAGATCTACTACCGCTTCTACCATGGTCAGACCCAGGACAAACGCTTCGCGCAGTTCATTCACATGAACAAACTGCTGGAGCAGATGAGCTTGCAGGTCATTCAGAAATCCAGCCTCTGATCCAGGCCCATAACAAGACTTTCACAAGGGAACCCCATGTCCAAGACACAGTTGTTCGACCTCGACGGCAAAATCGCATTCGTTTCCGGCGCCAGCCGCGGCATCGGTGAAGCCATCGCCAAACTGCTGGCCCAGCAAGGCGCCCACGTCATCGTTTCGAGCCGCAAACTCGACGGCTGTCAGCACGTGGCTGACGCGATCATCGCCGCCGGCGGCAAAGCCACCGCGGTGGCCTGCCACATCGGCGAAATGGAGCAAATCGCGCAAGTGTTCGCCGGGATCAAGGAGCAGTTCGGCCGCCTCGATATTCTGGTCAACAATGCGGCGACCAACCCGCAGTTCTGCAACGTACTCGACACCGACCTCGGCGCGTTCCAGAAGACTGTGGACGTGAACATTCGCGGTTACTTCTTCATGTCCGTGGAAGCCGGCAAGCTGATGCGGGAAAACGGTGGCGGCAGCATCATCAACGTCGCGTCGATCAACGGTATATCACCGGGGATTTTCCAGGGCATCTACTCGGTGACCAAAGCCGCGGTGATCAACATGACCAAAGTTTTCGCCAAGGAATGCGCGCAGTTCGGCATCCGCTGCAACGCACTGCTGCCAGGCCTGACCGACACCAAATTCGCTTCAGCACTGGTAAAAAACGATGCAATCCTCAAGCAGGCATTGACGCAGATCCCGCTCAAGCGTGTGGCCGATCCAAGTGAAATGGCCGGCGCGGTGCTTTATTTGGCCAGCGATGCGTCGAGCTACACCACCGGAGTCGCGCTGAACGTGGATGGCGGATTCCTGTCCTGATACCACGCGAAACCGACGCGCCCCTGTAGGAGCGGCCCGAGCCTGCGGCAGCTCCTACAGGGAAGGTTGTATGAATTTATTGCGTGACGCAGCGCGTGGTGGTGATGTGCCGGGTGACTTGCCCATCGACGTACATATCGCCTGCAACCTCGGTGTTTTCCATGACCTGGCAGGTACGTTCCGGCGGTGGCGGCGGTGCGAGAGGTGGAGGTGGCGGCGGACTGGCACAGCCGGCCAGCAGCGCGACAAACAAAGCCAAGGGCAACACGCGTTTCCCAGGATTTTTCATAGGACGACCCGCGATAAAGGAAAGAGCCACTCCCGCGGTCGAACCGACCACGAGAGACCTGACCACTCATTCTTTATAGCCGACCGGCCGGTATGTGCCAGTAAACAGGCCCGATCAACCTTATTTACCTGTCGATTGTGGGCTACGCCATATCCGTGTCAGTGGAGCTTCGCAGGTTATTGCTTTGCAGTTCGTAGCGCAGTTCTTCGATCAGCGACTGCAAGGCCTCTGGAGTGCGCAACGCGGCAAGATTCAACCCGCTGATCACCAGATCCACTTGCCCGGATACCGGGTGGTAAAGCTTCACAGTCAGTGAATGATCACCATCGGCCGAGCACTCGCACGACAATGGCGCGAAGCTTTGCTCCAGCTGCGCGCGCAATTGCGCAAGATTGGTCATTGAGCTGTTCCTTTAGTTACTTCGCAGGGATGGATCCCGGGCCGTGAAAGACCCGTATCGCACGTCACCAGACTAAGAACAGCCTCCCCCTCGCCAACACCCCCATTTGCACCCTTTGCACTAGTGCATTTGCACCTCACCGCTGCCCCTTGGCGCCCCACTCGCCAGCAAACAGACCGCGCTCCCGTGCCCAGACAATCGCCTCGCTGCGGCTATGCACGTCAAGTTTGGAATACACCGTCGCCACATGGTTGCGCACCGTGTTGGGCGCCAGTTTGAGACGCGCGGCGATCTCTTTGTCCGCCAAACCTTCACAGATCAGCGCCAACACATCGCGCTCGCGGGCGGTTAAGTCAGTGAACGACACGCTCGGCAATTGCGGCGAATTGATCTTTTTCACGTTGGCCAGTTTTTCGATCAGCGTGCGGCTGAACCATGAGGCGTCTTTCATCACCTCTTCAATGGCGGCCACCAGTTCGAGTTCGGTGCGTTTACGCTCGGTGATGTCCATCAACACCAGCAGATAGCACGGCACGTCGTGAATAATCACTGTATCGGCGGACAGCGCGCATTCCAGCACCTGCGCATCTTTCTTGCGCACCCGCACATCCACGCGATCGACCCGACCGTTTTTCGCCAGGGCTGCCAACAAACGCGTGCGCGCGCCATCGTCATCGATGAAGTCCAGCTGCGTCACGGTTTTACCGAACACCTCGTCGCCGTCGTAAGCCAGGGTTTCGAGGAACGCCTGGTTGACGTCGATGACCTGCTGTTCATCGGCGCTGCAAACCAGGATCGGCACCGGGGTCAGGCGAAAAGCCTTGGCAAAGCGCTCTTCGCTTTGGCGCAGCGCCACCTCGGCCTTGTGCCGCAGTTCCATGTCGACGAACGAGAACAGCATGCAATCTTCGTCGTTAAGCAGCAGCGGCTGCCCGGCGACGATCACCTGCTTGCTGCTGCCATCGGGCAACCGCAGATCTGTCTGCATCTGTGGGATGGTTGCTACGTCGCGCATGCGCTGGATGGCCAGCTCTTTTCGCTCGGCCTGCTCATAAATGTCGATTTCATAAGCCGACGTGCCGATCACCTGCTCGCGGGTATAACCGGTCATCTCCAGAAACCCCGGATTGACCTTGATGTAGCGCAGATCGCTGAGCCGACAGATCACGGCCGGCGCCGGGTTGGCGTTGAAGGTTTTTTCGAAGCGCAGCTCGGCGTTGGCCCAATCGGTGACGTCGGTCATGATGAGCACCAGCGACTCGGGCTTACCCTCGCGATCAGTCAGGATCATGCTGCGCACGCTGTGCACCCAGACCCGCTCGGGATCGTCAACGGCGGACATTTCAATCAATACGTCGCTGAACATTTCGCAGCGTGCCGCACGGCTGATCGGATAATTTTCCGGGGACAGCGTGTGGTTGTTGCGGTAGCGCAGACTGAAACGCTGCGCGTACTCGGTGGCGTTGTGGCCGAGTTCACCGATCCGGCTGACACCGTGCATGGCGAGTGCCGCTTCGTTGGCCCACAGGATGCTTTGGTCCAGCTCCAGCAAAATCACCCCGTCGGACAGCCCGGCGATGATCTGCTGCAACTGACGGCGATTGGTTTCGGTGGTCAGGACTTCCTGGCTCATTGCATCTCCACAAGTGATACGCCCATGTGAAGACTACGACCGCAGCGGCCCGAGATCGTGCGCCGCTGTTTAAAACCCGAAAATTGCCCCGTAGAAGCTGCCGCAGGCTGCGATCTTTTGACTTTGTTTTTTAAAGACAGGATCAAAAAGATCGCAGCCTTCGGCAGCTCCTACAACGGTTTCGGGTTGCCGCTGAGCTCGCGGAGAGTGTCGAGGAACAGCTTGAGCACGGGCGAGGCGTCGTCCGCGCGATAGGTGGCATACAACGGCACTTCCGGCAGCGCCGGGGTCAGGCGGCGGAACACCAGGCCGGCCGGTGCCAATTGCTCGATGGATGCCGGCAACAGCGCCACGCCAAACCCGGCGCGCACCAGGCTGAGCAAGGTTTGCACCTCGATCACCTGTTGGCGAATCTGCGGCGTAAACCCGGCCTGCACGCAACACTGATAGAGAAAATGGGCAAATCGCGACTGCTTCAACTCCAGCGCCACGAACGGTTCCTGCGCCAGATCCACCGGGGCCAGTACCTCGCGAGCGGCCAGCGGATGGTCTGCGGGCATCACCACATGAATCGGTTCGTAGATCAGCAGTTCATTGCGCAACTGCGAATCGTCGTAACCGACGCGAAACACGCAGGCATCGATGCGTTTTTCCTTCAATGCCTTGACCTGCGCCGCCGGAGTCATCTCGTGAAGGCGCCAGTTGACCTGCGGATAGCGCTCGCGAAACAAGTGCAAGGCCTTGGGCAATACGCCGACCATCACCGAGCTGATCATGCCGATTTCCAGCTCGCCCAACTGACCACGCCCGGTTTGCCGAGTCAGATCCAGCGCCCGCTCAAGCTGCTCGAAGACCAGCGGCGCCTGTTCCTTGAGCATCTGCCCCGCCGCTGTCAGTTCCACGCGGTGATGACTGCGCTCGAACAGCGGCGTGCCGAGTTCTTCCTCGAGCAGACGAATCTGCTGGCTCAACGGCGGCTGGCAGATGTGCAATCGCTCGGCCGCGCGACCGAAGTGCAGCTCATCAGCCAACGCCATGAAATATCGCAGCAGGCGTAGATCCATGACGGTTTATCCCAGGTTGAATGGCGTCGAACGCTGGCGCACGCCGGTCAATGCGAACAAGGCGTTGGCAATCGCCGGCACCACCGACGGGCTGCCCAGCTCGCCGACGCCACCGGGTTTGCCGGGCTCACCGTCGAGTACCAGGATGTCGGTGGCCGGCATATCCGACATGCGCGTGACGCGGTAATCGTGGAAGTTACTCTGCACCACCCTGCCCTGTTTGATATCGAGGCGGTCAAACAGTGCATGGCCCAACCCCCACATCAAACCGCCGTAGATTTGCTCTTCGACACCGCCCGGCGACACCGCCAGACCGCAATCGACCACGCAGGTGAGCTTCTCGACTTGCGGTTTGCCGTTCACGGTCGCCACCCGCGCCACCACTGCGATAAAACTGGTGTAACCCTGATTGGTCGCGATACCCAATGCGGTTCCCGGCGGCAATGGCTGCCCCCATCCCGCGCGTTCGGCAGCCTGTTTGAGCACCGTCACATGGCGAGGTCGCTCCTGCATGTTGGCGAGGCGGAACGCCAGCGGGTCCTCGCCAGCGGCATAGGCGAGTTCGTCCATGAAACTTTCCACGGCAAACACGTTGGGAATGAAGCTCACCGAGCGATACCAACCGCTCGGCAGCTGACTTTCGTGTTTGACCCAATTGAGCTCCAGGTGCGGCGGACGGTAGGCGAAGTCCCACGCAGTGATCGCCTCGGTGGTGCTGTAATCCATCTTGTCCGGACGCTCGAAATAGCCCGGTTCCCACTGCTCTGGCGAGGCCGGCGACACCGCGTGCAATTGCAGCGCAGTCAGTTTTCCCTGCGGGTCGAGCGCGCCTTTGACCCGATGCAAGGTCGCCGGATGATTGAACAGTGCGTGCATTTCATCTTCGCGGCTGTTCAGCAGTTTCACCGGCACGCCAGTTTGCTGCGCGAGCCAGGCACCTTCGAACAGCCAGTATTTCGCCTCCCGCGCGCCAAAGCTACCGCCGGAAACCAGCTCATGGATCGTCACCTTGGCCTTGTCGATGCCGCACACGATCTGCGCCGCCTCCAGGGCCGACGACGGCACCTGCACGCCGCCCCAATATGTGATCGCCCTGTCCTTGACCTGCGCGACGATGCAGATCGGCTCCAGCGGGTTCTGCACTTTGTAAGGCATGGCGTAATCGGCTTCGATCAGCTTCGCTGCACTCGACCATTGTCCGCTGACATCGCCGTGGCTCATGGCTTTGACGGTTTGGGCGTGCGGATCGCCGATCGCCGCGGCCTGCGCCGCGTGCAACTGATCACTGTCGAAACCGGCGAGCGGCGAATCGCTCCATTGGATCTGCAGCACGTTACGGCCCTGCTGCGCGGCCCAATATGTGTCGGCCAGCACGGCGACGCCTTCCAGATTGCCGCCGAGCACGTCGGGACGTCCCGGAACCGCGAGCACTTTGCGCACACCTGGCACTCGCAACGCCGCCGCCGAGTCGACGCTGACAACCTTCGCGCCCAGCACCGGGGCCCGCTGAATGACCGCCACCAGCATGCCCGGCAACTGCACGTCGATGCTGTACTGGAAACGCCCGCACACCTTGGCGGCGGCATCACGCTTGTGGCGCAGTTTGCCGATGTATTTGAACTGCGCCGGATCCTTCAGCGTGACGTTGTCCGGCGCCGGCAAGTTGGCCGCGACACCCACCAGTTCGCCATAGCCGAGGCTGCGCTTGCTCGATGCATGTACCACTCGACCTTCTTCCGTGGCGCAGCTCTGGGGGCTGACTTTCCATTGCTTCGCCGCTGCGGTTATCAACAATGCCCGCGCCGTAGCGCCGGCCATGCGCAAGCGGTCGTACTCCAGCGAAACGCTGGTGCTGCCGCCGGTGGAAAAGACTTTCCAGACCGGATGGATGTAAGTTTCGAAGAACGGATCTTCCGGGGTGATCACCTGCACAGTCATCGGGTTGACGTCCAGCTCTTCGGCCACGCACGCGGCGAGTGCCGTCTGCGTACCGGTGCCGGAGTCGTGCTTGTGCACCACCAGTTTCACCGTGCCGTCAGGCAACACACGCACCCAGGCATTGGGCTCGAATTCCTTGACCTGCGCGGGGGCCTTCGGGTCGGTGGCGCCGACGCCACTCGGCAGATACAGCGCAATGGCCAGGCCTGAAGCGAGCGTCGCCGCTTGCTTGAGAAACTCTCGGCGCGGCAGTTCGATGCGGCTGTCGTCGACAAGGCTCATCAGGCCTCCTTCGGCGCATTCGCCGCGCGTTTGATCGCTTTATTGATGCGCCCGTAAGTGCCGCAGCGGCAGATATTCCCGGACATTGCGGTGCGGATCGAAGCGTCGGTGACTGCTGCACCGGTGTTGAGCAACGCCGCGGCGGACATGATCTGTCCGGATTGACAGTAGCCGCATTGCGGCACATCTTCGGCGACCCAGGCCAATTGCAGCGGATGGCTTTGCGTCGCCGACACCCCCTCGATCGTGGTGATGCTGTGGCCCGCGACGGCCGCCGCTGGCATTTGGCAGGAACGCACCGCGACGCCGTCCAGGTGCACGGTGCAAGCACCGCACAGGCCCATGCCGCAACCGAACTTGGTGCCGGTGAGTTTCAGTTGATCACGCAGTACCCATAGCAAGGGCGTGGAGGAAGACGTTTCCTCCAGCTCGCGTCGTTCGCCGTTAACCGTGAATGCAATCATTGTCAGGCTCCAAGAGAGCGGCCCGTCTTTGTGCGGGCCTGGTGACCGATTATTGGAAGCCGCGACGATCCCCGGCCAGCGACGTTTTCTGCCAACCGGTGTAAGCAGGACTAACAACATGTACAAGCGATACCCGTCGGTGCAGTCCATGAGCGCGTTTATCCACGCCGCGCGCAGCGGCAGTTTTTCCAGCGCCGCGCGCAAACTCGATCTGACCCACAGCGCGATCAGTCAGCAGATTCGTGCCCTGGAAGAGTTCATCGGCCAGCCGCTCTTTGTCCGCGAAGGCGGTGGCAGCAATCTGACCGATGCCGGGCAGTTGTTTGCCAGTGTGTTGGCGGATGGTCTGGCGCAGATTGACCGTGCCTTGTCTTCGGTGAAAAACCGCAGCGTGGCGCAACGCTTGACCCTTGATGTCGACAGCGAACTGGCGCAGAGCTGGCTCAATCCGCGCCTGCCGCAGTTGCTTGATGGGCTGCCGGATTATGAGGTGACGCTGCTGTCGATGCCGCGCAGTGATCGCAGTACGTTTGAGCGAGTCGATCTGGCGCTGCGTTATGGCTATGGCGATTGGGACGACTGCGAGATGACGCAGATTTGTGGCGATCGGGTGTTGGCGGTGGCTTCGCCGGATTTGCTGGAACGGTATGGGTTGCAGGTGCCGTTGAGCCCGGCGCAGATTTTGAAGTTGCCATTGTTGGGGTATACGCGGCGCTCGTGGATTCCGTGGCTGGATGCGGCCGGGATGACGCCAACCGAGCCGCCGGCACGGGTGATTTTTGATAATGCGGCGAATTTGATTGCGGCTGCCGAGGCTGGCGTTGGCGCGGGGCTGGTGCGTGGATTATTGGCGGCTGATGCATTGCGCAGTGGGCGGTTGGTGGCGTTGAACGAGGCGCAGATTGCGGCGCATTACAACCTTTACGCCGTGTGGCCGCATGGGCAGGCTGAGCGTGTGGCGCCGGTGGTTGAAGCGATCAAACAGTTGGCAATGCAAACACAGTCCTGACGACAGCGCTGGCACAACCATTGAAGATCAAAAGATCGCAGCCTTCGGCAGCTCCTACATTGAACGGTGTAGGAGCTGCCGCAGGCTGCGATCTTTTGATCTTGATGCAGCCATATCGAACAAGTATCACCACCCCGCCCAATTAATATTGTACGAACCCAACCCCTCCTTCCAATACTCGCCCTCAGCAGCCACCCACCCGGGCCGGATGCGAACAGGCGAGGGAATGCGCGAGTCTTGCGCATAGAAACGGCCGATTGCCCGGGACGTGAATGCCGAGAGCCGCAAGGCTCCCTTCCCCGCTATCAGGAGATCGACTGCAATGATCATCGATATCAGCTGCTATCCCACCGATCTGGTGGACCTCGCCTGGAGGCATGACGGTGACCCGTTCACCGGCGAGCGTCTGCTGGAGATGATGGATGGCCCGTACATTGTCAACGGCAAGCCTCGCCGCATTGACAAAGCCTTCATCCAGCCGCCGCAGGGCAACACGATTTACACCTGGACCGACGGCGACCTGAGCGGTCGCGAATCCATCGATGCGTACATGGCCTACACGCTGAAAATGGTTCAGACCTACCCGGACCGCTTCATCGGCTGCTTCGTCTACAACCCGCGCTGCGGTGTGGAAAACGGCGTCGAGGCGATCGAGCGCTACGTCAAGGAACACGGTTTCAAGATGGTGCAGATGCAGGCCAACATGCATGCCTACCGTCCTGACCGGGCGCTGGATTGGGTGCGCCCGTGCTTCGAGAAATGCGCCGAGCTGGGCATTCCGGTCAAGCTGCACACCGGCGACGGACCTTACAGCATCCCGTCGGAATGGGTGCCGATGATCAAGGAATTCCCCAACGTCGATTTCATCATGGCCCACTTCGGCGTGCAGACCGGCGGCGTCTACGTGTTTGAACCGATGCAATGGGCAATGGAGTTGCCCAACGTCTACTGCGAGTCCGGCTGGTGCCTGCAATCGCGGATCGTCGAGTTCGCCAAGGTATTGCCGACGCACAAAATCCTTTTCGGCACCGATACGCCGCCGAACGAACCGGGCATGTGGCTGCGCCTGCTCGAAGTGCTCTGCCACGAGCCGCCACAGGGCCTGAATCTCGACGAGGACACCCTCGAAGATTATCTGGGCAACAACACCGCGCGAATGATCGGCCTCGAACCGACCCCGCCACCGCGTTCCGTTTCCGAAGCAGAGGCGCAACTCGCACGCCCCGTCACCACTCAACTGGCCAGGAGCTGAACCGATGATCATCGACACCCATCTGCACCCTACTAACCTGGTCGACGAGGCCTGGCGCCATACCGGCGAACCGTTCACCGGCGAGCGCATGCTCAAGCTCATGGACGGCCCGTACATGATCAACGGCAAACCGCGCCGCATCGACATGGGCTTCATCCAGCCGCCGCCGGGCAATACCGGTTATCGCGACGGCAACCGCCGAGGCCGCGAGGGCGTGCGTGACTACATGTCCTACGTCGCCGAACTCTGTGTGAAATATCCGGATCGCTTCATCGGCAACTTCAACTTTAACCCGCGCTGGGGCCCGGAAAACGGTGCGGCGGAGCTGGAATTCCATATCAAGGAATACGGCTTCAAGATGCTCAAGCTGCACGCCAACATGCACGGCTATCGCCCGGACCGCGCGCTCGATTGGCTGCGCCCGGCGATGAAGGTTTGCGCCAAGTACAACATCGTTGTGCTGATCCACACCGGCGATGGCCCGTACACGATTCCGACGATGTTCTACCCGATCATCCGCGAGTTTCCGATGGTCAATTTCATCATCGGCCACTTCGGTATCCAGACGGGCGGCAACTACTCGTTCGAAGCGTTCTGGATGGCGATGGACACGCCGAACGTGTACTGCGAATCGGGCTGGTGCTTTCAATCGCGGATCGTCGAATTCGCCAAGGAACTGCCGCGCAACAAGATCGTCTTCGGCACCGATTCACCGCCGAATGAGCCGGGGATGTGGCTGCGCGAACTCGAGGTGTTGTGCTCACCGGCACCGCAGGGGTTGGGCATTGATGAGGATCATCTCGAAGATTACCTGGGCAACAACATCGCCCGCTTGTGCGGGATCGAACCGACGCCACCGCCCAAGGATCTGGTTGAGGCCGATATTCGCCTGACCACCACGTACCTGTAGCCGTACACGAACCTCCTGTGGGAAGGGAGTTTCCTGTGGTGAGGGGATTTATCCCCGATGGGCTGCGAAGCAGCTCCAAAAACCTGCAACCACGTTGTATCAGGCAGATCGCGTTGACTGGTTTTACGACTGCTTCCCAGCCGATCGGGGATAAATCCCCTCGCCACAAGGGACTTGCATACAGAGCACACAGCGACTTTACAGGCACGAAGATGAACCGGCATTCGTTCGACCGGCAGGCCAGCGGCTGGCCGATCGGATGCCCTCTCACCCCTGCGTGCCTGCTTTTTACGAGGTGAAACCATGACCCGTTCGACGCTCGGCGATTCTCAGGACTTCCACGTGTTCATCGACGCCTATCGCCGAGAGTATCCGGACGATGTGCTGACGGTCACCCAAACTATTTCAGCCGATCAGGACGTCACCGCCCTGGTCGATGCCCTCGCCGCGCAGGGCCGCGACCCACTGCTCATCTGCGAAAACGTCGGCAACCTGGGCGTGCCGGTGGCGACCAATCTGTTCGCCTCTCGCACCCGTATCGCCCGGATCTTCGGCGTCAACCCGGCGCAATTGCACGAAACCTTTCAGGCTCGCGCCAACCAGCCCATCGCGCCGCGTTATGTAGAAAACGGCCCGATCCTCGATGAAGTGTTCGAGGGTGAAGCACTGGATCTGGCGCTGCTACCGATGCTCAAGCATTTCGACAGTGATCGCGGCCCGTATATCACCAACGCGATCATCATTGCCGAAGACCCGCTGAGCGGCATTGCCAACATGAGCTACCACCGCTCGATGCGCCATGCCCGCCAGGCCCTCGCCACCAGTCTGCATTCACGCGGACACCTGTGGCGGATGCTGCAAACCGCGCGTGAACGTGGCGAAGAATTGCGCATGGCCATGGTGGTCGGTGCGCATCCGCTGTTCATGCTCGCCGCCGCTGCGCGTTTGCCGTACGGCGCGGATGAGCGCGCGGTCGCCGGTGGGCTGTTCGGTGCGCCGCTGGAGCTGGTCAAAACCCCGCGCTACGGCATTGGCGTGCCGGCATATGCCGAGTTTGTTCTCGAAGGCGCGATTGACCCAACGGCCTACGCCGACGAAGGCCCGTTCGGCGAATTCAGCGGTTATTCCTCGGATCGCTCGACCAACAATGTGCTGCGCGTCGACACCCTGTTAAAGCGCAAAGACGCTTGGCTGGTCGATGTGATGGGCGGCCGCTACGCCGAGCATTTGACCCTCGCCCGCCTGCCCCGCGAGGCGGAAATGAGCGAAAAACTCAAAGCACGCTTCCCTGCCGTCACCGCCGTGCATTACCCCAATTCCGGCACGCATTTTCATTGCTACGTGGCACTCGATCAAAGCCGCGACGGCGAAGCGCGGCAGATCATGCTGGCCCTGCTCGGTTGGGATCCGTACCTGAAAACGGTGATCGCGGTGGACAGCGATATCGACATCAGCGATGACAGTCAGGTGCTATGGGCATTGGCCACGCACTTCCAGCCACACTTGGATATTTTCACCATCGATGGCTTGCCCGGCAGTCCGCTCGACCCGTCCTCTTCGGTCAACGGCACCACTTCGCGGATGGGCCTGGATGCGACGCGCGGTTCGGCTTTCGACGGGATCAAGGCGCAGCTCGATCAGCAAGTGCTCGAACGTGCCCGCCAATTGATCAAAGGTCTGCAGGCATGAACCGGCCGCGGATGGTGGTGGGCATCAGTGGCGCGTCAGGGTTCGTATACGGCGTGCGGCTCCTGCAGTTGCTGGCCGAACTCGACATCGAAAGCCACTTGATCATCAGCCGCGCCGCGCTGCTGACCATGGCGCATGAGACCGACTACAAACTGGCCGACGTCACGGCGCTCGCCAGCCATTACCACCGCGCCGACGACGTCGCTGCCGGCATTGCCAGCGGTTCGTTTCGCTGCCTCGGCATGGTGGTTGCGCCCTGCTCGATGCGCACCCTGGCGGAAATCGCCACGGGCACGTCTTCGGGACTCATCGGCCGCGCCGCTGACGTGACCCTCAAGGAGCGCCGCACCTTGGTGCTGATGGCCCGCGAAACCCCGCTGACCCTCGCCCATTTGCGCAACATGACCGCCATCACCGAAATGGGCGGGATCATCGCCCCGCCGGTGCCGGCGTTTTATGCACGCCCGCAGAATCTGGCGCAAATGGTCGATCACAGCCTTGGTCGGGTGCTCGACCTGTTCGGCCTTGATGCCGGTGTCGCCACTCGCTGGCGAGAACACCCCAATCCCTGTGGGAGCTAGCCCTGCTAGCGATGGCGGAGTGTCAGTGAAATCAATTCTGGCTGATACACCGCCATCGCTAGCAGGGCTAGCTCCCACATTTGATCGCACTTCGGCAAAACACAGTCAAGGAGCTTCTGATGAACACTCCCTTCAACGCCCCAACCCGCAATACCAAAATCCCCGTGACCATCCTCACCGGTTTTCTCGGGGCCGGTAAAACCACGTTGCTCAATTACATCCTCAAGGAAAACCACGGGCGCAAAATCGCTGTTATCGAAAACGAATTCGGCGAGGTCGGCATCGACGGCGATCTGGTGCTGAGCTCCGAAACCGAAGAAATCTACGAGATGGTCAACGGCTGCGTGTGCTGCACCGCCGAGGTTCGCGAGGATCTGGTGCGTATCGTCCGCGAGCTGGTGGCACGCCCGGTGCGCCTCGATCACATCCTCATTGAAACCAGTGGCCTGGCCGACCCTTATCCGGTCGCGCAGAGCTTTTTCATCAACGACCCGATCGCCGAAGAAGTCGAGCTCGACGCAATCGTGACCATGGTCGACGCCAAGCACATCGCCCAGCATCTGGAGGATCTGCAACTGGACGGCGTCGACAACCAGGCGGTGGATCAGATTGTCTGCGCCGACCGCATCGTCATCAACAAGGTCGATCTGGTCAGCGCCGCAGAGGTTGAAGCCCTGTGCGGCAAGATTCGCAGCTTGAACGCCACGGCGGATCTGGTGACCTCGACCCATGCGCAAATCGACCTGACCAGGATCCTCGGAATCGGTGCATTCGAATGCACGCAGAAGCTGATGGAAATCGGCGCGGAACAGCACGATCACGATCACCACGAGCATCACGCGCAAGAGCCGGATCACCAGCACGACCCGAGCGTGTCATCGGTCGGTATCGCTGTCGACGGCGCGGTCAATCTGATGGCGTTTCACCGCTGGATCAGCGAGTTGCGCTCGTCCCAGGCCGACAATCTCTATCGCATGAAAGGCGTGCTCGCGGTGGCCAACGAAGACCAGCGCTACGTGCTGCAGGGCGTGCACAGTCTGGTGGAGTTTCGCGCATCGACCGCCTGGGGCACGGAGCCCCGATCGAGCAAGATCGTGTTCATCGGCCGCGACCTGGATCGCGCGGCGCTGAACCAAGGCTTCGCCGCCTGCCTGGCAGGCTGAACCAAGGCATCGGAGCCGGTGGATGGCGGCTTCGCAGCACGAATGACTGATGCCAATTCTTTTGAACAACACAACACCTGTGGGAGCTGGCTTGCCAGCGATAGCGGACTGTCAGTTTATAAAAATGGTGACTGCGAAATCGCCATCGCTGGCAAGCCAGCTCCCACAGGATTCCACTGTGTTCTTGAGCTGATCGGCATCAGACGAATACCCCTCTCTACCGCATAAAACAGCCAGAGGTGTTTCCCCATGTCGTCAGCCACATCCGCATCGAAATCCGCCACCACCGTGCATGCCGTCGACCGCGTTCTGCCGGTGCGACAGATGCTTACCCTCGGCCTGCAACACATGGCCGTCTCGTACATCGGCGCCATCGCCGTGCCGTTGATTGTCGCCAGCGCGTTGAAAATGTCCCATGCCGACACGGTGGTGCTGATCAGTACCACGCTGTTCTGCTCAGGCATCGCCACCCTTCTGCAAACCGTCGGCTTCTGGAAATTCGGCGTACGTCTGCCGATCCTGCAGGGCGTCGCGTTCAGCAGCGTCGGCCCGGTGATCGCCATCGGCAGCAACCCGGAGGTGGGCTTCGCCGGGGTCTGCGGGGCGGTGATCGGTGCCGGGATTTTTACCATGCTGATGGCACCGTTCGTGGGTCGATTGCGGCGGTTTTTTCCGCCCGTGGTCACCGGCTGCATCGTCACGGTGATCGGTTTGCAATTGTTCCCGATCGCCTATGAGTGGGTCGGCGGCGGGCGCAACGCGAGCAATTTCGGTGCCCCGGCGTTCCTCGGTGTCGCGGTCGTGGTGTTGCTGACGATTCTGCTCGTCACTCGTTATGGCAGCCCGCTGATGCGCAACATGGCGGTGCTGGTTGGCATGCTGGTGGGCGCGGGCCTGGCCTACGGTTTGGGCATGGGCAGTTTTCACAGCGTTGAGCAAGCGCCGTGGCTGACCGTGCCCTATCCGTTCTATTTTGGCTTGCCGACATTCAGCCTGATCCCGATCGCGACCATGGTCGTGGTGATGATCGTGCAGATGGTGGAGTCGATGGGGCTGTTCGTGGCCATTGGCGACATCGTCGAAAAACCGGTGGAAGACAAACAAGTGATCAACGGCCTGCGCGCCAACGGCCTGGCCAGCACCATTGCCGGGATGTTCGCCGCGTTCCCGTTCATTGCCTTCATGGAAAACGTCGGTCTGGTGATCCTCACCGGCGTGCGCAGCCGTTGGGTGGTGGCGGTCAGCGGTTTGCTGATGTGCTCGATTGCGCTGGTGCCAAAGGCCGGCGCGATCATCGCCTCGATGCCGACCGCCGCCCTCGGTGGCGCCGGCGTGGCCATGTTCGGTGTGGTCGCGGCAGCGGGGATTCAGACCCTGGCCAAAGTCGACTATGAGCGCAATCGCTACAACGTCTTGATCGTCGGTTTCACCATCGCCGCCGCGCTGGTGCCGGTGCTCGCCCCGACCCTGTTCAAACAATTACCCGAGTGGTCGCAGCCGTTTCTGCACAGCAGCGTGGTCATCGCTTGCCTGGTGTCGGTGCTGCTCAACGCCGCGCTGAACGGCGTCAGCGTGCCGCAAACCACCGCCAGCAAATCCGCCTCGCACATTCTTTGACTGGAGCCTGCCCATGACTCAACTTCAAAACATTCTGATCAAGCACCCGGTTGCGGTGATGACCGGCCAGCGCGGCTCTCGCGCACGGGCCGGTGCCGTGGACATCCGTGTGGTCAACGGGCGCATCGCCGAGATGGCCGCCGACCTGCAAGCGCAACCGGGCGAACGGGTGATCGACGCGCGCAATTGCGTCGTCTATCCAGGCTGGATCAACACTCACCATCACCTGTTTCAGAACCTGCTCAAAGCCGTGCCCGAAGGCCTCAATCAGGATCTGCAAGGCTGGCTGGCCAGCGTGCCCTATCCGCGCCTCAATCGCTTCACCCCGCAACTGGCGCGGATCGCCGCACGGCTGGGGATGGTCGAGTTGCTGTTGTCCGGCGTCACCACCTGCGCCGATCACCATTATCTCTACCACGCCCACGGCAGCACCGAGACCGGCGATTTGCTGTTCGACATGGCCGACGAATTCGGTTTGCGTTTCGTGCTGTGCCGTGGCGGCGCGCTGGAATCGGCCAGCGCTCACCCGGGTTTCTCGAAAACCGCGCTGCAACCGGAAAGCCTCGAGCAGATGGTCGGCGATATCGAGCGACTGAAATCGCGCTATCACCAGGACACCCCGGACGCGATGCGCCGGGTGGTCGTCGCGCCGACTACGCCAACATTTTCGCTGCCGCCGACGCTGCTGCGCGAACTCGCCCACACCGCGCGCGGGCTTGGCCTGCGCCTGCACACGCACTTGTCGGAAACGCAGAATTACGTGAATTTCTGCCGCGAAAAATACAACTGTTCGCCGGTGGAATTCGTCGCTGAACACGAGTGGCTCGGCCCCGACGTCTGGTTCGCCCACGCCGTGCATCTGCAGCCGGCGGAAATCCGCATGCTCGCGCAAACCGGCACCGGCATCGCCCACTGCCCGGTGAGCAACGCCAGGCTGGGCAGCGGCGTCGCGCCTGTGCCGCAGATGTACGAGGCGGGCGTGGCGGTTTCACTGGGTGTCGATGGCGTGGCCTCGAATGAATCCGGGAGCATGGTCGGCGAAGCCAACACCGCATGGCTGATCCATCGCGCCGAACAAGGCGCGTCGGCCACCACCGCCGAAGACGTCATTCACTGGGGCACCGCCGGTGGCGCGCAGGTGCTTGGCCTTGGCGCCGTGGGTACGCTCGAAGTCGGACAGGCAGCGGATCTGGTGGTCTACAGCCTCGATCACCCACGCTTCTACGGTTTCCACGACAGCGCCGTCGCGCCGGTGGTCGCGGGCGAGCCGATCACCGTGAAGTACAGCCTTGTGGGCGGCAGGATCGTGGTCGATAACGGCGTGATCCCGGGCCTCGACATCGAACAGATGCGCGCCGAAGCATGGGAAGGCGTGCAGCAATTGATGAACGTTGACAACTAACGCCCTCGCAAACCCTGTAGGAGCTGTCGAGTGAAACGAGGCTGCGATCTTTTGATTCCGTGTTGCTAAACATCCAAATCAAAAGATCGCAGCCTTCGGCAGCTCCTACCGGTGCTTTCTGTAGGAGCTGTCGAGTGAAACGAGGCTGCGATCTTTTGATTCTGTGTTGCTAAACATCCAAATCAAAAGATCGCAGCCTTCGGCAGCTCCTACCGGTGCTTTCTGTAGGAGCTGTCGAGTGAAACGAGGCTGCGATCTTTTGATTCTGTGTTGCTAAACATCCAAATCAAAAGATCGCAGCCTTCGGCAGCTCCTACCGGTGCTTTCTGTAGGAGCTGTCGAGTGAAACGAGGCTGCGATCTTTTGATTCTGTGTTGCTAAACATCCAAATCAAAAGATCGCAGCCTTCGGCAGCTCCTACCGGTGCTTTCTGTAGGAGCTGTCGAGAGAAACGAGGCTGCGATCTCTTGATTCTGGTTGCTAAACATCCAAATCAAAAGATCGCAGCCTTCGGCAGCTCCTACAGGTGCTTGCTGTAGGAGCTGTCGAGTGAAACGAGGCTGCGATCTCTTGATTCTGGTTGCTAAACATCCAAATCAAAAGATCGCAGCCTTCGGCAGCTCCTACCGGTGCTTGCTGTAGGAGCTGTCGAGTGAAACGAGGCTGCGATCTCTTGATTCTGGTTGTTAAACATCAAGATCAAAAGATCGCAGCCTTCGGCAGCTCCTACACAGAGCTGCGATGTGTTGATATTTATGCGGCGGCTTTACCGGCCGCGACCATCGCCGAAGCCGCCAGCATCGCTCGCAACAGCACTGCGCATCCCGCCGCCAGATCGTCCGGTGCGGCGTTCTCGATTTCGTTGTGGCTGATGCCGCCCTCGCACGGCACAAAAATCATCCCGGCCGGGCCGAGTTCGGCGAGGAAGATCGCGTCGTGGCCGGCGCCGCTGACGATGTCCATGTGTGACAGACCCAGACCTTTCGCCGCGCCGCGCACCGCTTCCACACAACCCTTTTCAAAGTACAGCGGCGGGAAGTCGGCTGTCGGCGTCAGCTCATAGGTCAGGCCATGTTCCTCGCAGGTGGCTTCGATGACTTGCTTCACCTCGGCGATCATCGCGTCGAGGCGCGCCGGTTCCAAATGACGGAAGTCGAGGGTCATGCGCACTTCGCCGGGGATGACGTTGCGCGAGCCGGGATAGGCCTGCAGGCAGCCGACGGTGCCACAGGCGTGCGGTTGGTGGCCGAGCGCGGCGCGGTTGACGGCACCGACGATGACCGAGGCGCCGACCAGCGCATCCTTGCGCAGGTGCATCGGCGTTGGGCCGGCGTGGGCCTCGACGCCGCGCAGCTTGAGGTCGAACCACTTCTGCCCCAGCGCGCCGAGCACTACGCCAATGGTTTTGTGTTCGTCTTCAAGTATCGGGCCTTGTTCGATATGCGCTTCGAAATAGGCGCCGACCTGGTGCCCGCTGACCTTGCGCGGGCCGGCATAGCCGATAGCGTTGAGCGCTTCGCCGACTGTCACGCCGTCGGCATCGACCTTGGCCAACGTCTCCTCAAGGCTGAATTTTTCTGCGAACACGCCAGAGCCCATCATGCACGGAGCGAAGCGCGAGCCTTCTTCGTTGGTCCAGACCACCACCTCCAGCGGCGCCTCGGTTTCCACGCCGAGGTCGTTGAGCGTGCGCAACACCTCGACGCCGGCGAGTACGCCGAAGCAGCCATCGAACTTGCCGCCGGTGGGCTGGGTGTCGATGTGGCTGCCGGTCATCACCGGTGGCAGCTCGGGATTGCGTCCCGCACGGCGCGCGAAGATGTTGCCGACAGCATCGACCGTGACGCTGCATCCGGCGTCCTCGCACCATTGCACGAACAGGTCGCGGGCCTGGCGATCGAGGTCGGTCAGGGCCAGGCGACAAACCCCGCCCTTGACCGTGGCGCCGAGTTTGGCGAGGTCCATGAGCGATGCCCACAGGCGGTCGCGGTTGATGTGCTGATGGGTCGATTGCAGAACGTCTACGGGTGCGTTCATAGGGATCTCCTCAGGCTGCTGTTCTTATGGATACTGCTGTGGTGTCTGTGAGGCCGCCATCGCTGGCAAGCCAGCTCCCACAGGGTTTTTGGTTGAACACAGAATTTGTGCACGACTCGATCCCTGTGGGAGCTGGCTTGCCAGCGATGTGGCCCTCATTCACACCGCTGTTTTTACAACTGACGGCTGCGCCCGCATCACGCATAACCCGTAATAAATCACGCCACCCAGCGCTGAACCGGTGAACCACCCGTAGCTGTAGAACCAGCTGAACGCATCGCTGCCCAGCGACAGCAGCGTCAGCACCACCGGCACACCGAACGCAAGGAATCCGGCCCGGTTCCACGCCGGGTACACGTCGTCGCGATATAACCCGGCCAGATCCAGTCGCTGTTTCTTGATCAGGAAATAGTCGACCACCATGATCCCGGCGATCGGGCCGAGCAGACTGGAATAGCCCAGCAGCCAGTTGGAATAGACGGTTTCCAGACTGACATCGGAAACGATCAGACCAAGTTTTTTCAGCAGTTCATGGCCCATCAACAAGAGCCCGACCAGCCCGGTCAGCAACACCGCTTTGGTGCGATTGATGACCTTGGGCGCAATGTTCTGGAAGTCATTGGTGGGCGAGACGATGTTGGCTGCCGTGTTGGTCGACAACGTCGCGATGATGATCAATGCCATGGCCACCGCGACCCACACCGGGTTCTGAATGTGGCCGATCAGGGTGACCGGATCAGAAACCGTGACGCCGACCAGTTTCACCGAGGCGGCGGTCATGATCACGCCCAGCGAGGCGAACAGGAACATCGTCAGCGGCAGGCCGATAATCTGCCCGAGGATCTGATCCTTCTGGCTCTTGGCGTAACGGCTGAAGTCGGGAATGTTCAGCGATAACGTGGCCCAGAAGCCGACCATTGCCGTGAGCCCGGCCGCGAAGTAGCTCACCACACTGGCGCCCTCAGGGCGTTTCGGCGGGATCGCCAGCAATTCGCTCATCGATACATTAGGCATCGCCCACACCAGCAAGCCGATGCCGACCGCCACCAGCAACGGCGCGGACAAGGTTTCCAGCCACTTGATCGACTCCGCGCCACGAATCACAACCCACAGGTTCAGTGCCCAGAAAACCATGAAGCCGATCACCTCCCCCGTGCCGCCAAGGGACTTCCAGCCCTCGAATACGGAGCCGAGAAACAGGTGGATCGCCAGGCCGCCGAACATGGTCTGGATGCCGAACCAGCCGCACGCCACCAAGGCGCGAATCAGACACGGCACGTTGGAACCGAGAATGCCGAACGATGAGCGCAACAACACCGGGAACGGAATGCCGTACTTGGTACCGGGAAAGGCATTGAGTGTGAGCGGAATCAGCACGATCAGATTGGCGAACAGTATTGCCAGCAGCGCTTCGCCCACGCTCAGGCCAAAGTACGCGGTCAACACCCCGCCGAGGGTATACGTCGGCACGCAGATCGACATGCCGACCCACAGCGCGGTGATGTGCCATTTGTTCCAGGTTCGCTCGCGCACCTTGGTCGGTGCCATGTCGTGGTTGTAGCGGGGACTGTCGAGGACGTCGCTGCCGGCTTCGAGTTCGAACAAGCCGTCACGCTCGGTTACTTGCGATCTGTTCTGTTGCATGGCTGCTCCACGGTTTTTCTGATTATTTTTGCTCATCGGGCTGGCGGGCGAACGCGCCGCGCGCCAGGCGATGGCCGGAGTACTTGCATGTGAACACGCACTTCACGAACCGGCCTGGCTTGTCAGCGCCAGCACTCAATAAACGTGCCGACTGTTGCGCCGAGTGTCCCGAATGATCCGTATAACGCTTGCAACTGTTTGATGTTTAAACGCTTTGAATCCAAATATTGAGCACCTGCGTTTACTTGATTCACTGTTCAGCCAGAAATATTAGACAAGTTCCTCGAACAGCCAGGATCAAAGTGGTGCACGCTTATTTTCCTTGAAGCGTCTGGTCCGCGACTCCGTAGCGTTCAAGCAGCTGATTTACCATGACAAATCTCGCTCAAATCTGATTCCTGTCAAGTGCGTCAAAATGGTGAAAGGCCTCCCCATTTTGGTGAGGAATATTTTAAGTCCATATATTTCAACGGTTTATGTTTGTAATATTCTTATAAAAAATAATCTTGCTGATTCGATTAACACCAGCTAGTTTTTATTCCTGACAGCGCTGGCAGGAATATATCTTTGCGCAGCGACGCCTTAAAAAAACACTTAGAACCGGTATAAGTCGGTCATGCCTGCGAGGAAGCTGCAATGTCTCTGTTGATCCGTGGCGCCACTGTTGTTACTCACGATGAAAGTTATCGCGCCGACGTCTATTGCGCCGACGGCGTGATCAAAGCCATCGGTGGAAACCTCGATATTCCCGCAGGCGCCGAAGTGCTCGACGGTAGCGGCCAATATTTGATGCCAGGCGGCATCGACCCGCACACGCACATGCAATTACCTTTCATGGGCACCGTGGCCAGCGAAGACTTTTTCAGCGGTACGGCGGCTGGTCTCGCCGGTGGCACGACGTCGATCATCGATTTCGTGATTCCCAATCCGCAACAGTCGTTGATGGAGGCGTTCCATCAATGGCGCGGTTGGGGGCAAAAGTCCGCCTCCGACTATGGCTTTCACGTTGCGATTACCTGGTGGAGTGAGCAGGTGCGGGAGGAAATGGCCGAGCTGGTCAGCCATCACGGCATCAACAGCTTCAAGCATTTCATGGCTTACAAGAACGCAATCATGGCCGCCGATGACACGCTGGTGGCAAGTTTCGAGCGCTGTCTGGAACTCGGCGCCGTGCCCACCGTCCATGCGGAAAACGGCGAGCTGGTCTATCACTTGCAACGCAGGTTGATGGCCCAAGGCATTACCGGCCCGGAAGCGCATCCGCTGTCACGGCCGTCACAAGTCGAAGGCGAAGCCGCCAGCCGAGCGATCCGCATCGCCGAAACCATCGGCACACCGCTGTACCTGGTGCATGTGTCGACCAAGGAAGCTCTCGACGAAATCACCTATGCGCGTAGCAAGGGCCAGCCGGTCTACGGCGAAGTGCTCGCCGGGCATTTGCTGCTCGACGACAGCGTCTACCAACATCCGGACTGGCAGACCGCTGCCGGTTACGTGATGAGCCCACCGTTCCGCCCTCGCGGCCATCAAGAGGCACTTTGGCACGGTCTGCAGAACGGCAATCTGCACACCACCGCGACCGATCACTGCTGTTTCTGCGCCGAGCAGAAAGCCGCCGGCCGCGATGACTTCAGCAAGATTCCCAACGGCACCGCAGGCATCGAAGACCGCATGGCCGTGCTTTGGGACGAAGGGGTCAACAGCGGTCGGTTGTCGATGCAGGATTTCGTCGCGCTCACCTCTACCAACACCGCGAAGATTTTCAATCTCTATCCACGCAAGGGCGCAATTCGCGTCGGCGCCGATGCCGATCTGGTGCTGTGGGATCCGCAAGGCACACGCACCATCTCCGCCAAGACTCACCACCAGCAGGTGGACTTCAACATCTTCGAAGGCAAAACCGTGCGCGGTGTGCCAAGCCACACCGTCAGTCAGGGCCGGCTGGTCTGGGCCGATGGTGACTTGCGAGCCGAGCGCGGCGCCGGTCGGTACATCGAACGGCCGGCGTATCCGGCCGTGTTTGATCTGCTGAGCAAGCGGGCCGAGTTGCACAAGCCCATTGCCGTGAAACGCTGAAATCCCGGCCTTCGCGAGCCAGCTCGCTCCCATCCTTGAAATGCATTCCCCCGTGTAGGAGCTGCCGAAGGCTGCGATCTTTTGATCTTGATTCTGAAAACCAACATCAAAAGATCGCAGCCTTCGACAGCTCATACGCAGCGGATTTGGCCAATGCCCGTTAGAGGCAGTTACCGTGAGGCATAAACCGTGATCGAGACTCTGAAGCACCTCCCCCATCCGCACGAAAGCGCGGCCGCGCTCGCTGGCCATTTCAGCGATCTGGCGCCGCCGCTCAACGCCCGACAGGCGCACCTGGAAGCCTCGCGCTGCCTGTATTGCTATGACGCGCCGTGCGTCAACGCGTGCCCGAGCGAGATCGATATTCCATCGTTCATCCGCAACATCCATCAGGACAACGTCAGGGGCGCAGCGCAGAAAATTCTCTCGGCGAACATCCTTGGCGGCAGTTGCGCGCGGGTGTGCCCGACCGAGATCCTCTGTCAGCAAGCCTGCGTGCGCAATAATGCTGAAGAATGCGCGCCGGTGCTGATCGGTCTGCTGCAACGTTACGCCGTCGACAATGCACAGTTCGCCGAGCACCCGTTCCAACGTGCCGCCGCCACCGGCAAACGCATCGCCGTGGTCGGCGCCGGCCCGGCCGGTTTGTCTTGCGCGCATCGCTGCGCCATGCACGGTCACGACGTGGTGATTTTCGAAGCGCGGGAGAAGGCCGGTGGGCTTAATGAGTACGGGATCGCCAAGTACAAACTGGTCGACGACTACGCGCAGAAGGAACTGGATTTCCTCCTGCAAATCGGCGGCATCGACATTCGCCATGGACAAAAACTTGGCGAGAACCTGACCCTCAGCGAGCTGCACCAGCAGTTCGACGCGGTGTTCCTTGGCCTCGGCCTCAACGCCAGCAAGCAGCTCGGCCTGCCGTACGAAGACGCCCCGGGTCTGCTCGCCGCTACCGATTACATCTGCGAATTGCGCCAGGCCGACGACCTGACGCAACTGCCACTGGCCGAACGTTGCATCGTCCTTGGCGCAGGCAATACCGCAATCGATATGGCCGTGCAAATGGCCCGTCTTGGCGCGCACGACGTCAACCTCGTGTACCGGCGTGGCGCGGCGGACATGGGCGCCACCGACCATGAACAACACATCGCCAAAGCCAATCAGGTACGCCTGCTGACCTGGGCGCAGCCGGAAGAAGTCTTGCTCGATGCTCAGGGCCGTGTGCGCGGCATGCGCTTCGCGCGTACGGATCTGGTCGACGGTCGACTGCAAACCACCGGCGAGACTTTCGAACTGGCGGCGGATGCGATCTTCAAGGCCATCGGGCAGGCGTTCGACGGCAGCGCCCTCGCCGATCCGCTGGCCCGTGAACTGAAGCGTCAGGGCGAGCGCATTGAAGTCGACGAAAACCTGCGCACCAGCATTCCGGGGGTGTACGCCGGCGGCGACTGCACCAGCCTCGATCAGGATTTGACCGTACAAGCCGTGCAACACGGCAAACTCGCCGCCGAGGCGATCAACGCTCAACTGATGCTTAACGTGGAGGCCGCATAAATGGCCGATCTGTCGATAGTCTTCGCCGGCATCAAAGCGCCCAATCCGTTCTGGCTGGCGTCCGCGCCGCCGACCGATAAAGCCTATAACGTCGTCCGCGCATTCGAAGCGGGCTGGGGCGGCGTGGTCTGGAAAACCCTGGGAGAGGATCCGGCAGCGGTCAACGTTTCGTCGCGCTATTCAGCGCACTACGGCAACAACCGCGAAGTGCTGGGCATCAATAACATCGAGCTGATTACCGACCGTTCGCTGGAGATCAATCTGCGTGAAATCACTCAGGTGAAAAAGGACTGGCCGGATCGAGCGGTGATCGTTTCGCTGATGGTGCCTTGCGTCGAGGAGTCGTGGAAACACATTCTGCCGCTGGTGGAGGCGACGGGTGCGGATGGCATCGAACTGAATTTCGGCTGCCCCCACGGCATGCCCGAACGGGGCATGGGCGCGGCGGTAGGTCAGGTGCCGGAGTACGTCGAGCAGGTCACGCGCTGGTGCAAGACGTATTGCTCGCTGCCGGTGATCGTCAAACTGACCCCGAACATCACCGACATCCGCGTCGCCGCACGGGCCGCACATCGCGGCGGCGCGGACGCGGTGTCGCTGATCAATACGATCAACTCGATTACCAGTGTCGATCTCGACCACATGGTTGCGCTGCCGACGGTCGGAAGCAAAAGTACCCACGGCGGATATTGCGGCTCGGCGGTGAAGCCGATTGCGCTGAACATGGTTGCCGAAATCGCCCGCGATCCGCAGACCCAGGGGCTGCCGATCTGCGGTATCGGCGGCATTGGCAGCTGGCGGGATGCGGCGGAATTCATGGCGCTGGGCAGCGGCGCCGTGCAGGTGTGTACGGCAGCGATGCTCCACGGCTTCCGGATCGTCGACGAGATGAAGGATGGGCTGTCGCGATGGATGGACAGTCAGGGTTACGCCAGCATCGGCGAGTTTTCCGGGCGCGCGGTGGGCAACACCACTGACTGGAAGTACCTCGATATCAATTATCAAGTGATCGCGAAGATTGATCAGGCAGCCTGCATTGGTTGCGGCCGCTGCCATATCGCTTGCGAGGACACTTCACACCAGGCAATCGCCAGCCTCAAGCAAGCGGACGGCACGCATAAATATGAAGTGATCGACGATGAGTGCGTGGGCTGCAATCTGTGCCAGATCACCTGCCCCGTGGCGGCGTGTATCGAAATGGTGCCGATGGAAACAGGGAAGCCGTTTCTCGACTGGAATCACGATCCGCGCAATCCCTACCATGTAAGTGCCTGAGTCAACGACAACGCCTCGCCAACGCTATCGCCAGCAGGGCCGGCCCTGCTGGCGGTAAGGCCTGCACAGGCGACATTGATCACGACCGCCTGTCGCAAAACCTGCCGCACCTGTCAGATCTGACAGGTGACACCCCAACCCTATTGGCATCTCATATCCCCATCGGTATTCCCGAAAACCCGGAGATCGCCATGGACATTAAAGCCTTCGCCCTCACTCGGCCAAAAGCCCCGGAGATGCTCACCCTCGATCCTTCTGACGTAGAGGCGCACGGCGGGGCTTCGATCAAGGATACCGAGACAAAACCGTTTGAGGTCGTCATGTTAAGCTACCAGCAACAGGCGAAGGGCGATGTCATCCGGCTCTATCTGAACGGCGAATTCGTTGACGATGAAACCGTCATCGATGAGCAAGCCGCGACCTCGATTTTTGTTCGCCCGGGCATGTTTCAAAAAGGCCTCAACCGACTGAAATTCCACATCGAACGCACCTCCGGCAATAACGAATTTACCCCCAAACTGGTCCTGCTTCACCGGACTTTCTCGCCCGGCGGCACACCGCCGGCGCTGACCCTCAGCGTCAGCCATAACAGCATCGGCCCGGGTGACGCGAACAATGTTTCCGTAACCGTGAGCTATAAAAACATCCAGTGGTATGACCGGATTTTTGTCGACTGCAATGGCGCGCGCGTGCAGCATCAGCTGCTGCCAGACAGCACCACGCCTCTGCCTGCCGCGCCGAAAAACATCGTGATCCCGATCCCGCGCACCGCGCTTGAAGACGGCGGCAATGATGAAAACTTCGAGTTCAAATTTCGTGTCATCGACTATCTGACCAATCCGTCCGGCCCGCCGACGTGGTCGGACAGTGTGAGCGTGGATGTGCACCTGGATCGGCTGTCACTGCCAATGGCGGTTTTCCGCGAAATCCTCAGCGACAACAATGACGATCCGGCCACTGTGGATCTCGAAAAAATGAATGGCGGGCCGCTGTGGGCGCAGGTGCACCTGGCGGAAACAATCTGGAAATCCGAGGACTCGATTCACTTGACCTTCACCGCTGAACGGGCAGGTGCGGTGGTTGGGACTTACGAACAGACCTTTGATAATAGGGAACCCAAGACGAACGTCACGTGGGAAATTCCCAACTCTAAAGTTATCGCCGACAGTACCGTGAAGGTCGTGTATGAATTGATTCGCAAAGGTAATGTCATCGCCACTTCCGACGCTGCCGTGGCAGCCGTCACCGGCGCGGGCAGCACCGAACTGCCGCCACCGTTTCTCGTACCGCCGGCACAAAGTCCGCTTGATGTGCTGGCCTACCGGGACGGCGTGAAGATGCGCATCGATTACCCCGGTGCGCAGCAAGGCGATCGGGCGCGGTTGGTTGAGGTGAATGCGCCGGCTGGAGCACCGCAGTTTCCGTTGGTTGCATTTAATAGCAACAAACGGGTGAATGTACCGTTGACTGCTGCGTATCTGGCGGCGCGGCATGGGAAAGAGTTGGAGTATCGATGGAATTTGAATCGCGGGGGTGGGCAGGCTGGGAAGTCGCCGGCGGTAAAGGTGAGTGTGGGGCGAATTGTGGATGGGGATGAGCGGTTGCCGATGCCGAATGTCGAAGGGGAGTTGGGGACAGATTTGGATATTGATAAATTATCGGCTGGGGCCAATATCCTGGTAGCGCGCTGGCTCTTTCAAGTAAAAGGCGCACCCACTTTTTTAACTTTGAGCGGAGTTAATGAAAATGGCGTCACCACTAATGAAGTTCTAAAAGGCGAGCCAGCTTCTTCGGACAATGGTTTAACTATTGCCGCACCTATCGAATGGCTACACAATTTGAAAAGTGACAGCGAGCTAAAGATTACATTCAGCACAACCCCATACTTAGTTAAAGACCTAGCAAACACCACAATCTTTCCGGAGCGCGTTTACAACACAAAACTGGCACCCAAGATACTTACTGAAAACTTCGATATCATCCCAAATACAAACATTACCACAGGACATTCGCTAGACCTTGAAAGCATGACTATAAGTTACATCGATGGTGACTCTGTTAGAATTGCGCCCTCCGCGAACAACTCAGGAATCGAGAAGCAGGCATTAACGCTAAGTGGGGCAATACCGGGAGTAGCAATGCTAACCTTAAAATCACCATGTTCGAAAGTTACGTTTAGGCATTTTCATGGAGTTTATGCAAAGTTCTTTAGCTCAGATAATATGCTAATCGAAGAACGAACAATTTACCCAAACGGCTTCGTGGAGTTTTCAGCCCCTAACATATCAAAAATTGAATTAAGGGGACTCGGCGCTGGATCAGGCCAATTCGACAATTTCATGTTTTACAAATAACACCAATCCTAAGAACCGGCAAAATTCAGCGTTACCAACGTGTTTAATATGAACAATAGTCTGGTAAATCATAGACTTTAAACAACAGCGTTGAGCTGAGACGAGTTAGCGGGATGATCGGCGCTTTGTGGATATGAGCTGAATCAGTCGGCGGCCATTGCGGCCTCTTCGCGAGCAAACTCGCTCCCACAGGGATTTGCGCGGTTTGGGGGTTTTTCTTCCGGGCTGGATTTGTAGGAGTTGGAAGATCAAAAAATCGCAGCCTTCGGCAGCTCCTACATTGGGTTATGCGGTGGGGGTTTGTGTATTCCCACGCGGAGCGTGGGAACGAAGGTCAAAAGATCGCAGCCTTCGGCAGCTCCTACAGGGGTTGGGCGGTGGCGGGTATGCCGCTGTGGAAGCGGAATTCTTCGTCTGGGGATTCGATCAGTTCTTGCTCGGCGGCGCGGACCTTGTCGATGACCTGGGCGATGTCCTTTGCGTCCCCGTACTGATACGCCAGTTTCAGATACCCCTGAAAATGCCGTGCTTCGCTCTTCAGCAAGCCAAAGTAGAACTTGCTCAGTTCTTCATCCAAATGCGGCACCAGCGCTTCGAAACGTTCGCAGCTGCGTGCTTCGATGAAGGCGCCAACCACCAATGTGTCCACCAGTTTCACCGGTTCGTGGCTGCGCACGACTTTACGCAGGCCCGACGCGTAACGGCCGGCGTGCAGTTGGCGCAGTTCGATCTTGCGGCGTTTCATGATGCGCATGACTTGTTCGTGGTGCACCAGTTCTTCCCGGGCCAGGCGCGACATCATGTTGATCAGGTCAACATGAGCGTGATACTTGGCGATCAGGCTCAGGGCTGTGCTGGCGGCTTTGAATTCGCAGTTCTTGTGGTCGATCAGCAAGGTGTCCTGATCGGCCAGTGCGGCCTGGACCCAGGCGTCGGGGGTGCGGCAGCCAAGGAATTCGTGGATTTCGGGAAGGATCATGGGGCTCACGGCTAAAGATATTCGAGCGAAGGGCGCCGATTATACCGGCCTGCCCGCAGACCACCAGCGGCTGGCGTTGATATGCATCAAGTCGCACACGTTCGCGCAGCAACTATAGTTGTGCAACGCCGTGCCTTTTCTTTGCTGGAGACTCCGCTCATGCAAGCCATTCGCAGCCTTCTGGTGGTCATCGAACCCGAACATCCGGAGAGCCTGGCGCTCAAGCGCGCCAAGTTGATCGCCGGCGTCACTCAGGCGCATCTGCATCTGTTGGTGTGCGACAAGAAGCATGATCATGCCGGCCTGCTCAGCGTGCTCAAATCCGCTCTGACTGCCGAAGGCTACAGCGTCACCACCGAACAGGCCTGGAACGAAAGCCTGCATGAAACCATCATCGATGTGCAGCAGGCCGAGGGCTGTGGACTGGTGATCAAGCAACATTTCCCGGATAGCTCGCTGAAAAAAGCCCTGCTGACTCCGGCGGACTGGAAACTGCTGCGCCACTGTCCTACTCCGGTGCTGCTGGTGAAAACCGCCGGTTCGTGGAAGGACAAAGTGATTCTGGCGGCAGTCGATGTCGGCAATGTCGATGGCGAGCATCGGCATTTGCACACGACGATCATTGATCACGGCTATGACATTGCCAGCCTGGCCAAGGCGCATCTGCATGTGATCGCCGCGCACCCGTCGCCAATGCTGTCGGCGACGGATCCGACCCTGCAACTGAGCGAAACCATCCAGGCGCGCTATCGCGAGCAGTGCCGGGCGTTCCAGGCGGAATTTGAAGTCGATGATGAACATTTTGAAGATCAAAAGATCGCAGCCTTCGGCAGCTCCTACATGGGAATGCGTTCTACCTGTAGGAGCTGCCGCAGGCTGCGATCTTTTGACGTTCAGGCGCCGAAAGCGTCTTTGAGAAATCCCGGGGCGATGTAGCGTTGATAGTGCGCTTCCGACAGCAGGAAGAATTCCCGATCAATGGCGTCGCGCAGTTCCGGCAGGTTCCAGTCGCGAAACTCCGGCAGCAGCACCATTCCATAGGCTTCCAGATTGACGATCACCCGCGCACCACGCGCAATCAGTTGATAAGCCCAGCAATATTCCGACTGATGCGGCACGAAGCGAATTTTGCGCTGTTCCAGTTGCGCGCGCAGACGAGCCGAATCGAAGATCTCGACCTTGGCCGCCATCACTTGTGACAGCAACTGTTCCAGACGCAGCCAGACCGCACGCTTTTCCTCTTCGTCGTAACCATTCCAATGGATCACTTCGTGATGGAAACGCTTGCAGCCACGGCACACCAGATCACCGTAAACAGTGGAGCAGAGGCCGACGCAGGGGGTCTTGATGGTCTGATTGGGCATGGATTGGCAAAACACTGAAACGCTGAACAGAACGGCATGGTAGCCCTTTGTCGGGGATTGATCACCCCTCAAACGTCAGGGTTTCCATGCCGCCGCACGTTTGCCCCGGCGCCGCGCTTTGCCACGAAAGTCCAATAGAGCGCGACTTACCTTTAAATTTTTTTTGCCGTAGAATCAGCCAGCCTTTTAAGGCGCCAATGTCCGTTAGAAGCTGTTTTCAAAGCGTCACGAGCACAGTCGTTCCTTCAGAGCGGTGTTGGCGAGGGGTTTTTCCAGCGGGGAAAAGCCCAACGCCAACCCTCATCAGCTCCCCGTTCTGCAGGCGTAAAACTTTGAAAGCAGCTTCTGTAAGGAATGTTCGGTAATTCTGGCCAAGCGGCGCACAACGCCACGCGGCGCATGAGTACGAGCATTTCGCGACGAGCGTCCCGGACACCCATTTGGGACCACTGATGAGGGTAATAACTGTGCTTGAAGCCTACCGCAAACATATCGAAGAGCGTGCAGCCCTGGGTATCGTTCCCCAGCCGCTTAACGCCGAACAAACAGCAGGCCTGGTCGAGCTGCTGAAAAACCCTCCGGCTGGCGAAGAAGAATTTCTCGTTGACCTGATCACCAATCGCATTCCACCAGGCGTAGACGAAGCCGCTTACGTCAAAGCCGGTTTCCTGTCGGCCCTGGCCAAGGGCGAAGTTTCCTCCCCTCTGCTGGACAAAAAGCGCGCTGTAGAACTGCTCGGCACCATGCAGGGCGGCTACAACATCGTGACTCTGGTTGACCTGCTGGACGACGCCGAGCTGGCGCCTGTCGCTGCCGCGCAACTCAAGCACACTCTGCTGATGTTCGATGCATTCCATGACGTCGCGGAAAAAGCCAAGAACGGCAACGCTCACGCCAAGGCCGTGCTGCAATCCTGGGCTGACGGCGAGTGGTTCAAGAACCGTCCGACCCTGGCCGACAAGATCAGCCTGCGCGTGTTCAAGGTCACCGGCGAAACCAACACCGACGACCTCTCCCCTGCGCCAGACGCCTGGTCGCGTCCAGACATCCCGCTGCACGCCCTGGCCATGCTGAAAATGGCCCGTGACGGCATCGTTCCTGATCAGCAGGGCGCCATCGGCCCGATGAAGCAGATCGAAGAAATGCGCGGCCAGGGTTTCCCGATCGCCTACGTCGGCGACGTGGTCGGTACCGGTTCGTCGCGTAAATCGGCCACCAACTCGGTGCTGTGGTTCTTCGGCGACGACGTGCCTTACGTGCCGAACAAGCGCGCTGGCGGTTTCTGCTTCGGCAGCAAGATCGCTCCGATTTTCTACAACACCATGGAAGATGCCGGCGCTCTGCCAATCGAGTTCGACGTGTCGAACATGAACATGGGCGACGTGATCGACCTGTACCCGCACGCTGGCAAGGTCTGCAAGCACGGTACCGACGAAGTCATCACCACCTTCGAAATGAAGACTCCTGTGTTGTTGGACGAAGTCCGCGCCGGCGGCCGTATTCCGCTGATCATTGGCCGTGGCCTGACCGAAAAGGCTCGCGCCGAACTGGGTCTGCCACCGTTCGACCTGTTCAAGAAGCCTGAAGCACCGGCTGAAAGCACCAAGGGTTTCACCCTGGCGCAGAAAATGGTCGGCAAGGCGTGCGGTCTGGCAGAAGGCCAAGGTGTGCGTCCTGGCACCTACTGCGAACCGAAAATGACCACCGTGGGTTCTCAGGACACCACCGGTCCGATGACCCGTGACGAACTGAAAGACCTGGCGTGCCTGGGCTTCTCCGCTGATCTGGTGATGCAGTCGTTCTGCCACACCGCGGCCTATCCAAAGCCGATCGACGTGACCACCCACCACACCCTGCCTGACTTCATCATGACCCGCGGCGGCGTTTCCCTGCGTCCGGGCGACGGCATCATCCACTCGTGGCTGAACCGCATGCTGTTGCCAGACACCGTCGGTACCGGTGGTGACTCGCACACCCGTTTCCCGATGGGCATTTCGTTCCCGGCCGGTTCCGGTCTGGTGGCGTTTGCTGCAGCCACCGGCGTCATGCCGCTGGACATGCCGGAATCGATTCTGGTGCGCTTCAAAGGCAAGATGAAACCTGGCATCACCCTGCGTGACCTGGTTCATGCGATTCCGTACTTCGCCATCCAGAACGGTCTGCTGACCGTGGAGAAGAAGGGCAAGAAAAACGCCTTCTCCGGCCGCATCCTGGAAATCGAAGGCCTGGAAGGTCTGACCCTGGAGCAAGCGTTCGAACTGTCCGACGCCTCGGCCGAGCGTTCGGCTGCCGGTTGCACGATCAAGCTGTCGAAAGAATCGATCACCGAGTACCTGAACTCCAACATCACCCTGCTGCGCTGGATGATCGGCGAAGGCTACGGCGATGCGCGTACTCTGGAACGTCGCGCTCAGGCGATGGAAGCCTGGGTTGCCAATCCGGAACTGATGGAAGCCGATGCCGACGCCGAATACGCCGAAATCATCGAAATCGATCTGGCCGAGATCAACGAGCCTGTACTGTGCGCGCCGAACGATCCGGACGACGCCCGTCTGCTGTCCAGCGTTGCTGGCGAGAAGATCGACGAAGTGTTCATCGGTTCGTGCATGACCAACATCGGTCACTTCCGCGCTGCCGGTAAACTGCTGGATCAGGTCAAGGGTCAGCTGCCAACCCGTCTGTGGCTGTCGCCGCCGACCAAGATGGACGCTCACCAACTGACCGAAGAAGGCTACTACGGCATCTACGGCAAGGCTGGCGCTCGCATGGAAATGCCAGGCTGCTCGCTGTGCATGGGTAACCAGGCACGCGTTGAGCCGAACAGCACCGTGGTTTCCACGTCGACCCGTAACTTCCCGAACCGTCTGGGCGACGGCGCGAACGTCTACCTGGCTTCGGCCGAACTGGCGTCCGTTGCCTCGATCCTCGGTCGCCTGCCGACCGTCGAGGAGTACATGGAATACGCTGGCAAGATCGACAGCATGGCGGCCGATATCTACCGCTACCTGTCCTTCGACCAGATCGCCGAGTTCCGTGAAGCTGCGGCGAACGCCAACATCCCGGTCGTTCAAGCCTAACGTTACAACGCAATGAAAAACGCCGCCCATCGTGAGATGCGCGGCGTTTTTTTTGCCTGTTGAACCCTATTGTGCAGGAGCTGCGGCACGCTGCGATCTTTTGATGTTGGGTTTGGAGATCAAAAGATCGCAGCCTCGTTTCACTCGACAGCTCCTACAGTGCCAGAGTTGTGTTCGAGCTCCTTAGGCAAAACCCCATCTGTAGGAGCTGCGGCACGCTGCGATCTTTTGATGTTGGGTTTGAAGATCAAAAGATCGCAGCCTCGTTTCACTCGACAGCTCCTACAGTGTCCGTGCTGTGTTCGGATTTCCTGAGGCAAACCCCATCTGTAGGAGCTGCGGCACGCTGCGATCTTTTGATGTTGGGTTTGAAGATGAAAAGATCGCAGCCTCGTTTTACTCGACAGCTCCTACAGTGTCCGAGTTGTGTTCGGATTTCCTTAGGCAAAACCCATCTGTAGGAGCTGCGGCACGCTGCGATCTTTTGATGTTGGGTCTGAAGATCAAGAGATCGCAGCCTCGTTTCACTCGACAGCTCCTACAGTGTCCGAGTTGTGTTCGGATTTGAGGTGTCAGTGCGCCCGGTCGAGGCCGGCGAGCAAGGCGCTGTCGCGGCTGTAGATGTCCGGTGCGTACTGGACGTGGCCGTCGTTGCCGACCTGGGCTGTCCAGTAAGTCATCAGGATAGGCACCGGCGCCGACAGGCGAAATTCATGGGTGGTGCCAGTCGCGAGCAGCGTGTCGGTACGCGCCTTCTCGGTCGGACTGAGCAGCAGATCACGCAGCTGCAACGGGTGTTCGACCCGCACGCAACCGGAACTGAAGGCACGCGGCCCCTTGTCAAACAGCGCCTTGCTTGGCGTGTCGTGCAGGTATACCGAGAATGGGTTGGGAAAGCGGATGACCATTTGCCCCAGCGGGTTGCGCGGCCCGGCGTCCTGACGCAAAAGGATATTACCGGGATTGTCCCAATCGATGTCCGCCGCCGCTAACGGCTGACCGTTGGCATCGAGCACTTGCAGATTCTGCCGGCTGAGGAAGGTCTGATCCTTGCGGATCGCCGGCAGTTTGTCTTCCTTCCAGATTGTCGGCGGCACCGTCCACGTCGGGTTCAGGGTCAGGCGCGTGACGCGGGATTTCAGCAGCGGCGTCTGACGCTCGGCGCGGCCCACCTGAGTGCGGGTTTGCCACACCGGGTGACCGCCCTGATACAGGGTCAATTCGGCAGCGGCGACATTGACCAACAGACCGTCGGGCTCCAGATCCTGCGACATCCAGCGAAAACGTTCGAGATTGACCCGCAATTGTTCGCGACGAGTCAGCGGGCTGATGTTGAGTTCGGCAATCGTGCCTGGCCCGACCACGCCGTCAGCCTGCAGCGAATGATTGGCCTGGAAGCTTTTCACCGCGTCGACCAGAACGCCGTCGTAAGCGTTATCCGGCGTGGCGACGGCGTGGGTCAGATAGCCCTCGCTGAACAGTCGCTGGGCCAGTTCCGGCACGCGCTTGTCTTCCATTGCCGGACGCAGCAAGGGGCCATTTCCGACCGGTTGCCATTGCGGCAAGGCTTGCAAGCGTTGCGCCGCGTATAGCTGACGAAGATTTTGATACTGAGCGAGGCGCGGGCGCGCAAGATCAAACGCCGCCGCGATGTCGTGCATGCCCGGAACCGCGATGGCCAATAACTCCGACTGACGGTCACGCAGGGTATCGTCAGCGTGCCACAGCGGTTCGAAGTGCGACTGCAACAGACGCCCGAAGTGCAAATCCTGCAGCGCTTGCAGGTAGTAGCGGCTGATTTCGATGTCGGCGCACAGCTCGCCGTCCTGCGGAGCAACCGAAGCGACCGGATAGCGTTTCGCGTCGAGGCCATCATCGGCCAACAGCTGCAATTGTGCACGTAACGCCGGCAATCGTGCAGCCTCGCCGGCCCATAATGGCATCCAGTCCTGCTGCTGATAAAAGGCCTGCAATTGCGCTAGCGCCGGGCCATTCAACTGCGTGCCTATCGTTGGACAGGACTGCGACAGGCTGATCAATACCGACTGCAACGGACTTTGCGGTTCGACGGGCAGTTCGGCCAGCGGGGTGGCCAGCGTTTGCAATGGCGGCAGTGGCTCATCGGCACAAGCGACAAACGGCGCAGCGATCAGACAAATGCTCAAGTAGCATGCGTACTTTTTGAACAACTGCTTTACTCCAATCCATGGCCGTCCAGATGACGGTCAACCTTACATCAGGTGCGCTGAACAGTCAGGCTCGATCTCCGGGCTTGCCGGTACCGACTGGGAGTCAGGAGCCAAAGTGCCAAGTTAGTTGCAAGTGAGGACACCCTTTAAATGTTGACGTTTTTGCGCCGACTTCTGCTGACCAGCGCGACCCTCGTCGCGGTGTCCAGTCCAGTTTTTGCCGCCGGCTATCCATCGCCGGTTCTCTACACCAGCCTCGCGCACGCCGCGCCAGAACTCAATCCCCAGGCGCTGAAAGGTGCCCTGAACGCCATGCAGTGCGCAGTCAACAACGGGGCGAAACCGTCGCGCCATTTGGCAATCATCGATTATTCGCAACCGTCCACCGAACGCCGGTTATGGATTTTCGACCTGAGCAAACAGAAGTTGGTTCTACGCGATTTGGTCGCGCACGGTTCTAATTCCGGGGAAAACTTCGCTACGCAGTTTTCCAACCGCGAAGGCAGTTACCAATCCAGCCTCGGGCTGTTCCGCACACAGGAAAGCTACAGCGGCGCCCACGGCTATTCATTGCGCATGGATGGTCTGGAACCTGGCTTCAATGACATGGCTCGCGATCGAGCCATCGTTATTCATGCGGCCAGTTATGTGAATCCGCTGTGGAGCAAGAAACAAGGGCGCATCGGCCGCAGCCAAGGCTGCCCAGCGGTGCGCCCGCAGATTGCCAAGCAAGTAATCGATCGCCTGAAGAATGGCCAGTTCATGTTTTCCTGGTACCCGGATCAACGCTGGCTGAAATCCTCGCCATACCTGAACTGCCAGCCGCAGCAAGTGGCGAGCATCCTCAGCACCCACGCCAGCTGACGGCGCACCGCAAAACCGTGTAGGAGCTGCCGAAGGCTGCGATCTCTTGATGTTGTTTGTAAAAAACCAAGTCAAAAGATCGCAGCCTTCGGAAGCTCCTACATGGGAGGGCGGCGTGCATTAGGCGTTGTCGATTGCCGGAGCACTCTTGAACTGCGCGCGGCTGATGATCAACGCCGTCACCAACAACGCCAACGCGACGCTGAAAGTGATGTGAAAACCGCTGCCGATCTTTGTGGCGGGCGCTTGTATCGGATTGCCCGCTGCCAGCGCGAATACCGCCCCCATCACTGCGGCGCCGGTGATCAAGCCGAGGTTGCGCGCGAGCCCGAGCAGCGCTCCGACCACGCCACGCTGTTCTTGCCTGACGCCGGACATCAACCCGGTATTATTCGCTGCCTGGAACAGTGCATATCCTGTGGCGACAAGAATAATCGGCAGGACATACGCCGGCAGTCCCAGCGCCATCGGCAACAGCGCCAACAAGGCGCAGCCGCAGGCCATCGCAAACAGTGCGCCCGGCACAATCCGCCTGGCGCCGAAACGATCCACCAAGCGTCCGGCCGGCACGCCGCCCAGCGCTGACAACAACGGCCCGACCGACAATGTCAGGCCGACCATGGCATGGCTGAGTCCCAGCCCACGGCTCAGATAAAAGGGTCCAACCACCAGCGTAGTCATCATGACGGTGGTCACCAGCAACGTCAGCGCCAGACTGCTGCTCAAGCGCGGATCGCTGAACAGTGACAAGTTGATCAACGGTGCCTTGACCCTTTTTTCGACCACGAAAAACACACCCGCGCCGCACAGGCTGGCCAGCAGCAACGGCAAAGTGAAACCTTCAAGGGTCATCGCCAGCGCATAGGCCGCCAGGGTCAGAACCAGCACTGCGCTGCCGGGATAATCAAAGGCAACACGCGGCCCGACAGCCCGATCCGCCGGCAGATAGCGGTACACCAGCCATGCGTTGAGCAAACCCAACGGCACGTTGATCAGAAAAATGGCCTGCCAGCCGACATGCTCCATCAACAGTCCACCCAGCGAAGGCCCGAGGGACGTACCGGTGGCCGACATCGTCGCGAGCAGACCCATGGCGCTGCCCGCCCGTGCTCTGGGCACCGCATCGGCCACCAGCGCCACCGTCAAGGCGAACATGATCGCCGCGCCAACGCCCTGCACCGCCCGCGCGCCAATCAGCCAGCCAAGCTCCGTGGCCAGCGCGCAGGCCAATGACGCGATGGTGAACAGCGCAATCCCGATCAACATCAATCGTCGCCGGCCCCAACCGTCGCCCAGGCGACCGACGCTGACAATCAATGTGGTGACCGCCAACAGGTAGGCCAACACGATCCATTGCACTTGTTGGAATGTGGCATCGAACGCTATCGCCAGCATCGGCAAGCCGGCGTTGGCAATGCTGGTGTCCAGCGACGGCATCAACATCGACAAGGCCAGGCTGGTCAGCGCCCATCGGGCGGAATTACTCAGAGGTTCGCGGGGCATGGGGACTCGCAGCAGCAAGAGGGTCGCCATAGCCTGAGCCTCGACAATAAACCGCGCAAGACGCATGCTTTGCACTCGATACCTGCATGGAACGCCATGTCATGACAGCGCCCGACCTCAACCTGCTGATCACCCTCGACGTGTTATTGCGCGAAGGCAGCGTCGCCCGCGCCGCCAAATGCCTGCAACTGAGCCCGTCGGCCATGAGCCGCGCCCTCGCCCGCTTGCGCGACGCGACCGGTGATCCGTTGCTGGTGCGCGCTGGGCGCGGCCTCGTGCCAACGCCGCGCGCATTGGAATTGCGTGAACGGGTGAGTCATCTGGCGCAGGAAGCCGAGGCGGTTTTGCGCCCCGTCGAAGTGCTCGATCCGGGCCGTTTGCAGCGCACCTTCACCTTGCGCAATACCGACGGTTTCGTCGAAACCTTTGCCGCCGCCCTGCTCGCCCGCATCGGCGCAGAAGCGCCCGGCGTGCGCCTGCGCTTCGTGCAAAAGGCTGACAAGGACAGCACGCTCCTGCGTGAGGGCCGCGTAGATCTGGAGACCGGCGTGGTCGACGACACTACCGATCCGACATTACACAGCCGTGTGTTGTTTCACGATCATTGGATCGGGGTGGTGCGTGACGGTCATCCGCTAAGTTCGGGCGGGGTCAACGTCAAACGCTTTGCGAGCGGCCAGCACATTCTCATATCCCGGCGCGGACGCAGCAGCGGCCCGGTGGATGAAGCGCTGCTCGCCTATGGCCTGACGCGAGACATTGTCACCTCGTTCGGCGGATTTTCTGCGGCGCTGACACTGGTGCGTGAGACTGACCTGATCGCAACGGTGCCGGAGCGGCATACGAGCAAACTGCGCATGGGCATGCACAGTTTTGCCCTGCCGTTGCAAATGCCGGACATCAGCGTGTCGATGCTCTGGCATCCGCGCACGGACGCCGATCCGGCACATCGTTGGTTGCGTCAATGTGTGCGAGAAGTCTGCGCCTAACGCGCATCGCCGCCCGCGGGTTTGTAGAACCTGAATTTGCCGATTTCAGCGGTTTTGCGATATTCCCTGGCCCAGCCCGGATGAACATTGCGATCATGGAAATACAAGGCGCCACGGCTGCGATCGGCAAGCTGGCGGTTCAGGGCCTTGCCGGCGATTTCTTTGGCAAGGGTGTATTCGGCATCTTCCTTGACCTGATCCGGACGTCCATCGCACCACCAGGAAAACTGGCAATTGCCGCTTTCCGAGCCCTGCTTGACCACGGCGCACACCGTATCGGGAAAACCCTCATGCCCGAGGCGGTTCATCACGACGCTGGCCACGGCTTCCATTTCCGGCGTGTCCTTGCCTTTGGCCTCCCAGTAAATACTGCGCGCCAGACAGGTCAGCGGATCGTCCAGCGGCGCAACGCCCGCCGGGTCGACCGCTTGCGCTTCAGTCGGGGTGATCGCCTCGGATTTCGGCGCCGGTGCGGCGCTGACTTTATCGGCGGCTTTTTCTTCCAGCACTTGCGCTTTTTCTTCAGCCTTCGCCTTGATCGGCGCCTGATCGGTGGCGCCAACCGCGCCGGCCCACAGGGTGAAAATCATACAACCCGCCAAGCCTTTCAATCCCATTGTCGGTTCTTCCGGAAGCGCCCGCGTCGGGCAGGATGTTGCGTCGGGGAGAGGCCCGGCCGCCGGGCTCTTCGCGAAGTGTAGACGGCAAAATCAAGAGCAACGTTCCGCAGAAAAAAACACTCAATGCAGAAAAAGACATTGCACCCACCGGGGGCCTTTCGCGCATCATGGGCGCATTCAGCTCAAGGGAGATTTCCATGCGCTTCACGCCACCGGTTTTGCGTTTTGCAGCGATGTTCGCAGGTCTGTTATTGGCCCTGCCGGCGATGGCTGCGGACGAGTTGCAACTGATCGAGTCGATCAACAGCTACCGCAGCCAGCCGCAGCGTTGCGGCTCGCAGGCTTCGAATGAATTGCCACCGTTGTCAGCCGATCCACGGCTGAGGTTGCCGGCCAGTGGCGCGGTTGACCTGCAACAAGCCATGGCCAGTGCGAGTTACCCGATGGTCAATGTGCAGGCGATCACCCTCAATGGTCCGCGTGATGCGGCATCGGCGATGAAAGCGATTCAGGAGAGTTTCTGTCAGGTGGTGCTCGATCCGCAGTTTGTCGATGTCGGTGTCAGTCGCGCCGATCGCGACTGGCGTATCGTCCTCGCGCGCCCGTTGCTCACGGCCAGACTGGGCGATGCACAAAGCGAGGGGCAGAAACTGCTGGCGCAGCTCAACGTCGCCCGCAGTCAACCGCGCCAATGCGGCAACCAGGCCTTCGCCGCCGCCGCCCCGCTGGCATGGAACGCAACCTTGGGCACGATTTCCCAGGATCACAGCCGTGACATGGCCAACAACAGTTATCTGGATCACAAGGATCGCGACGGCCGCACCCCCGGCGACCGTGCTGAACTCGCCGGTTACAGTGGCCAACTGGTCGGCGAAAACATCGCCGCTGGGCAAGACACCGTCAGCAAAGTCGTTGACGGCTGGATCGCCAGCCCCGGCCATTGCGCTAACCTGATGAACCCGCAATACAAAGAACTCGGCGCTGCCTACGCGACCGACCCGAAAAGCAACGCGGGCATTTACTGGACTGCGATGTTCGGCGCTCCGTAAACCCCGCCCCAACTTGTGGGAGCGAGCCTGCTCGCGAACGGCCAAGCCAATGAACCAAAAGATCGCAGCCTCGTTCCACTCGACAGCTCCTACGGTGTTCGAGTCGTGTTCGAGTTCCATACGCAGAACCCCATCTGTAGGAGCTGCGGCACGCTGCGATCTTTTGATCTTGGGTCTGGAGATCAAAAGATCGCAGCCTCGTTTCACTCGACAGCTCCTACAGTGTCCGAGTGGTGTTTGAATTCCTTAGGCAAGAATCCATTTGTAGGAGCTGCGGCACGCTGCGATCTTTTGATCTTGGGTCTGGAGGTCAAAAGATCGCAGCCTCGTTTCACTCGACAGCTCCTACAGTGGCCGAGTGGTGTTTGAATTCCTTTGGCAAAATCCATCTGTAGGAGCTGCGGCACGCTGCGATCTTTTGATCTTGGGTCTGGAGATCAAAAGATCGCAGCCTCGTTTCACTCGACATCTCCTACAGTGTCCGTGTGGTGTTCGAGTTCCTTTTGCAAAATCCATCTGTAGGAGCTGCGGCACGCTGCGATCTTTTGATTTTAGATTTGGAGATCAAAAGATCGCAGCCTCGTTTCACTCGACAGCTCCTACAGTGGCCGAGTGGTGTTCGTGTTCCTCAGCCAAAACCCATCTGTAGGAGCTGCGGCACGCTGCGATCTTTTGATCTTGGGTCTGGAGGTCAAAAAATCGCAGCCTCGTTTCACTCGACAGCTCCTACAGTGGCCGAGTGGTGTTTGAATTCCTTAGGCAAGAATCCATCTGTAGGAGCTGCGGCACGCTGCGATCTTTTGATCTTGGGTCTGGAGGTCAAAAGATCGCAGCCTCGTTTCACTCGACAGCTCCTACAGTGGCCGAGTGGTGTTTGAATTCCTTTGGCAAAATCCATCTGTAGGAGCTGCGGCACGCTGCGATCTTTTGATCTTGGGTCTGGAGATCAAAAGATCGCAGCCTCGTTTCACTCGACATCTCCTACAGTGGCCGAGTGGTGTTTGAATTCCTTTGGCAAAATCCATCTGTAGGAGCTGCGGCACGCTGCGATCTTTTGATCTTGGGTCTGGAGATCAAAAGATCGCAGCCTCGTTTCACTCGACAGCTCCTACAGTGTCCGAGTGATGTTCGAGTTCCATACGCAGAACCCCAGCTGTAGGAGCTGCGGCACGCTGCGATCTTTTGATTTTGGGTCTGGAAATCAAAAGATCGCAGCCTCGTTTCACTCGACAGCTCCTACAGTGTCCGAATCGTGTTTGAATTCCTTTGGCAAAATCCATCTGTAGGAGCTGCGGCACGCTGCGATCTTTTGATTTTGGGTCTGGAGATCAAAAGATCGCAGCCTCGCTTCACTCGACAGCTCCTACAGTGGCCGAGTGGTGTTTGAATTTCAACAGCGATGGCGTCCGCTCCCACAAGGTTCGCCGTTGTGCTGCGCAGAGTTGGTCATCGACGGCATCAATCAGCCGTTCACAAAGAGTGATTGGACTACGCTGAACGTTGCCCATAACCTGCCCTGCCGAATTCCTTCAACAGGGGTTCACTGCTGCGAGGCTGTCATGTCAGAGCGTGTCTTGATCGATGGTTACAACCGCCGCGTCGACTATCTGCGCATGTCAGTCACCGACCGCTGCGATTTCCGTTGTGTCTATTGCATGGCGGAAGACATGCAGTTCTTGCCACGCCAGCAAGTGCTGACGCTGGAGGAGATCTACCAGTTAGCGCAGAGCTTTGTCGCCTTGGGCACGCGCAAGATCCGTCTCACCGGGGGCGAGCCGTTGATCCGCCCGGGCGTGGTCAAGTTGTGCGAACAGATCGCCGCCCTGCCCGGCCTTCGTGAACTGTGTTTGACCACCAATGGCTCGCAGCTCGGCAAACTCGCTGCGCCGCTGTTCGATGCCGGGGTCAAGCGCCTCAACATCAGCCTCGACAGTCTTGATCCGCAACGCTTCAAGGAGATGACCCGCACCGGCGACCTGGCGCAGGTGATCGCCGGCATCGACGCAGCGCGCAAGGCCGGTTTTACCCGCACCAAACTCAATGTCGTGGTGATGCAGGGGCGCAACGATGATGAGATCAACGATCTGGTGCAGTTTGCGATTGATCGTCAGCTCGACGTGTCTTTCATCGAAGAGATGCCGCTGGGGATCATCAGCGAGCACAGCCGCGCGGAGTCATTTTTCTCCAGCGCGCAGGTGCGCGAAAAAATCGCCGAACGCTATACCTTGATTGACTCCGCGGAATCGACTCAGGGTCCGTCGCGCTATTGGCGGCTGGCCGAAGCGCCGGACATTCGTCTCGGATTCATCTCGCCACACAGCCACAATTTCTGCGGCACCTGCAACCGCGTGCGCCTGACGGTCGAAGGGCGGCTGCTACTGTGTCTGGGCAACGAGCATTCGGTGAACCTGAAAGCGGTGTTGCGCGCCAATCCGGGGCAGCCGCACCGCTTGGAGCAAGCCATCATCGAGGCGATGAAATTCAAACCGTACCGGCACAATTTCGAAGTAAACGACGACGTGCAGGTCGTGCGCTTCATGAACATGACGGGGGGCTAAAGCGCCTGGTCATGCAGTTGATGAGCACCACAAAACCCCTGTGGGAGCCAGCCTGCTGGCGATAGCGGTCGACCAGCGAATAAATATGCCGAACATTACAGCGACTTCCCCAGCCCATCCCGGGTGTTCAAGATAATTCACATTGCTCGTTTACACGCCGGCGGATTCCCCCGTACTATCCGGGCACACCGGTTAGCGCGATCTACTGCGCCACCGACGTTTTCCGCCAACGGAAACACGCGTTATGAGCACGTCACCACAACAACTAAAATCGTTGACCGTCTCCGCTGTGTGCGCCCTCTGTGACAGGGGCCGCGCATGAATCGCATCGTCAATCTGCCCATGGCCCTGCGCCGTTCCAAGCTGCGTCACTCCGCACGCCCGCCGGATATCGCCCTCTAAATTCGTGATGCCCGCCAGTCAGCCATTGCACTGACGATCGGGTATTCAGCGAAATCTCCTTTTGATATCTCCGCCAGGACACCCACGCCATCGCCGTGCCGTGTCCGGTTCGAATCTGCGCGCCTGTGCGGCGCCATCGTGAGTGATCGTTATGAAATTCGCAGCCCTTGAAGACGCACGCCTGTTTCTTCAACAGAACCCCGATATCGACATGATCGAGTTGTTCATTCTCGACGCCAACGGCGTGCCGCGCGGCAAGCTGTTGCATCGCGAAGAACTGCTCGCCGTATACGAAAGCGGCCGGCCGTTGCCGAGCACCATTCTGGGTCTGACCGTGCAAGGTGAAGACGTCGAAAATTCCGGACTGGTCTGGGACGTCGGCGATATCGACTGCCGCGCCTATCCGCTGGAAGGCAGTCTGGTGCGTCTGCCGTGGCGGCAGATTCCGACCGCGGCCGTACAGGTGAGCATGCACCCGACCGAGGGCCTGCCGGCAAGCATCGCCGACCCGCGCCACTTGCTGGTCAAGGTCATCGACAGCCTCAAGGCCGAGGGTTTCCACCCGATCATGGCCTGCGAGCTGGAGTTCTATCTGCTCGACGCCAAACGCGATCACAATGGCCGTCCGCAACCGGCGCTGGACGCTGATGGCGGCCGACCGCGACACACGCAGGTCTACGGTTTGCGCGAGCTTGAGCAGATCGAACCGTTCCTCGCCGACCTCTACAGCGCCTGCAAACTGCACGGCATTCCGGCACGCACGGCGATTTCCGAATATGCCCCCGGCCAAGTGGAAATCACCCTCGAACACGGCGACGCCCTGCAAGCGATGGATCAGGCGGTGCGCTACAAACGGCTGGTCAAAGCGGTGGCACACAAGCACGGCATGCAGGCGACGTTCATGGCCAAACCGTTCGATCACCTCGCCGGCACGGGCATGCATATGCATGTCAGTCTGGCCGACGGCGAAGGGCAAAATCTGTTCGCCTCCGAAGACCCGGCCGGGACTCCGCTGCTGCGCAACGCGGTTGGCGGCATGCTGGCCTCGCTGCTGGATACGCTCTTGCTGTTTTGCCCGAACGCCAACTCGTATCGCCGCTTCCAGGCCAACAGCTATGCGCCGCTGGCACCGACCTGGGGCGTCGACAACCGCACCGTCAGCCTGCGCGTGCCAGGCGGCCCGGCGTTCACCCGACACATCGAACACCGCATCTGCGGCGCCGACGCCAATCCTTATCTGGCGGCTGCGGCGATTCTGGCGGGCATCCATCGCGGGATTCGCGACAACCTCGATCCGGGCGCCCCGGTCGAGGGCAATGGTTACGCGCAGGCCAAGGAGTTGCTGCCGACCGACTGGCTGACGTCGCTGCAGGCGCTGGAGAATTCGGTGTGGGCGCGGGATGCCCTGGGGCAGGAGTTTCTCGGAGTGTATCTGGCGGTGAAGCGCGCCGAGTATCGGCAGTTCATGGCCGAAGTGGGTGAGCAGGATTGGCGCTGGTATCTGACCGAAGCCTGAAGCCTCACCACAACCCTGTGGGAGCTGGCTTGCCAGCGATGGGGCCGGCACATCTGGCATAAGCGTTGACTGACACTCCGCTATCGCTGGCAAGCCAGCTCCCACAGGGGGTTGCCCTCCGACTCCCGAATTTTGTGTGGACACTGACATGACTGAACGCTGCAATTCCTACTACACCGCCACCCTCAACCAGGACACCGACTACCCGACCCTGCAAGGTCGCCACCAGGTTGACGTGGTGATCATCGGTGGCGGTTTCACTGGCGTCGCCACTGCCGTGGAACTGGCCGAAAAGGGTCTGAAAGTCGCCATCGTCGAAAGCCACAAGATTGGCTGGGGCGCCACCGGGCGCAATGGCGGTCAAGTCACCGGCAGCCTTTCCGGCGACGGCGCGATGCGCAAACAGATGCGCGCGAAACTCGGCGATGACGTCGATGATTTCATCTGGCATCTGCGCTGGCGCGGGCATGAAATCATCCAGCAACGGGTCGAGAAATATGCCATTGCCTGCGATCTCAAACACGGCCATCTGCAAGCGGCGTACAAGCCCAGCCACATGGTTGATTTGCGCAAGGATTACGAAGAAGCCGTGCGTCGCGGGTTGGGCGATGAGGTGAGTCTGCTCGACCGCAGCCAGGTACGCGATCTGCTGCAAAGCGAGCTCTATCACGGCGCGATCAAGAACACTCGAAACATGCATCTGCATCCGCTCAACCTGTGCATCGGTGAAGCACGGGCGGCGGAAAGTCTCGGTGCGTTGATCTTCGAAAACAGCGAGGTGCTGGAGATCATTCACGGCGATCGGCCTGGAATAAAAACCGCTCACGGCCAGATCGACGCCAATCAGGTGATGCTTGCCGGTGACGTCTATCACAAGCTCGAACCTGGCCAGCTGAAGGGCAAGATTTTTCCAGCCATGGGCGGCATCGTCACTACCGCACCACTGGGCGAACTGGCGCGGCAAATCAACCCGCAAGATCTGGCGGTGTACGACTGCCGCTTTGTTCTCGACTATTACCGCCTCACCGCCGACGGTCGCCTGCTGTTCGGTGGCGGCGCCAACTACAGCGGCAAGGATTCACGCGACATCGCCGCCGAACTGCGCCCGTGCATCGAGCGCACCTTCCCCGCGCTCAAAGGTGTGCAGATCGACTATCAATGGAGTTGCGCGATGGGCATCGTCATCAACCGCATCCCGCAACTCGGCAAGTTGTCGGAAAACGTCTGGTATTGTCAGGGTTACTCAGGGCACGGCATCGCCACAACACACATCATGGGCGAAATCATGAGCCGCGCGATCACCGGACAGATGCAGCAGTTCGATACGTTTGCCGCGTGCCAGCACATTCGAGTGCCGATGGGCGATTTGCTCGGAAATCCGTTGTTGGCGGCGGGAATGTGGTACTACCAGATGCTCGAAAAGTTGCGCTGAAAGATGTGTTGACCATGCTGACCCCATCGCTGGCAAGCCAGCTCCCACAGTGATCGTGGCGTATCAAGTTTATGTACACCACGAACACCTGTGGGAGCTGGCTTGCCAGCGATAGGGCCATCAGCCACACCCGATGAACTCAATCGGGAAGCTGCTCCACCACAATCCCCAACCGCCGATAATCCTCGACACTCCCCGACGCCACATGCCGCTCGGTGATCAGCATGTGCAAGCGCGCACACGGCGCCACCACAAACGGTTCCACCGCACCCAGCTTGTCGGCCGAAGTCACGGCGATGACCCGCGCCGCGCCATCGAGCATCGCCTGCTTCACCGGCACCTCATCGAAATGCAGCGAGGTAATCCCCACCTCCGGGTGAATCGCACACACACCGGTTATCGCAAGATCAGCCTTGATTCCCGCCAGCAAGCGCAGCGCCTCATGCCCACCCGCCGCCATCGTCCGCGGGTTCAACTGGCCGCCCGCAAGGATCACTTTCACACCTTTGAATTCGGACAAGGCAATTGCGGTGATCGGTGATGCGGTAACCGCAGTGATGCTGATATCCGCACGCAACGAACGCGCCACCTGCAACGTGGTGGAGCCGGAATCGAACAGCACGATCTGCCCGTCCTGCACCTCCTGTGCCGCCCGTTGCGCCAGGCGCACTTTCACTTCGTCGGTCTCGTCAAGACGCGCGAAATAATCCTTACCGGAATCTTTCGGACGCGGCAACGCCCCGCCGTGCACCCGCTGCACCAGCCCGGCGTTGTCCAGTTCGGCGAGGTCGCGACGGATGGTGTCTTCGGATACCGCAAAATGCTGGCTCAACTCGGATGCCATGACTTTGCCGTCACGTTCGAGGAGCAAAAGGATTTTCTGCCGGCGCAGGGACGGCAATTCGGCGATGGAGTGATCGTGCATGGTTGTGCCTGTTTGTGCTTGTAGTTGCAGGTTTTATGAAGGCTAGCGAAAGCCTCGAGCAAATACAAACGCAGCGGCTATCAATTGTTTCGATCATTGGAATCAACACGGCAAATTTTTTCTTTGCCGTGCGCCTGTTCACAATGGCCTCACTCTCAAAAGCTCAGGATGAACAGCCCATGAATCTCAATTTCGCCTTCGCCTGCATGATTGTCGTGTCGTTCGCGGTGGCGCTCGGCCACGCCTGACAGCGCGTCAAACCGAGGCCAGCCGGAGGGTGAGGCTGCTTTGCAGCCCAGCGGGAGCAAGCTCCCTCGCCACGGGATGTGCACGAGTCAGACTTCTTCGCGCACCCGCCGCACTTGCACCAACAACGCCGGGGCAAAATGCAGCAACACCATCCGGCTCAAATGATGCGTCAGGATAAACACCACATTCAGCCCGCCCCCAAACGCGACAATCGCAATTGTCTCGATCGCGCCCGGCATGTAAGCGAGCCATAACGACAGTGGATCGTTGTCCAGCCACCCCGCCGCTACTTCGGCAAACACTGCCGCAACCACGATCATCAAGCCAACCGAGACCAGCGCTGTGCGCCCGTGCCGGGCCAGTTCGGCGAAGCCGAGGCCCTGGAACCGTGAGCCGATGCGGACGCCGAGAATCAGCGCGGCCAGGTTCAGGCTCCAGTCTGGCATGTGAAAACCGTGCAGCCATCCTGATTTCACAAACACGGCAGTGATGATGATCGCAGTGAGCATGAACGGCGCCGGGACGCCGATCATCAGCAACAAGCGGCCGAGCAATATGCTTAGCGCAATTACCGAGAACGCGGTCAGCGCCATGCCGGTGGTCAACGTGTCGCTAACGACTTCCGGCGCTGCGGTTTGTCCGGGAATGAGCAAACTCACCAGCACGGTGATCAACAGCAGGCGCGTCAGGTGGACGATGATGACTTTGCTTGAAGCCTTTTCCGATTCAAGTAAATCGAACACTGCGGCCAATGCGCCGGGATAGACCGCCAGAAGTGCATCGGTGCGGTTCCAGCCGGCACCACGTGTCAGCCACCAGCCAGCGAGCGCAATTTGCACGGTCAGGCAGATCAGCAAAACGCCGAGGCTGGGCAGCACTGTCGAGGCCGTTTCGTTGTCCCACGCTTCGAACATCAGTCCGGTGGCGATGCCCAGCGTGATCTGGATGTAGCCCAGTCCGTAAGGAGTAGCGGGGGCAATACCGGTTTTACTGGCGAACAACGCGGTTACCGCAATCGAGCCCAACAGCAAGCCGTGGGGCACGCCTTCAAACTGCAACAACGCGCCGAACCCGGCGGCAATCAACAAGCACACAATGGATTTCATAGTTCGCCTTCCTGGCCATTTATCTGACACACCACCACCCCTGGAGGAGCTGCCGAAGGCTGCGATCTTTTGACTTTTTTTTGTAGATCAAGATCTAAAGATCGCAGCCTTCGGCAGCTCCTACAGGGGACTCATTGCTATGCGCGGAGCCGTGCAATCGCCCGCCGATACTTCTCGATCCGCTCCAGATCCTCCCAACTCGGCGAGACAATTCGCGAGATATCGCTGTTCTCCTCCAGATCCGCCAGTTTCACCACCCGCCCGATCGGGTTCTGCGCGGCACGGCCGACGAAATCCTCGTAGGTCTCACCGGGCACTTTGGTCACCGCCGCAATCGCCGCCAGTACCTCCTCGCTAAAGCCTTCCGCGCGCAAATCGTCGAGGCTCACCCCACAATCCTCGACCACATCGTGCAGCACGGCGACGATGCGCTCTTCAAGCGTATTCATGCGCAACATGACTTTCAGTGGATGCAGAATATACGGCGCGCCGCCCTTGTCGACCTGCCCGGTGTGGGCCGCGGCGGCAATGGCGATGGCGCGTTCGAGGGATTGGGCCATTGGAGTCTCCGTACGTTTCTGATTGTTGCGCAGTGTACGCGAAGAAGGCTCAAAGCCGATTGAACCTTGCCCGCCCTCGCCGCCTCGAAACCAGACAAGCGCCAAATCACCGATCAGACGCGGCGCCATTGGAGAGGAATTGCCGATGAAAACCCGACTGCTGCTTCTGATCGCCACGTTCGCCATCATCCCCACCTGCGTCATGGCCGAAGGCTGCGACGTGCAGACCCGTTCCTCCAGCGCCTCGGTGCCGGCGGTGGAAACCCACAGCTGCTACGAATACGAAGGCATGCCCGTGGATTCCATCAACTGGTCATGCAGCAATGAAAGCAAGGACACCCTCAACACCACCAAGAAAAAAGTCGATCGCTGCGACGACCACTACCAGGCCACCTGCACCGCTCGCCTCACCCAGGAATCCCTGGCCAACCCGCACTCGACCAGCAAAGACAAAAGTGCCCAACCTCTGAACATGCCCGATAACGCCCAAGTCACCACGTATTACTACGACGGTGAACATCTGGCGCAGGCGAAGATTGATTGTGAGAACAGTGGCGGGAACTGGAAGGCGGAATAGCTTCAGTCTCGAGGATTGCCCAGCAAAAAGCCCGGCTTGATGCCGGGCTTGCTGCATTCGAAAAATGCTTAACCTTCGCCGGCACCGCTGCTGGTGCCGCTGTCGTTCGATTGTTTCGAACCACTGGGCGTGCCGCCCGAGGGTGTCGAGCCGTCGTTGTTGGTGGTATTGCCCTGCGTGCCCTTCGGCACGGTGGCGCCGTTGGAATGAATGTCTTCCGGCGCGCTCGGGTTGGTCTGGCTATTGCCATCGTTGGCGGTCGGCGTCGGCGTTTCGTTGGCGGCATTTGCGTAGAGCGAGGTGGCGGATAACAGAGTGGCAAGCGTCAGTGCTGCGAAGTTGGATTTACGCATGTTGGCGGTTCCTTTGCGGGGTAAGGTAAGCATTGGAATCACCTGCGTGGCGAAAATGCGGAGGGGCTGACGAATGGCAAAATAAACAAACCCGTCAGCTCGAAAGAGAGGTCAGGGCATCAAAAAACGATACCTTGTAGGCAGAAAAAAGCCCGACTGAAAAGACCGGGCATTTTAGTGCGCGATACCCATCAACCACCGCTCCCGCCGCTGCTGCTACTACCGGATGGTTGACCCGCAGGGGTGGAGTGGGTTGCAGGTGCCGCCGGCCCTTGATCGGTTTTGCCACCATCACCACCTGGGGGCAGCGAATCTGCATCCGGGTCGGCATTGGTGGCTGGAGAAGCCGGTTCACGAGTCTGGCTGGTGCCGTCACTCGCCTTCGGGGTCGACGTTTCGCCGGCCGCGAGCGCGTACGGCGCACTGCCGAACAGCAACGCCGCGAGGGTAATCACCGCAAATCTATGGTTCAGCATGGTGGCTCTTCCTTTGCGTGGGGGGGGTTACAGCATTGGAAGAAGGTATGCGGCGAACGTGCGATGCGCCGGACGAATGGCTATCGCCTGGAGACATCGCGAAATGTCGACATCTGAATACTTCGCAGGAAAAAACCCAGGGGGCCCGGGCATTCCTGAGAAATCAATGTCGACAAAGCTATGCGAGACGCATGCCCCTCAAAAATTCGCCGGCGTATTCGCACTGATAATCTCAGCCTCATCCGCCCCGATATTGCGGAACTTGTGCGGCAGTGTGGTCGGAAAGTAATAGCCATCCCCCGCACTCAACACGCTTATCTGCCCGTCCACGGTCAACTCGACAGTCCCGCGCGTCACCAACCCGCACTCCTCGCCTTCAGCGTGAACAATCGGCTCTTCCCCGGAACTCGCGCCCGGTGCGTATTGCTCGCGCAGCAAACGCATCTGGCGGCTGGGCACGGAGGCGCCGATCAGCAGCAGGCGCAGGCCATGGCGGCCGAGGTCGGGTTGTTCGTTGGCGCGGAACACATATTGATGTTCGCGCGGGGGTTGGTCGAAGGTGAAGAAGTCGGCCAGCGACATCGGAATGCCTTCGAGCAGCTTTTTCAGAGAGCTGACAGAAGGGCTGACGCGGTTCTGTTCGATCAGCGAGATGGTCGCATTGGTCACGCCGCTACGCCGGGCGAGTTCGCGCTGGGAGAGTTTGTAGCTTTCGCGTACTAGTTTGAGTCGAGAACCCGTATCCATGACAGCCTTATGTGAGAACGACTAAGGACGATGGGGGTGGGTGGCGGGTGCCGCGCAGATGGCGCGGATCACGTTGCTCCCGTGTCCCGGAACCGTGAAAGGCGGCTATTAAATCACGTTTGCGAGTGTTGCTCAGCAGGTTCGATGGACGGTGGGTGAAATGAGCCTGCCGGGGGTAATTCTGGGCTGAATACAAAATCTGTGGGAGCTGGCTTGCCAGCGATTGGATGGCACATTCAACATCTCTTTTTGCTGATAGACCGCCATCGCTGGCAAGCCAGCTCCCACAGGTTTTGTGTGCTGTTGAGGGGAAAAACCGGCGGGGCCTTTCGGACCGCCGCCGGGGAGGTAACCTAGATGCCAAAGCGGTCGCGTAGCGAGTAATAGACGGCGCCGAGGGCGGTGAGTGGCGCGGAGAAGGTGCGGCCGCCGAGCATCGGCATGTGCGGCAGCGAGGCGAAGGCATCGAAGCGTTCGGCGTCGCCGCGGATCATTTCCGAAATCAGTTTGCCGGCCAGGTGCGAGCAAGTGACGCCGTGGCCGCTGTAGCCCTGCATGTAGTAAGCGTTTTTCTCGATGCGGCCGAATTGCGGCATGCGTGACATGGTCAGCAGAAAGTTGCCGGTCCAGCGGTAGTCGATTTTCACGTCCTTGAGCTGCGGGAAGGTTTTGAGAATCTTCGGGCGGATCAGTTGTTCGATGTCGTCCGGCTCACGCGCGCCGTAGACCACGCCGCCGCCGTAAAGCAAACGGTTGTCGGCGGTGAGACGGTAGTAATCCAGCAGGTAATTGCAATCTTCAACGCAGTAATTGTTGGTGATCAGATTGCGCGCCTGTTTCTCGCTCAACGGTTCGGTGACGACGATCTGCGAGCCGCACGGCATGCTTTTCGCGGTCACCCGATTGTCGAGGCCTTGCGGCAGATATGCGTTGCCGGCGATCAACAGGTATTTGGCGCGGACTTGGCCTTTGGCGGTGCGCACGACGTTGGGTTCGCCGTACTTGATTTCCACGGCAGCCGACTGCTCATAGATCTTGCCGCCCAGACGCACGGTCGCGGCAGCTTCACCGAGCGCCAGATTCAGCGGATGGACGTGACCGCCCTGCAGGTCCAGCAAGCCGCCGACATAAGCGTCGGAGCCGACTTCGCGGCGAATGTCCGCAGCGTCGAGCATCTTCAGGTTGCGATTGCCGTAACGTTCCCAACTGCGCTTCTGCTCAGCCAGGCCGTTGAGTTGTTTCTTGTTCATCGCCGCGAAAATACCGCCGGGGCGATAGTCGCACTGGATGTCGTAATCCTTGATGCGCGAACGGATGATGTCAGCACCCTCGAAGATCATGCTGCCGAGGATTTCCGCGGTCTTGTCGCCGTAGCGTTCTTCGATCACATCGACGTCGCGGCTGTAGGAGTTGACCAGTTGCCCACCGTTGCGACCGCTGGCGCCGTAACCGACTTTCGCCGCTTCCAGCACCGTGACCTTGTAGCCGGCTTCGCTGAGGAACAGCGCCGAAGACAAGCCGGTGTAGCCGGCGCCGATAATGCACACGTCGCACTCGACCGACTCTTCGAGAACCGGAAAATCGATGACTTCGTTGCGGGTGGCGGCGTAGTAGCTGTTTACGTGTTGCTGTTTCATACGTTTCTCCGAAGGCCGCCAGCACAGGGCGACCGCCGCTGTAAAAGAGTTAGAGCTTGATCCAGGTCGCTTTCAGCTCGGTGTACTTGTCGAACGCGTGCAGCGACTTATCGCGACCGTTGCCCGATTGCTTGAAACCACCGAACGGCGCGGTCATATCGCCGCCGTCGTACTGGTTGACCCAAACGCTGCCAGCGCGCAAACCGCGCGCGAAGGTGTGCGCCTTGCTGAGGTTGCTGGTCCACACGCCGGCGGCGAGACCGAAGATGCTGTCGTTGGCGATTTGCAGCGCTTCTTCGGCGGTGTCGAAGGTGATCAGCGATAGCACCGGGCCGAAGATCTCTTCGCGGGCGATGGTCATCGCGTTGGTTACACCGTCAAAAATCGCTGGCTGCACGTAGAGGCCACCGGTTTCTTCGAGGGTGCGTTGACCGCCGGCAATCAGCTCAGCGCCCTCCTCACGGCCGATGCCGATGTAGCGCAGCACGTTGTCGAGTTGACGCTGATCGACCACCGCACCGACGGTGGTCGCAGGATCAAGAGCGTGCCCCGGTTTCCACGCTTGCAGCGCTTCCACCAAAAGCGGAATGAACTGCTCGCGAATCGAACGTTCGACCAGCAAACGCGAGCCGGCGGTGCACACTTCGCCCTGATTGAAGGCAATGGCACCGGCCGCTGCCTGTGCGGCTGCGCGCAAGTCCGGTGCGTCGGCGAACACCACGTTCGGGCTCTTGCCGCCGGCTTCGAGCCAGACGCGTTTCATGTTGCTTTGCCCGGCGTAAATCATCAGTTGCTTGGCAATCGCCGTGGAGCCGGTGAAAGCCAGCACGTCGACATCCATGTGCAACGCCAGCGCTTTGCCGACCGTGTGACCAAAGCCTGGCAGGACGTTGAACACGCCTTTGGGAATGCCGGCATCCAGCGCGAGTTGCGCGATGCGGATCGCAGTCAGTGGCGACTTTTCCGAAGGTTTGAGGATGAATGAGTTGCCGGCGGCCAGCGCCGGGGCGAATTTCCAGCTGGCCATGATCAGCGGGAAGTTCCACGGCACGATCGCGGCAACCACGCCGGACGGCTCGCGGGTGACGAGGCCAAGTTGGTCGTGCGGCGTAGCAGCGACTTCGTCGTAGATCTTGTCGATGGCTTCGGCGCTCCAGCGGATCGCGTTGGCGGTCGCCGGGATGTCGATGCTCATCGAATCGCTGATCGGTTTGCCCATGTCGAGGGTTTCCAGCAGCGCCAGCTCTTCCTGGTTCTGCAGGATCAGATCGGCGAAGCGAATCAGGATGCGCTTGCGTTCGGCCGGGGCTTTCTTCGCCCACACGCCGGATTCAAAAGACTGGCGCGCGACTTCGACGGCGAGGTTTGCGTCCGCGTCATCGGTGCTGGCAACGGCGGCGAGGAAGCGACCGTCCACCGGGCTCAGGCATTCGAACGTGTCGCCGCTGATCGCGGGGCGGTATTCACCGTTGATGAACGCGCGGGATTCGATGGTCAGGGACTGGAAGCGTTGTTCCCAGTCGTTGCGGGTCATTGTCATTGTTGTGGGCTCGACAAGGGGGGAATTTGGGGTGTTGTGTCTGTCTTAAGATGGCTGCCCTCACCCTAGCCCTCTCCCAGGGGTAGAGGGGACCGATCGGGGGATGCTCGAAACTGCGCCGACCTGAAAAATCTTTGCCGAATCCATGATCGTCTGGATCGTTCAGATTGAATCGAGCCGGATATCGATTCGGCACAATCGTTCAGGTCGCAGGATTTCCCGAGCATCCCCGGATCAGTCCCCTCTCCCTCCGGGAGAGGGTTAGGGTGAGGGGCTTTTGATCTTTAGACCGTATGCAGATACCAGTTGTACTCAAGGTCGGAGATCGAGTTTTCGAACTCGGCCAGCTCGCTTTCCTTGCACGCGACAAATACGTCGATATACATCGGGTCGATGTAGCGGGCCATGACTTCGCTGTCGTCCAGCTCACGCAAGGCGTCGCGCAGGTTGTTCGGCAGGCTCTGCTCGTTCTGCTCGTAGCTGTTGCCTTCCACCGGCGCGCCCGGCTCGATCTGATTGGTCAGACCGTGGTGAATGCCGGCCAGCACCGAAGCCATCAGCAAGTACGGGTTGGCGTCGGCACCGGCGACGCGGTGTTCGATGCGCACGGCGTCCGGCGAACCGGTGGGAACGCGCACGGCCACGGTGCGATTGTCGATACCCCAGCTCGGCGAATTCGGCACGTAGAACTGCGCGCCGAAACGGCGGTACGAGTTGACGTTCGGGCACAGGAACGCCATTTGCGCAGGCAGGGTCTCCAGCACACCGCCGATCGCGTGACGCAGCGCGGCGTTCTGCTCGGGATCCTCGCTGGCGAAGATGTTGTTGCCTTCTTTATCCAGAATCGAAATGTGTACGTGCAGTCCGTTGCCCGCCTGGCCCGGATACGGTTTGGCCATGAAGGTCGTATCCATCTCGTGGTCGTAGGCGATGTTTTTCACCAGACGCTTGAGCAGGACGGCGTAATCGCACGCTTTGATCGGGTCGGAAACGTGATGCAGGTTGACTTCGAACTGCGCCGGGGCGCTCTCCTTGACGATGGCGTCAGCCGGGATCCCCTGCTCTTTCGCGCCTTCGAGGATGTCTTGCAGGCAATCGACGTATTCGTCGAGATCGTCGATCAAGTAGACCTGCGTCGACACCGGGCGCTTGCCGGATACCGGCGAACGTGGCGACTGCGGACGGCCGTTCACGTTGTCCTGGTCGATCAGATAGAACTCGAGTTCGAACGCTGCACAAATGGTCAGGCCGAGGTCGTCGAACTTGCGCACGACGTTGGCCAGCACTTCACGCGGGTCAGCGAAAAACGGCTGGCCTTCGATCTCGTGCATGGTCATCAGCAATTGAGCGGTTGGGCGTTTCTGCCAAGGCTCGATGCTCAGGGTGCCGGGGATCGGGTAGCAGATGCGGTCAGCGTCGCCAATGTCCAGACCCAGGCCGGTGCTTTCCACCGTAGAGCCGTTGATATCCAGAGCAAAGAGAGAAGCTGGCAGGTTGATGCCTTTTTCGTAAACCTTGTGAAGACTGGTGCGTTCGATGCGCTTGCCGCGCACCACACCGTTCATATCCGCAATCAGAAGGTCGACGTACAAAACCTCAGGATATTTCTTAAGGAATGCGTTGGCTTCGTTGAGTTGAACGGTACGCAGAGGGACCGACATGATGCACCTATTTAGCTGTTAATTATTATGTTCACTGCTGTTTCGCCGAGCCAGTCAACCCGAACGGCAAAGTGAAGTCAATAGCGAACAGATGACCTTCAAAGGTTTATTTTTCGGGCTTTTTTTAACACTCTCGTGCCAATACAGGCGCCGAAGCCCCGAGAATCATGAAGATAAGATGAACGGCGTTGAGAATTTTTTACATGGCAGTTGTTAATTAAAATCAACGAGGCTAAGCTCCGGAAAAGCTCGTTCAAGTGTCAAACTTCGAGGTGAATAAAAATGGCATTCAAGCCATTGATCGGCGTTACTGCGTGCGTCAAACAGATTGGCCTGCACCCCTATCACATCAGCGGCGACAAGTACGTACGTGCTGTCAGCGTTGGCGCTCAGGGGCTGCCGGTGGTCATCCCTTCCCTTGGCAACCTGACTGAAATCGACGACCTGCTCGGTCAACTCGACGGTCTGTTGCTGACCGGCTCGCCGTCGAACGTGGAACCTTTCCACTATCAAGGCCCGGCCAGCGCCCCCGGCACGGATCACGATCCGGCGCGGGATGCCACCACCCTTCCTTTATTGCGTGCAGCCATCGCGGCGGGCGTTCCGGTACTTGGCATCTGCCGTGGTTTCCAGGAAATGAACGTGGCGTTCGGCGGCAGCCTGCACCAGAAGGTGCACGAGTTGCCGGGCATGCTCGACCACCGCGAAGCCGACAGCCCGGATGTGGCCGTGCAATACGCACCGGCCCATGCGGTGACGGTGCTCGCGGGCGGCGTGTTCGAAGCGCTGGAGTTGCCCGGCGAGTTCCAGGTCAATTCGATTCACAGTCAAGGCATCGACCGCCTCGCCCCTGGCCTGCGCGCCGAAGCCGTGGCGCCAGATGGCCTGATCGAAGCGATTTCGATCGAGCACAGCCCGACCTTCGCCCTCGGCGTGCAATGGCACCCGGAATGGCAAGTGCTCGACAACCCCAACTACCTGAAGATTTTCCAGGCCTTTGGCGAGGCTTGCCGGCGACGGGCGGCGCGACGCAACCAGCGCTGACACCCGCAAAAACTACATAACGATTTACTGCCCCCACGAAGGCCGGGCGTGCCTGTGCACACCCGGCCTTCGTGAACAACGACACCCGTAATAACAACAAGCACGACCCAGGCAGCCAGGACGGCGGCGCCGAACAAGCCAGGGCAACCCCCTGAAAATGTGGCCCCCTGTAGGAGCTGCCGAAGGCTGCGATCTTTTGATGTTGACTGTAAAAAACAAGATCAAAGGATCGCAGCCTTCGGCAGCTCCTACAGGGCCATGTGTGAGGGGAATGGTTGTTCCTGGCTTGCAATCCACTTAAGCCAGGCCACATTGGCCCGGCAAACGAAACCTGTTGGGAGTTTCACATGGCAAACGCCTCCAGCACTTACCGGAAGGCTCTTGAGGGTCATCAGCAACCGAAAAAGGTTCTGGTGAAGGTCGATCGCGTCACCAAGAAATTCGACGAAACCACGGCGGTGGATGATGTCTCCCTGGAGATCCATCAAGGCGAAATCTTCGCCCTGCTCGGTGGCTCCGGTTCGGGCAAATCGACCTTGCTGCGCATGCTCGCCGGTTTCGAGCGCCCGACTGAAGGGCGGATTCTGCTCGACGGCGTGGACATCACCGATATGCCGCCGTACGAGCGGCCGATCAACATGATGTTCCAGTCCTATGCGCTGTTCCCGCACATGACCGTGGCACAGAACATCGCCTTCGGCCTCAAACAGGACCGTTTGCCGGCCAGCGAAATCGATGCCCGCGTCGAAGAAATGCTGCGTCTGGTGCACATGACCCAATACGCCAAGCGCCGCCCGCACCAGTTGTCCGGCGGCCAGCGGCAGCGCGTGGCCCTCGCCCGCTCGCTGGCCAAACGGCCGAAGCTGCTGTTGCTCGACGAACCGATGGGTGCGCTGGATAAAAAGCTGCGTTCGCAAATGCAACTGGAGTTGGTGCAGATCATCGAACGCGTCGGGGTGACCTGCGTGATGGTGACCCACGACCAGGAAGAAGCCATGACCATGGCCGAGCGCATCGCGATCATGCACCTGGGCTGGATCGCGCAGATCGGCAGCCCGGTCGACATTTATGAAGCGCCGGTCAGCCGCATGGTCTGCGAGTTCATCGGCAACGTGAACGCCTTCGACGGCACCGTGGTGGAAGACCTCGAAGGCCACGCGATCATTCACAGCCCGGACTTGCAGCAGAAGATCTACGTCGGCCACGGCGTCAGCACTTCGGTGCAGGACAAGTCGATTACCTACGCGATTCGTCCGGAAAAAATGCTCGTCAGCACCACCCAACCGGAGTTCCGCTACAACTGGTCGGAAGGCAAGGTGCATGACATCGCCTACCTCGGCGGCCACTCGGTGTTCTACGTCGAGCTGCCCGGCGGCAAAATCGTCCAGTCGTTCATGGCCAACGCCGAGCGCCGTGGCGCGCGACCGACCTGGGACGACAAGGTCTATGTGTGGTGGGAAGACGACAGCGGCGTGGTACTGCGCTCATGAGAACCTTCAATCAGCAATTCCTGCGCCTGGTGCCCAGCGGACGAAAACTGGTGATCGGCATCCCGTTCATCTGGCTGTTCCTGTTCTTCATGTTGCCGTTCTTTCTGGTGATGAAGATCAGCTTCTCGGAAGCCGCGCTGTCGATCCCGCCGTACTCGGAGATCTACACCTACGCCGAACAGAAATTCCAGCTGCTGCTGAACATCGGCAACTACACCCTGCTCGGCGAAGACGACCTGTACCTGTCGGCGTACCTCGGTTCGCTGAAAGTTGCGGCACTGAGCACGCTGATGTGCCTGGTAATCGGATTTCCGATGGCTTATGCGATTACCAAAACCGGCAAGGAAACGCAAAATGTCCTGCTGCTGCTGATCATGATGCCGACCTGGACGGCGATCCTGATCCGCGTGTATGCGTGGATGGGCATCCTCAGCAACAACGGTTTGCTCAACGCGTTTCTGATGTGGACGGGGCTGACCGATCACCCGATCGAGATCCTCAACACCAACACGGCGGTGTATATCGGCGTCGTGTACGCGTACTTGCCGTTCATGGTGTTGCCACTGTACGCCAACCTCGTCAAACACGACGGCAGTCTGCTGGAGGCCGCGTCGGATCTCGGCTCGAGCAACTTCAACAACTTCTGGAAAATCACTGTGCCGCTGGCCAAGAACGGCATCATCGCCGGCTGCATGCTGGTGTTCATTCCGGTGGTAGGCGAGTTCGTGATCCCGGAACTGCTCGGTGGCCCGGAAACGCTGATGATCGGTCGCGTGCTGTGGCAAGAGTTCTTCAATAACCGCGACTGGCCGGTGGCGTCTGCGCTGGCGGTGGTGATGCTGTTGATCCTGATTGTGCCGATTCTGCTGTTCAACCGCAGCCAGGCCAAAGAGATGGAGGCACGGGGATGAAACGCTTCAATTTTTCGAAATTCATGCTGATCTTCGGGTTGATGTTCATTTATCTGCCGATGCTGATTCTGGTGATCTACTCGTTCAACGCCTCGAAATTGGTGACGGTGTGGGGCGGCTGGTCGATCAAGTGGTACGTCGGCCTGCTCGACAACACGCAACTGATGGGCTCGGTGGTGCGCTCGCTGGAGATCGCCTGCTACACCGCGATTGCCGCAGTGGCGCTGGGCACGCTGGCGGCGTTTGTGCTGACCCGCGTTACGCGGTTCAAGGGCCGCACACTGTTCGGCGGGCTGGTCACGGCGCCGTTGGTGATGCCTGAAGTGATCACCGGTCTGTCGCTGTTGTTGCTGTTCGTGGCCATGGCGCAACTGATCGGCTGGCCGCAGGAGCGTGGCATCGTCACCATCTGGATCGCCCACACCACGTTTTGTGCGGCCTATGTGGCGGTGGTAGTCTCCGCCCGCCTTCGTGAGCTGGATCTATCGATCGAAGAAGCGGCGATGGATCTCGGTGCGAAGCCGTTCAAGGTGTTTTTCCTGATCACCATTCCAATGATCGCGCCGTCGCTGGCAGCGGGCGGGATGATGTCGTTTGCCCTGTCACTGGATGACCTGGTGTTGGCGAGCTTCGTCTCTGGCCCGGGCTCGACGACGTTGCCGATGGAAGTGTTCTCGGCAGTGCGTTTGGGGGTGAAACCGGAAATCAACGCGGTGGCCAGCCTGATTCTGCTGGCGGTGTCGCTGGTGACGTTTTTGGTCTGGTATTTCGGTCGCAAGGCAGAAGCCAACCGCAAACGGGCCATTCAGGAAGCGATGGATCAGACGGCGAACGAAGCGTGGCAGCCGCAACAAGCCGCCACCGCTTGACCGGTAGGAGCTGCGGCACGCTGCGATCTTTTGACTTTGCATTTGAAGATCAAAAGATCGCAGCCTCGTTTCACTCGACAGCTCCTACACATGCAGGCGCTGTTAACCAAGTTTGGGCTTTGTGTTTTTGAATAAGAAGAATGGAGTTGTACCGATGAAAATGTTTGGCAGGACTCTGCTGACACTGTCCTTAATGGGCGCGATGGTCATGGGCGCCCAGGCCAACGACAAGGTGCTGCGTGTTTACAACTGGTCCGATTATATCGCGCCGGACACCGTCAAGAAGTTCGAAGACGAGACCGGCATTCGCGTCACCTACGACGTTTTCGACAGCAACGAAACCCTCGAGGCACGTTTGCTGGCGGGCAAATCCGGATACGATCTGGTGGTGCCGTCGAACAGTTTTCTGGCCAAGCAGATCAAGGCCGGCGTCTATCAGCCGTTGGACAAATCCAAGCTGCCGAACTGGAAGAACCTCAACCCGGTGCTGCTGAAAAACGCCGCTGCAAGTGATCCGGACAACGCCCATGCGTTCCCGTACATGTGGGGCTCGATCGGCATCGGTTTCAATCCGGCCAAGGTCAGGGAAGTGTTCGGCGCCAACGCTCCGACCAATTCCTGGGACTTGCTGTTCAAACCCGAGAACGCAGAAAAACTCAAAGCCTGTGGCATCAGTTTTCTCGATTCGCCCACCGAAATGATCCCGGCCGCCCTGCACTATCTGGGTTATCCGGTGAACGACAAGGACAAGGCGCACATTGCCGAGGCCGAAGCTTTGTTCATGAAGATCCGTCCGAACGTGGCGTATTTCCACTCCTCGAAATACATCTCCGATCTGGCCAACGGCAATATCTGCGTGGCGGTCGGTTACTCCGGCGACGTGCTGCAGGCCAAGGCCCGCGCGGTGGAATCGGGCAACGACGTGGTGATCGACTACAGCATTCCCAAGGAAGGCGCCGGCAGCTTCTATGACATGGTCGCCATCCCGCGCGACGCCGCGAACGTCGAGAACGCTTACCTGTTCATGGACTTCCTGATGCGTCCGGAGATCATCGCCGAGATCACCAACAGCAACGGCTACAGCAACGCCAACGCAGCGGCCACGCCGTTGGTCGACGAAGCGATCCGCAACGACCCGGGCTCGTACCCGTCGGCGGCAGTGATGGCGACGTTGTACGCAGTGCCGGATCAGCCGATTGCGACGCAACGGATCATGACCCGCGGCTGGACGCGGGTGAAGCTCGGCAAGTAACCAACCCGACCCTTACCTGTAGGAGCTGCGGCACGCTGCGATCTTTTGATGTTGCTTATCAAAACCCAAATCAAAAGATCGCAGCGTTCCGCAGCTCCTGCAAGGGAGCGTCGGGGATTCGAAAATCAATGATTTCCCGTTCACGCAGCGCCTTACCACCGCTGCAACCTCTCTGAACGGCCTCACCTGGCTCCCTCGGTTCAGGTGAATTCTCAGGCGCCTTCGGGCGCCTTTTTTTGTCCGATCAAAGCAGCGACCATTCCTGTAACACGCGATAGCGGCCCTTGTGCGATTCGAACAAGGCGAAGCGCTCCGCGCGCAGAAAAAACTCAGCTGGCGTGGCCGCTTCCGGCTCTGGTGCGCGGTATTCCCGGGCCAACGTCAGGTGCGGGCGAAACTCGCGGGTAGTTTCTTCAAAGCCGAACGGCAGCATCGCCTGCTCCAGCGCATACACCAGACGCAACAACGCCGGCGGCGCCTGCTCAGGCGCCAGTGACAGCACGCCCGCGCGGTGCCAGACCTGCAACCGATCCAGTGGCACTCGCAATGCCTCGCCCGGCGTGCGCACACTGCTCGCGGCTTCGCACACGCCATGGATCTGTGCCAAAGGCACCGCGCCGAGAAACAGCAGGGTCAGATGGAAATTGTCCGCCGGCACCGATTTGCCGGTGCGCAGGCCCAATTGCGCACGCCACTGAGCAATCGCCTTACGCTGCTCCGGCGGGCAATCGAGCGCAAAAAACAGTCGTTTGGATGGTTCATCCCGGCGCGCATCATCGCTCATCGGCCCTGCTCCTTTGTTCGTCGATCAGGTGATTCTATACAGCCTGATCTGACGACTCGTGACAGCGGGCTATAGTTCAAGGATTGCCATCAACCGGAGACCGCGATGCGCGAGATCCTCAGCAAAGAACCCTGGTGGGCTCGGCCACCGCAGCCCGGGCAGGCTGAAACCGAACTGGAATGGGGCTGGCTGGTGCATTACAGCGAAGGTGAGCCGCGCTTCGAATTCGTCCGCGAACGCCCGACGGAGCAACAGATCCGCGAGCGCAAAAGCTGCCGCATCACGCCAACTACCGAGTAAACACAAACCCTGTGGGAGCTAGCCCTGCTAGCGATTGCGGTGCATCAACCAATGAAGATGGTGCCCGTGCTGGCCTAATCGCTAGCAGGGCTAGCTCCCACAGGGGTATTGAGGTGTGACTGAGAGGCCTCAGGATTCCAGGATGTTCTTGAAGCCGCCGAAGATCATCCGTTGCCCATCGAAGCCCATCGGGTTGACGTCCGGTTGCATGCGCGGATCTTCCATCATTTTGCCCATGCCGGTGTCGCGGGTGGCTTTGTCCGGCCAGACCAGCCAACCGGCCGACACCGTTTCGCCTTCCTTGAGCTTGACCGCCAGCGGAAATGACGTGAGTTTGCCGTCCGGAACGTCATCGCCCCAGCACTGGACCACGTCCAGCGCGCCGTATTCGCGGAACAATTTCGCGGCGATTTCACAGTGTTGTTTGTATTGCTCGCGATTGGCGTCTGGCACCGGCGCGACGAAAATATCGATGTAAGCCATGTTCATTCTCCTTGCACAGTGGGTTCGATCTGCTGAGTAGTCGACGGTGGCGGCTGCCATTCGACACGGTTCACACCCAAGCCGACCGGCGGCTCCGAATTGCTGCGCAAATGGCCTTCGACCTGACTGGCCATGTGCAGCGTACCGGCCATGACTCCGGTGGTCGGGTTTTGCACCAGCTTCAGCCAGGCCTTGTCGAACGTGTTGCCCAGGCTGCTGCGGATCAAGGCCTCGCTATCGGGGCGGTCATTGGCCTGGATGATCGCGCGGATCCCGGCCACGCCCACCGAAATCAGCCCGCCGGCCAATTTCCCGGCAGCGGCGGCCACCGCACTCGCGGCGCCGCGCGGCGCCATCTCCGCTTCGATGCGCTGACTGGCACGCTTGGCCACCGGTGCCATGCCGCCATCGGTGGCGGCTACCCCTTTGGCGCCACCGTCCTGGTGGATCTTGCCGATCAGCGCGGCGTACGCCGGCAGTGTATTCAACGGTTCGCTGCTGATCACTTGATACAACGAAGCATCCCGCGCCAACGGAGGGCCCAAGGCAATGGCCGGGATTTTTTGCAGGCGTGCGTTAAGCTGCGCAACCGGCACGCCGTGACGTTGAGCGATGAGCGGCATTTGTTGCGCCATCAGTTGCGCATAAAACGCCGTGGCCTGGCCGAGAATCGCATCCGGGTCGATCTCTACCGCCACCGGCGCCAAGACCTTTTCCTGATATTGCTCAAGCAGATAGGTCGCCAGCCGTCTTGCCGAGGCGTCGTGCTCGCCGCCGGCACTGACCGTGTACCAACTCACCTTCATCGACAGCCATTCCTGCGTCCAGTAGCTGCTGAACCACGGGATGAAATTTTCTTCAGTTTGCTGATAGACGCGAGTGCGCCAATGTTCCATCGAGCCCCGGGCGAACAGTTTGACCTGCTCAGTGGATTGCTGCGAAGCGCTGACGATTTCCCGATCGATCTGCTGCCAGGTTGCTGGTGAAACCACCACCGCCCGCACCGGCGCCACTGGCGGGCGCGCTGAAGCGGCACAGCCGGCCAGCAGACACACGGCGACGACGACCAGCGCACGCGGGTTCACGGTGGTTGAGTCCTCTGGATGACGGGGTGCAGGTTTGAGTATAGGTGGGTCAATTGAGCCTGATGCTGGATGTACTGGCCTCATCGCTGGCAAGCCAGCTCCCACGGGTTTCTCTGGTGCGCACAAAATCTGCGGTCACTGCAGATCCTGTGGGAGCTGGCTTGCCAGCGATGAGGCCATCAGCAACACCACAAAAAACCCAGACATCACTGCCATCGATATTCAACATCGCGACGATTGCCTTCCGCCCGCCGCCCATCGAAGGCACGATTAAGCCATCCGAAACACAACGAGGAGTTCACAGCATGATTCACACCCACGTCACACTCTCCGTGAGCTTCCCGCTGTTCGGTAGCAACTATTACGACCAGCACGCGGTGTCGCACAAGACCCAGGCGCTGGTGTTCAACGAACGTTTCGAAGATCTGCTGATGCCCGCCGCGACCCATCATTTCAGCAATGAAGTGGTTGGCATCAACGATCAGTTCCGTTTTCTGAGCGACATTCTCGCCACCCATTTGCTGGACATCGAGGCCTCCGTGCCTGCGCGATCCAGCGTCCGGGCGAGCGCTCGTTTTTTTAGCTGAAGGCTGATGCAAAAAGGGCGTTCCTCGAGGGAACGCCCTTTATGCATTCAATCAGTCATCATCGCGATCACGGTGATAACGACGGCCATCGCGGCGGTCGTCGTCACGATCATCCCAGCGCCGATCATGATCGTAGTTGCGGCCGTGGTCGCGGTCGTAATGCCGGCCATGCCGGTGGTCATCATCAAAATCCGCAATACAGCCGCTCAGCAATACGGCGGCGGTCACAGTAAGCAGCATCGTTGTCGCTTGCTTCATTCAACACTTCCCTAAAACCCAAGTCTTGACGACGGAAATCGCCACGCTGCCAGCGCCTTTTCGACGCGGAGCGCGCAGCCGCAAATACGACCGGACAAAACCGCGTTGATTCAGTGGCCAGCATCGACCGTTTGTCGGGCCGTTCATCACGCCCAAACGGCGGCGTAATGCCACCTATACTGCTTGCACCAACCCCCATGCAATGGATCTGCGCCCTCAATAACAACAAGCAGAGGTGGACCATGGTCTGGCAGCAAATCTATGACCCGTTCGGCAATCCGGTGCTGTCCACGCTGATGGCCGCCGTGCCGGTGGTGGTGATGCTGGCGGCGCTGGCGTTTTTTCACGTCAAGGCGCATCTGGCAGCGTTACTGGCGCTGGCGTCAGCCCTGTTGATCTCGATCTTCGCCTTCGACATGCCCGCAGGCATGGCCGGTTCGGCGGCGTTGTTCGGGGCGGCGAATGGCTTGCTGCCGATTGGCTGGATCGTCCTCAACATCATCTTTTTGCATCGCCTGACCACTGAAAACGGCTCGTTCAAAGTGCTGCAGGATTCCCTCGCGCGGATCACCGATGATCGACGTTTGCAGTTGCTGCTGATCGCCTTTTGCTTTGGCGCATTCTTCGAAGGTGCGGCGGGTTTCGGAACGCCCGTGGCGGTAACCGGAGCGATCCTCATTGGCCTGGGTTTTTCGCCATTGGCCGCTTCCGGTCTGGCCCTGATTGCCAACACGGCGCCGGTGGCTTTCGGCGCCCTCGGCACGCCGATCATCACCCTGGCCAAAGTCACCGGGCTGGATGAAATGGAGCTGTCGATGATGGTCGGCCGGCAATTGCCGTTTTTCTCGGTGCTGGTGCCGTTCTGGCTGATCTGGGCGTTTGCCGGGTGGCGCAAGATGCTCGAAGTGTGGCCGGCGATTCTGGTGGCCGGCGTGAGTTTCGCCATTCCGCAGTTTCTCGTATCGAACTACCACGGTCCGATGCTGGTGGACGTGATCGCCGCGCTGATTTCCATGGCCTGTCTCACGCTGTTCTTGAAGGTCTGGAAGCCCGCGACTATTCACACTTCGGCGGCATTGTCGGGTCGCGTCGATAACTCCAAGGTCGACGAAGAAAAAGTCACCGCCAGCGCCGCGTTCAGCGATCAGGCGCGTCCGGCAGTGATGCGCGCATGGATGCCGTGGATCATCCTCACCGTGTTCGTGTTTGCCTGGGGCACCCAGGGCTTCAAGAACATGTTTGATACGCGCCCGGTGATCGATCCGGTGACGCAATCGGCCAAACTCGATCCGCAGGGCAAACCCGTGCGCGAGGCCAATCCGATCTTTGCCCCGGCGGTGACGTTCACCAGCCTGCACCTGCAGATCGAGAAAGTCCCGCCAGTGGTCGCGGCGCCGAAAGCCGAGGAAGCGGTGTACAAATTCACCTGGCTGACCGCGACCGGCAGCGGCATCTTGCTGGCGGCGATTGTCGGCGGTCTGCTGATGGGTTATTCGATCCCGCAATTGATCAAGCAATACCTGCGCACATTGTGGGTGGTGCGCTTTTCGTTGATCACCATTGCCGCGATGCTGGCGCTGGGGTTTCTCACGCGTTATTCCGGGCTGGACGCGACCATGGGTCTGGCGTTCGCGGCGACGGGGATTTTCTACCCGATGTTTGGCACGTTGCTCGGTTGGCTCGGGGTCGCGCTGACCGGTTCCGATACCGCCTCAAACGTGCTGTTTGGCGGCTTGCAACGGGTGACCTCGGAACAACTCGGCATCAGCCCGGTGCTCATGGCAGCCGCGAACAGCTCCGGCGGGGTGATGGGCAAAATGGTCGATGCGCAATCGATCGTCGTCGCCTCGACCGCGACCCGTTGGTATGGGCATGAAGGTGAGATTTTGCGTTACGTGTTCTTCCATTCGATCGTGCTGGCGATTCTGGTCGGCGGGTTGGTGACGTTGCAGGCGTATGTCGCACCGTTTACCTCGATGGTGGTGGGTGGGCATTAGATTCAGAGTGAACGCAACGGCCTCATCGCTGGCAAGCCAGCTCCCACAGGTTTTGATGTTGTGAAGCAATTGGATTAACAACTCGGAACCCTGTGGGAGCTGGCTCGCCAGCGATAGCGGTGTGTCAGTCGAATCAACATTAACTGACACACCGCTGTCGCGAGCAGGCTCACCTACACAGTTTTTGGGTGATCTGCAGATTGATGAATCCAGCACATAACTCTTTAGCGCAAATCCGACAAAACCTTTACCTCCCTCCTGCGGTCACTCCTTTTACGAGACTGGCATGCATGCCGGCGCGCCCTATTGGGCCTTTTGCAATCCTGCCGCCCGATGAGAGACAAGGAATCGAACCATGGCGATTTCCCGACGCAACTTTTTGATCCTCGGCGCCGTAACCGCGACGGCGTTCGCAATGCCCCCCTTTATCAGCCTCAAGGCCTACGCGGCCAGTCTGGAGCAACCGGCCATGAGCAAAGTCACCCTGCAAGTCAACGGCAAAGCGCAAACCCTCGAAGTCGACACCCGCACCACCCTGCTCGACGCCCTGCGTGAACATCTGCAACTGACCGGCACCAAGAAAGGCTGCGACCACGGCCAGTGCGGCGCCTGCACGGTGATCGCCGATGGTCGCCGGATCAATTCCTGCCTGACGCTGGCGGTGATGCACGAAGGCAGCGAAGTCACCACCATCGAAGGCCTCGGCATGCCGGACAAGCTGCACCCGATGCAAGCGGCGTTCATCAAGCACGACGGTTACCAGTGTGGTTATTGCACGCCGGGGCAGATCTGCTCGGCAGTCGCCGTACTCAAGGAAATCCGCGACGGCATTCCCAGCCACGTCAGCCCGAGCCTGACGGAGCCGCCGAAACTGATCGCCGCCGAATTGCAGGAGCGCATGAGCGGCAACATCTGCCGCTGCGGCGCTTACTCGAACATCATCGAAGCCATCACTGAAGTCGCGGAGGTGCCGGCATGAGAGCCTTCAATTACAGCCGCGCCGACTCCGCTGCGGCAGCCGCCTCCCAGGCCGCGCAGGTCGAGGGCGCCAAGTTCATCGCTGGCGGCACCAACCTGCTCGACCTGATGAAACTCGACATCGAAACCCCTGTGCACCTGATCGACGTCAATCACTTGGGCCTGGATCAGATCGAAGCCACGCCCGAGGGCGGATTGCGCATCGGCGCGCTGGTGCGCAACACCGATCTGGCCGCCGATGCTCGCGTGCGCAAGGATTACGCCCTGCTCTCCCGCGCTCTGCTTGCGGGGGCCTCCGGGCAATTGCGCAACATGGCGACCACGGCCGGCAACCTGTTGCAGCGCACCCGTTGCCCGTACTTTTACGATACCCATCAGGCGTGCAACAAGCGCAATCCGGGCAGCGGTTGCGCGGCCATCGGTGGCGTCACTCGGCAACTGGGGATCATTGGCGTCAGCGACGCGTGCATCGCCACTCACCCGAGCGACATGGCCATCGCCATGCGTGCACTCGATGCGCAGATCGAAACGGTGAAACCCGACGGCAGCACGCGCAGCATCCCGATAGCAGATTTCCATCAGCTGCCGGGCAACACGCCGAACATCGAAACCAGCCTGACGCCCGGTGAATTCATCACCGCCGTGACCCTGCCGGCCCCGGTCGGCGGCACGCACATTTATCACAAGGTGCGTGATCGCTCGTCTTACGCGTTTGCGCTGGTCTCGGTCGGTTTGATCCTGCAAAAGGACGGCACGGGCCGCGTCGCGGTCGGTGGTATCGCACCGAAACCGTGGCGGGTCGAAGCCGCTGAAGCGCTGCTGCCCAAAGGTGCAAAAGCCGTCAGCGAGCGCCTGCTTGAGGGCGCGACACCTACCGATGACAACCAATTCAAACTGACACTGGTCGAGCGCACGCTGGCTTCGGTGTTGGCGCAAGCGAGGGAAACCGCATGAAATTCGACACGCCCGCCACCACCAATCCCATCGACCGCCTGAAGGTCGTCGGCCAGCCTACCGAGCGCATCGAAGGCCCGTTGAAAACCAGCGGTCAGGCGACGTATGCCTATGAGCAACATGAAGCGGCAGCCAATCAGGCCTATGGTTTCATGGTCGACTCGGCAATCGCCAAGGGGCGTATCAAAGCCATCCATCTCGACGCGGCCAAAGCTGCGCCCGGCGTGCTGGCGATCGTCACCGCCGAGAATGCCGGCAAGCTCGACAAGGGTGATTACAACGCCGCGCATCTGCTCGCCGGCCCTGAAGTGCAGCATTATCAGCAAGCCGTTGCACTGGTGGTTGCCGAGACCTTCGAGCAGGCGCGCGCCGCTGCGCAATTGGTCAAGGTCGATTACGAAACTGCCGAAGGCAAGTTCGATCTGGCCAGCGTCAAAGACCTCGGCGTCGAGCCAAAAGACGAGTTGCCGGACGTCAATCACGGTGACTTCGACAAAGCTTTCGCCGCCGCACCGGTGCAATTCGATCAGACCTACACCACGCCGGATCAGTCCCACGCGATGATGGAACCGCACGCCACATTGGCGGCGTGGAAAGGTGATCAACTGACCGTGTGGAATTCGAACCAGATGGTCGCCTGGAGCGTCGGTGACATTGCGAAAACCCTCGGTCTGCCGAAGGAAAAAGTCCGTTTGGTCTCGCCGTACATCGGCGGTGGTTTCGGCGGCAAGCTGTTCATCCGCGCCGACGTGATCCTCGCCGCTCTCGGCGCGCGGATGGCCGGCCGACCGGTGAAAGTCGCCCTCGCCCGCCCGCAAATGGCCAACAACACCACGCACCGTCCGGCGACCATCCAGCGCATCCGCATGGGCGTCACCGCGGATGGCAAGCTCACCGCCATCGCTCACGAAGGCTGGTCGGGCAATTTGGCCGACGGCAAGGTCGAACTCGCCGCGCAACCGAGCCAGTTGCTCTACGCCGCAGAAAACCGCCGGGTCAGCATGCGCCTCGCCCCGCTTGATTTGCCTGAAGGCAACGCCATGCGTGCGCCGGGCGAAGCGCCGGGGTTGATGGTGCTGGAAATCGCCATGGATGAGATGGCTGAACAATTGAAGATGGACCCGGTGCAGTTCCGCATTCTCAACGACACCCAGGTCGACCCGGTGAAGACCGAGCGGCCGTTTTCCCAGCGACAGCTGATCAAATGCCTGCAGACCGGCGCGGAGAAATTCGGTTGGGATCAGCGCAAGGCGCAACCGGGCACCCGTCGCGAAGGCCGCTGGTTGATCGGCATGGGTGTGGCGGCGGCGTTTCGCAACAACTTGCTGGTCAAGTCCGGCGCACGGGTGCGGCTGGAGCGCGATGGCAAGGTCGTGGTGGAAACCGACATGACCGACATCGGCACCGGCAGCTACACGATCATCGCGCAGACCGCAGCCGAGATGATGGGCGTCGGCCTTGATGATGTGGTGGTGCGTTTGGGCGATTCGGACTTCCCGGTGTCGGCTGGCTCGGGCGGCCAGTTCGGCGGTAACTGCTCGACCTCCGGCGTTTACGCCGCGTGCGTGAAGCTGCGCGAGGCAGTCGCGGCGAAGCTGGGACTGGCGGCGGATCAGGCCGAGTTCGCCGATGGCCAAGTGCGTGTCGGCAGCAAGAGCCTGCCGCTGCGCAACGCGGCTGAAGGTGGTGCGCTGGTTGCCGAGGACAGCATCGAATTCGGTGATCTGGCCGAGAAATATCAGCAATCGACCTTCGGCGCGCACTTCGCCGAAGTCGCCGTGGATGCGGCGACCGGCGAAGTTCGCGTGCGGCGCATGCTCGCGGTGTGCGCCGCTGGCCGGATCCTCAACCCGACCTCGGCGCGCAGCCAGGTGATCGGCGCGATGACCATGGGCGTTGGCGCGGCGTTGATGGAAGAGCTGGCGGTCGACAAGCGTTTGGGCTTTTTCGTCAACCACGACCTCGCCGGATACGAAGTGCCGGTACATGCCGACATCCCGCATCAAGAGGTGATTTTCCTCGACGAAACCGATCCGATTTCATCGCCGATGAAGGCCAAGGGTGTAGGCGAATTGGGCATCTGCGGCGTGAGTGCGGCGGTGGCGAATGCGATCTATAACGCCACCGGCGCGAGGGTGCGCGAGTATCCGATCACGTTGGACAAGATCCTTGATTCACTGCCGGAAATGATCTGAATACACCTCTGTAGGAGCTGCGGCACGCTGCGATCTTTTGATCTTCAGAGCCACATCAAAAGATCGCAGCCTCGTTGCACTCGACAGCTCCTACAGGGGTGGTGCATTCGACCTGCGGATATTGCTCGGTGATGATCTGAATACACTTCTGTAGGAGCTGCGGCACGCTGCGATCTTTTGATCTTCAAAGCCACATAAGAAGATCGCAGCCTCGTTGCACTCGACAGCTCCTACAGGGGTCGGGTCATTCGACCTGCGGAAATACACCTCTGTAGGAGCTGCGGAACGCTGCGATCTTTTGATCTTCAGAGCCACATCAAAAGATCGCAGCCTCGTTGCACTCGACAGCTCCTACAGGGGTGGGGTCATTCGACCTGCGGATATTGCTCGGAGATGATCTGAACACACCTCTGTAGGAGCTGCGGCACGCTGCGATCTTTTGATCTTCAAAGCCACATCAAAAGATCGCAGCCTCGTTGCACTCGACAGCTCCTACAGGGGTGGGGTCATTCGACCTGCGGATATTGCTCGGAGATGATCTGAATACACCTCTGCAGGAGCTGCGGCACGCTGCGATCTTTTGATCTTCAAAGCCACATCAAAAGATCGCAGCCTCGTTGCACTCGACAGCTCCTACAGGGGTGGGGTCATTCGATCTGCGGATATTGCTCGGAGATGATCCGAATACACCTCTGTAGGAGCTGCGGCACGCTGCGATCTTTTGATCTTCAAAGCCACATCAAAAGGTCGCAGCCTCGTTGCACTCGACAGCTCCAACAGGGGCGGTGTCATTCGACCTGCGGATATTGCTCGGCGCTGACCTGCTCCATCCAATCCACCACCTTGCCATCGAGCACCTCGGCAATCGCGATGTGACTCATCGCCGTCGTCGGCGCGGCGCCGTGCCAATGCTTGGCTCCCGGCGCGATCCACACCGTATCGCCCGGACGAATCTCGCGAACCGCTTGACCCCATTCCTGCACCAATCCAGAACCTGCCGTGACAATCAGCGTCTGTCCCAATGGATGCGTGTGCCATGCGGTGCGCGCGCCTGGCTCGAACGTTACCGTGGCGCCGCTGACCCGCGCGTCATCCGAACCTTTGAACGGCGCGTCCACCCGAACGGTGCCGGTGAACCAGTTCGCCGGGCCTTTGGCCGAAGGTTGCGAGCCATTCGGCGTCACGGTGACGCGCGGGGTTTCACTCGCCTGCACCTCACCGGCCAGCAGGGAAAGCGTCAGCGCAGAAGCAGCAATCGGGTTCATGGCGATAGTCTCCGAATAAACGATGCAAGCACTTTAGCGCTCCGCACTCTTCAGATAATCGACTAAAATTCAAAAAAACTTATGCGGGACACTCATCAATGCTTCGGGAAAATGCCACCGATCTGCTTGCCTTTCTCGCTGTCGCACGCGAGCGCAGCTTTACCAAAGCCGCGGCGAAACTCGGCGTGTCGCAGTCGGCGCTCAGTCACACCATCCGCAGCCTCGAAGCGCGTCTCGGCCTGCGTCTGCTGACGCGCACCACGCGCAGCGTTTCGCCGACCGAGGCCGGCGAACATCTGCTGCAAACGATTGGCCCGCGTTTCGAGGAAATCGAAGTGGAGCTGGCCGCACTAAGCAACCTGCGCGAGACCCCGGCCGGCAAGATCCGCATCAGCGCCACCGACCATTCACTGAACTGGATCCTGCGCCCGGTGCTGCAGCAATTTTTGCCGCAATACCCGGACGTCTCTGTGGAGGTCTGCTGCGATTACGGTTTCGTCGACATCGCCGGCCAAGGCTTCGATGCGGGTGTGCGCCTGGGCGAGGATGTCGCCCAAGGCATGATCGCCACACGCATCGGCCCCGACATGCGCATGGCGGTGGTTGGCGCACCGGCCTATTTCGCCCGCCGCCCTGCCCCGCAAACCCCACGCGACCTCACCGACCACGCCTGCAACAATCTGCGCCTGCCGACCAATGGCGGGCTCTATTCATGGGAGTTCGAAAAGGACGGTGAGAGCCTGAAGGTTCGCGTCGCCGGGCAGATCACGCTGAACGGTGTCTACCCGCTGCTCGACGCCGCGCTGGACGGCTTCGGCCTCAGCTACATTCCCGAAAACGTCGTGGCGCCGTATCTGGCCGATGGGCATCTGGTGCAGGTTCTGAATGATTGGTGCCCGTCGTTTTCCGGCTATCACCTCTACTACCCGAGCCGGCGCCAGGCAGCACCGGCGTTTGCGTTGTTACTTGCGGCGCTACGTTATCGCTCTTGAGCCGATTCAGCCCACCAACGCAATCAACTGATGTCGCTGCGCATCAGTCAGCATGGGCCCGAACCCGGCCCTGACGTTGTCAGCCATATAGCGCGGATTGCTGGTCCCGGGAATCACGCACGTCACCGCCGGGTGCGCGAGAAGAAATTTCAACGCCAGTTGCGGCCAACTGTTGACCTGCACATCCGACACCCACGCTGGCAGCGGTTTGCCTTTGAGCCGCGCGAGCAGGCCACCGCCGCCAAACGGTCGGTTGCAGATTACCGCCACGCCACGTTCGCGACACAGCGGCAGGATACGCTTCTCCACGCCTCGGTCATCGAGCGCGTAGTTGATTTGCAGGAAGTCGATTTTTTCATGCTTGAGCACCGCTTCGACTTCGTCATACGCCGACGGCGTGTAATGGGTGATGCCGATGTAGCGAATGCGCCCCTGTTCTTTCCATTCGCGCAAGGTCGGCAGATGGGTCTGCCAGTCGAGCAGGTTGTGGATCTGCATCAGGTCGATGCGTTCGGTGCGCAGCAGGCTGAACGACTGCTCCATCTGCGCGATGCCCTCTTCGCGCCCGCGCGTCCAGACTTTGGTCGCCAGAAACGCCGGCGAGCGTGGTTCGTGGATCGAGAGCAATTCACCGGTGGTCTGTTCGGCGCGGCCATACATGGGCGAGCTGTCGATCAGCGTGCCGCCCTTGCTGAATAGCTCATCGAGCACGGCTGGCAATTGCCGGTAAACCGGATCGCCCGGTGCGACATCGAAACCACGATAAGTGCCCAGACCGACCAGGGGCAGCGACTCGGAGCTGGAAGGGATGGCGCGGGTCTGCATGGTTTGGCCTCGATGGGTAGGCGATGACGTGGCGGTAGCCAACGCCCGATTCAAGGTGAAGACCGCCGAAACCCCGGCAGCCAGCGAGAGCAGTCGGCGACGGGAATAACCTTCAGTGTGGCTCATGCGGGCTCCCCTGTTGCGGCGATCTGTTGCATGTTGTGTGTTCGGGTCGTCCGGCAAAAATGCTCAACTACACTGCGACTGCGAATCCACTTACACCGTTAAAAGTAGCCGAATGTCCCGAACCCTGATGTCACTCGTCGTTTTCATCGTTGCCGTGTACCTGGCGTTGTGCGCGGCACTGTTCGTGTTTCAACGTTCGCTGATCTATTTTCCGCAGCCTGCCGCCGTGGTTTCTGCGCACTCGCGTTTTAAGCTGTCGATGCCGGACGCCGACGTTTGGGTGACCGTGCGCGAACACGCAGGCGCGCGGGCGCTGATTTATTTCGGCGGCAATGCCGAAGATGTGGCGCGCAATCTGCCGGAGTTTGCCGAGGCGTTTCCCGATTACGCATTGTATTTTCTGCATTACCGCGGCTTTGGTGGCAGCACGGGCGCGCCCTCGGAAGCCGCAATTGCGGAAGATGCGCTGGCGCTGTTCGATCAGGTCTACGCCAGCCATCCGCAGATTGCGCTGATCGGGCGCAGTCTCGGCTCGGGCGTGGCGGTGCGTCTGGCCAGTCAGCGGCCGGTGCAGAATCTGCTGCTGGTAACGCCGTTCAACAGCCTCGAGGAAATCGCCGTGAGGCAATATCCGTGGGTGCCGGTGAAGTGGTTGCTCAAGGATCGTTTCGAATCGGGCAAATACGCGGCGCACATCCGCATACCCACGTTGCTGTTGGCGGCGAGCGATGACGAGGTGATTGGACGCAGCAGTACGCAGCGGTTGTTTGAAAGCTTTCCTCAAGGCGTAGCGACGCTGAAGGTCGTGCCGGATTCGGGGCACAACTCGATTTCCGCGCGCGGGGAATATTTGCGGTGGCTGGGGGATGTGTTGAATCGCTGAGTTATTGAGGCTTGAACCTATTGGGGTGAGCCTGCTGGACGATCTATTGGTTTCTGATATACCGCATTCGCGAGCAGGCTCGCTCCCACAGGTTCTAGCACACCGAACCCTTGTGGGAGTGAGCCTGCTCACGAAAGCGGCTACGGCTGACTGCCACCGCGGGCATTTTCATCGCTCGGTGTCGCCGGGCGCGGCATGACATGTTGATGCCCGGTCGGGTCGTTGAGCTGCACGACATTGCCTTTCTGCCAGGCGTCAGCCCCTGGCGCGACGGGCGCTGGTTGGATGTCGGCGCGGTCCTTCTTCTTCTCGGCGCTGTCGACGCCCAGCCGCTGATCGCGCTGGCGAACCATTTGCGCATGCGCCTGACCGTCAGCGGTAAAGCCCATCATCAACTGCGGGACGCCCAGCGGCAGTTGTTTGTCCTGATCGGTGTGCCAGGTGTGCCAGGTCTTGCCGTAGGTGTTGGCGAGTTTTTCCATCAAGCGGTGTTCCGCCACTTGCGGGATGCCCGGCGCGATCAACTGGCCCGAAGTGACTTCGTGCGCATGGCTGTGCCACAGGGCTCTTTCCTTCGCCGGCAATTGGCTGAACAGCCGTTGGCTGATGATGTATTCCACACCCATCAACTTCGCTTGCGCGGCGTTGCCGTCGTAGATCACACACTGGAAAACTTCTTCGTTCAGCACCGAGCAGTAATGATGCGCTTCCATCTGCGCGCCGGGATGGCCGTTATAAAAGTGGAAGCCATCCAGGTACATGTTCAACGCGCGGATCGGCGGCTTGTCCTGCAGCCATTGCGCGCCGACCTCGAGCATTTCCGTGTCGGAGGCCTTGGCCTGCCCCGGCGTCTGCACCGGCGAATCGGTGTTGCTCATCGCGCAACCGGCCAACGCGGCAACCATCAAACCGACGGAAACCCAACGTCCCTGCGAGGCTGGATTAGGCATGATTCTCTCCTCAAACGTTCAGTGGCGGGCGTGCTGGCCCTGTTCTGCAACTGAAAGCAGGAGCACCGCAGAGTTCGAAAAAGCTGCGTGCGGGTCAGACCGGAGAGATGGTCGCGAGCAAGCCGATCAAAATGGTCAACGCCAGAAATCCACCGAGAAAAATCGCCATCTTGTTCATGTAGCTCTCCTTGATGCTGAGCTTGCAGCGCATCGGGCACTTCGGAATGAAGGATTGCCGCGAATGACCGCACTGCGGGGCCATTTTGAGCGGTTGACTGCACCGGTAACAGCGGCAGATTCAAAAGAAAAATACGGATCAGATGCGCAACTGATCTGCTTGAGCGATGCGTGGATATTCAGCCTGATCATGAAAATTCACATTCATCGGGTTTGATCTAGAGTCATTGCCATCACCAGAACAACAAAAACCTGGAGCGCAAATGACTGACCTGAATCTGCAACCTAATGTGGCCGAATCGCTGAACCGCTGGCACGCGATGATCCGCACCGGCAACCTGAACGCCCTGCCCGAGTTGCTCGATCCGCAAGCGGTGTTCCGCTCGCCCATGGCCCACACGCCATATCTCGGCGCGCCGGTGGTGTCGATGATTCTGAATACCGTGTTCAACGTGTTCGAAGACTTCGAATATCACCGCGAACTGGCAACTGCGGATGGCCTGAACGTGATTCTGGAATTCAGCGCCAAGGTAGGCTCGAAAGAACTCAAAGGCATCGACATGATTCGCTTCGATGAACACGGCAAGATTGTCGAATTCGAAGTGATGGTGCGGCCGCTAAGCGGGTTGCAAGCCTTGGGAGCAGAAATGGGCCAACGCCTCGGCGCCTATCTGGCGTCCGCAAAAGCCTGAGTTCAACGGCAAGCGTAGAAGTGTAGGAGCTGACGAGTGCAACGAGGCTGCGATCTTTTTAAAACGTCAAGATCAAAAGATCGCAGCCTCGTTGCACTCGTCAGCTCCTACAGATCCTACAGGTCGTACAGATCGTACAGATCGCACAGATCGTACAGATCGTACAGTTTGTGCGAACAGGCCCTTGGTTCCGTGCGTAAAAAAACCCACTGACCGTCGCCGGTTCAGTGGGTTTTGTGTGGCATGGGTTTAGTTACAGAGCCATGTCACGTGCAGCACTTTCCTTCGGCGCCACAGCTTTTTCCGCTGCGGCTGCTGGAGCAGCTACCTGACCGATCACTGGCGGAGTCGGCAGTTCGAGGATCTTGGCGGTGTAAGCCCACTCTGCAGCCACTTTGGCCGGATCGCTGTTCAGCTGCGTGCCGTAGCTCGGCACGATCTGATGCAGCTTGGTTTGCCATTCAGGCGTTGCGACTTTGTCTTTGAAGACTTTCTGCAGCACGCTCAGCATGATCGGTGCAGCGGTCGACGCGCCTGGCGAAGCGCCCAGCAGGCCAGCAATGGAGCCGTCTTGCGAAGCGACGATTTCGGTGCCCAGTTTCAGCACGCCGCCAGCGGCTTCATCACGCTTGATGATTTGCACGCGCTGGCCGGCTTGCCACAGGCGCCAGTCTTCGGCTTTGGCGTTCGGGAAGTATTCCTTCAGCGCGTCCAGACGGTCTTCATCCGACAGCATCAGTTGGCCAGCGAGGTACTCGACCAGCGGGTACTCCTTGATGCCAACCTTGGTCATAGGCCAGATGTTGTGGGTGGTGGTGCTGGTCAGCAGGTCCAGGTACGAGCCTTCTTTGAGGAACTTGGTGCTGAAGGTCGCGAATGGGCCAAACAGAATGACGCGCTTGCCGTCCAGAACACGGGTGTCCAGGTGCGGAACCGACATCGGCGGAGCGCCCACCGAAGCTTTACCGTAGGCCTTGGCCAAGTGCTGTTCAGCGATGGTCGGGTTATCGGTCACCAGGAACGAACCACCGACCGGGAAGCCAGCGTATTCCTTGGCTTCAGGAATGCCGGACTTCTGCAGCAAGTGCAGCGCACCGCCCCCCGCACCGATGAAGACGAACTTGGCGTCGGTTTCGGTTTTGCTGCCATCTTTGAGGTTTTTGTAGCTGACGCGCCAAGTGCCATCGGCATTCTTGGTGATGTCTTCGACTTCGCTCGACAGTTTCAGATCGAAGTTAGGCTTGGTCTGCAGGTGCGCGGCGAACTGGCGGGTGATTTCGCCGAAGTTCATGTCGGTACCCAGCGGGCTCCAGGTGGCCGCGATTTTCTGGTTCGGGTCACGCCCTTCCATCATCAGCGGAACCCACTTCTTGATCACAGCCGGATCTTCGGAGTACTGCATGCCAGCGAACAGCGGGCTCGCTTGCAGGGCTTCGTAGCGCTTTTTCAGGAACTTGATGTTGTCGTCGCCCCAGACGAAGCTCATGTGCGGCGTGGTGTTGATGAACGAGCGAGGGTTTTTCAGAACGCCCTGCTGAACCTGCCAGGCCCAGAACTGACGCGAGACCTGAAACGCTTCGTTGATCTCGACGGCTTTCGGGATCGTCACGTTGCCTTTGTCGTCTTCCGGGGTGTAGTTCAGCTCGGCCAGAGCCGAGTGACCGGTACCGGCGTTGTTCCAGCCATTGGAGCTTTCGAGGGCGACGCCGTCGAGGCGCTCGACCATTTCCATCGACCAGGTCGGTTCCAGCTCATTGATCCACACACCTAGGGTGGTGCTCATGATGCCGCCGCCGATCAGCAGGACGTCAACTTTCTTTGCTTCGGCAGCATTGGCGGACGACATCCCCATCGCCAAAGCCAGACCGAGCAAGGCTGTGTTCACTTTCTTAAACATCTGTTGCACCTATGATAAAACGCCTTCCGCCCGCCGCTGTTATCAGTATGCGATCCGCTTTGGTGACGCTCAGGCTGGCGTCGCAGATTCCGGCACACTTCAATTTTGACGGGTGGGCACACAAGGCCGACAAGCTGCATCGACCTCAGTTAATGTCCCTTCTGAACTGACTTCTTATCATTATTGGCTCAGCTACTTGAGCGACAGGGATCCCGTCGGCGCGCCTGAAAGCGAGCCGACCGAATTAGGTCAAAACAAGTTGGCGCGCAGAATATCACGTCACGGCAAACCCGCGCGTCTGTTCCCGACTCGAGAGTCTTTTTCCCGCTCCGGGAATTATCGGCCGGCGACGGTCAAAAGATCGCAGCCTCGTTGCACTCGACAGCTCCTACATAATGTCGTGCGCCGGCAGCAACACCGCGCAAACACTGACGCCCCCACCCATGTAGGAGCTGCGGAACGCTGCGATCTTTTGATCTTCATTTCAAAAATCAAACATGACCCCGCCAATTCGGTAATGAACCCGCCGCAAATTCACCCCACCGGTGCAATGGAAAAAAGCGCGCTGCCAAACTTTGGTTAATCTGCTAGGTTGTACGATGACTGATGAACTCGGTCAGTCGTCAATCCATAAAAACAAGGAAGCACCTCTCATGACCAAGTCGCGCCTCGTCATCGGTTTTCTCTGCGCTTTTTCCGGCTATGCGCTCGCCGCCCCTGCCCCGGCTGAAAAAGACGTCGCCCAAGCCGTCGACCACCTGACTCAAGCGATGCTGCATAAAGACATCGCCGAACTGAATGCACTCACCGCGCCCAACCTGACTTACGGTCACTCCAGCGGCAAGATTCAGGACAAGCAAGAATTCATCGCCGACATCGAAACCGGCCGCAGCGCGTTCAAGACCCTCGAAATGCAGAAGCAGACCATCACCCTGTCCGGCGATACCGCGTTAGTGCGCCATCACTTTTCTGCCCAGGCGTTGAAGGGGACCGAGGTCGTGCCGACGGAGATCGAGAACTTTCAAATCTGGCAAAAACAAGGTGGCAAGTGGCTGCTGGTCGGGCGGCAGGCATTCAAGTTCTGATTCCAGCAAGTAGAGGCAAAAAGATCGCAGCCTGCGGCAGCTCCTACATGCCAGTCCCGGCAGGAGCTGGCGAAGCCTGCGATCTTTTGTTGTGTGGATGCTGCCACCGATAGGCCAGCCCACGGCGTAGCCGCAATAATCAGCAACACTTAACGCAAGTCTTGACCGCGCGAATCCTTACTCGGGTAAAACTTTCAGATTGCGTGGCACGTCTGAAACTGCAACGCATACGGCCAAAGAGGAAAACGTTTATGAAACGCGCATTATGGTTGGGCTTGCTCGGTACTTTCGCCATTGGCTCCGCTCAGGCAGCGACGGAGAAAGTCGCGGTCAATCTGGTCAGCGCCGACGGCGCGCCACAGGCGATCGGGTCGGTCACCGTGACTGAAACAGCCTATGGCCTGCTGTTCACCCCGGATCTGAAATCCCTGCCTGCCGGCATCCACGGCTTTCATGTTCACGAAAACGGCAGCTGCGAGGCCGGCACGAAGGATGGCGTGAAAGGCGCCGCGCTGGCCGCCGGCGGCCACTTCGATCCGCAAAAAACCGGCAAGCACCTGGGCCCTTATGCCGATGGCCATCTCGGCGATTTGCCGGCGGTTTACGTCACCGCTGACGGTATCGCCAACTACCCGGTGCTGGCACCTCGACTGAAGAAGATTTCCGAAATCAAGGGGCACGCCTTGATGATTCACGCCGGTGGCGATAACCACTCGGACATGCCGAAACCATTGGGTGGCGGCGGTGATCGTATGGCCTGCGGTGTCATCTGACCGGTTGCTCAATGCAGGCCGGGCAAACCCGATGACGTTGCCCGCGTCTGTTCTCAGCCACGCAGAGTTTCACCGACCACGGAACTCCCGCTTCGCCCGCACCTCTCACATTATGTAGTACTTCCCTTTTGCTTTTCGCGCCTGTGGAGGAACACCGTCATGCGCAAGTCCTTGCTCGTTTGTTCTTTACTCGTATGCCTGCCGGTCGGTTCGGCGCTGGCCGATGTCGATGCCGGTGACGTCGCCACTTCGGCCGGTGTCTCCGCGTCGCTGTACTCGACCTTCAAGGATCACAAAATGGTGATTCCGGCCCGTGATGATTTGTCTGCATTCGTGGCCAGCGGCGGAACCATTCGTGGGGTTTATCTTGAATCGGTGCTGCAACAGGTTCGCCAGGAAAATCCGGGCATCAATGCCAGCGATAACGACCTCGCCAATGCGATTCTGGTGCAGTACGAAGGCCTGAATCAGTAGCGCTTACGGTATTGGCAGCCGATGGATGGCCGCTGAACGCGCATAGGCAAACCAGTCAGCCGGCCTCTATGATGGAGGCCATGACAACCTCCGTGCCCTTGCGCTCACCCTGCCCACCCGGCGCCTGCATTTGCGGGCGCGATCCGTTGCTGGATACCCCCGGCGCGGATCTGCGCATCCTGCGTCTGACCCGCGAGGAGGAAAAACGCCTGCTCGCGCGGCTGGAAATGCTCAAGGATCTCGAAGACCTCAAACACCTGCAGCAGCGCATGTTCGAGCAGTTGGGCATTCGCGTCGATGTCGCCCCCGGCTTCAACGAAGTGCGGACAATGCGCGGCATCGCCATTCAGATCGAAGAACTACCCGGCCTGTGTCGCAAAACCCGTGCGGCGATTCCGGCGGCGATTCGCCGGGGTCTGGAGAATCGCCCTCACATCGCTTTCGAATTGCTCAACGCCCACGACTTGCTGCGCGACACCTGATCACTTTCTCATGCCGACCCGTTTGCGCATTTCTGCGGTAATGCTCTGACGGGTTTTCTTCATGTCGGCCCAAGGTTCATCGCCAACTTCGGCGAGGCGCTCGTGGACATTGTGAACGTTCCAGTGATTGCCGCCCTTGATCTCGGCCACTTCTTCACGAAACAGCGGCACTGAGACAGGCAGACCTTCACGCGTGCGTGCTGAATAAGCACAAATGGTGGTGGCGCCAAGGCCGTTGCGCAGGTAATCGATGAAGATCCGCCCGACGCGATTTTTCGGCCCGGACACCGCAGAAAAGCGGTCCGGCAACAGCTTGGCCATGTGGCTGACAATCGCATGGCTGAAATCCTTGACCTCGTCCCAGCCCAACTTGCGCGTCAGTGGCACCACGAGATGAATGCCCTTGCCGCCACTGGTCTTGAGAAAGGCCTTGAGGCCTAATTCATCCAGCACGGTCAACGTCAGCGCAGTGGCTTCGACCATGCTTTTCCAAGGCAGCGCCGGATCCGGGTCGAGATCGAGAACGAATCGGTCCGGTTTGTCCAGGTCAACCGTGGTGCCATTCCAGGTGTGCAGTTCGACCGTGCTCATCTGCACCGCGCCGATCAGCGCCTCAGGTTTGTTGATCAGCATCACCGGTTGGCCCGTCAGTTCCTTGTCCCGCGTTTCGATGCCGGGGATCGCCAAGCGCTCGGCGTTTTTCTGGAAAAACAATTCGCCCGCGATGCCATCCGGCGCACGCACTAACGCCACCGGCCGTTCATTGAGTTGCGGCAGAATCCACTCGGCGACACTGGCGTAATACTCGGCCAGTTGCATTTTCGTGGTGCCGCTGACCGCGTCGATTACTCGATCCGGGTGGCTGATGCGCACTTTGGCGCCGGCCAGGCCCAACTGCGAAGGCGCAGCGTCGGATTTGCTCGTCGCGTTTTTTGTAGTCGGGGTTTTGGTGGAAGCAGTTTTGGTTGTCGCAGCTTTGGTAGCCGCAGCTTTGGTTGACGAGGCTTTGCTCGCAGCGTCCTTCGTCGTGGCAGCCTTATTCGCAGGTTTTTTCTCAGCGGTTTTCTTCTCCGAAGTCTTCACGGGCTTCGCTAGCTCCTCAGTGATGTCCTTGGCCGGTTTGTCGTTGCGCAAACCATGGAACACGGCATGACGCACCGAGCCATCCTTGGTCATCTCCGCGAACGCGACCTCGGCCAACAGCTTGGGTTTCAACCAGTGCGCCCCTTTGGCGTCGAAGCCGGTGGGCGGATTGACCACCGCCGGGCTCTTGGTCTGCAACGGTTTCAATTGCGCGAGAATGCTTTTCAAGGTTGCCTCGTTGAATCCGGTGCCGACCTTGCCCGCATAGCGCAATTCGCCGCTGTCACGATCATGCAGCCCGAGCAGCAAGGCACCGAACGAGCTGCGCGCGCCCTTCGGATCGGTGTAACCGACGATCACGAATTCCTGCCGGTGTTTGCATTTGAGCTTGATCCAGTCGCCACTGCGGCGCGACACGTAAGGCGAGCCGAGGCGTTTGCCGATCAGCCCTTCCATTTGCATTTGGCAGGCGCTATTGAGCAGCGCATCCGGGGTCTCATCGAACGCCTCGGAGAAGCGCAGCAGCGGATTTTTCTGCGCACCGAGAATGGTCGACAACGCGGCGCGGCGCTCCTCGACCGGCACTTCGCGCAGGTCGACACCGTTGAGATATGGCAAGTCGAACAGGTAATAGAGAATTCCGCCGCTGCGTCCGACCTCGAAGGCATTTTGCAGCGCTTGAAAATCCGGTACGCCTTGTTCGTTGGCGACCACCATCTCGCCGTCGAGCCAGGCGGACTCCAGGCCCAGCGCGGCCAGGGCTTCGGCCTGCTGCGGGAGTTTATGCGTCCAGTCATGGCCATTGCGCGTGAACAGCTGCACTTGATCATGATCGATGCGCGCCATGATCCGGTAGCCGTCGAACTTGATCTCGTAGCTCCACTGCCCTTCGGGCGCACTGTCGACCAGCGTCGCCAGTTCCGGCTTGAGTTGCGCTGGCAGTTTGGCCTTGTGCGCGCCGGTGAGAGTGCCGCTGGCGGGCTTTCGGGCCTTGCTCACAGGTTTCTTGACCGGTTTGCTTTGCTCAGCCGATTGCTTGTGCTTGGCGATAATGGTGCGTTCGCTCAAGACACTGTCCGGCTCGGCGACCAGCACGTCGTAGTCGTCTTGCGGGCGCGCGGCATTGTCCTGATGCTTGATCAGAAACCACTGCTCTTTCTTGCCCGGCATGTGCGTGCGCACCAGATTCCAGACGCCGCCGAGTTTCTCGCCCTGCAATTCAAATTTCAGCCTGCCTTTGGCGTAGGCTTTTTGCGGATCCTCCAGCGGAATCCACACGCCGCGATCCCAGACAATCACATCACCGGCGCCGTAATGGCCTTCCGGGATACTGCCTTCGAAAGTCGCGTAATCCAGTGGATGATCTTCGACATGCACGGCCAGGCGTTTGACTTTAGGATCGAGCGAGGGGCCTTTGGGCACCGCCCAGCTCTTGAGCGCGCCATCCAATTCCAGTCGAAAGTCGTAATGCAGGTGCGAGGCATCGTGCTTCTGGATGCAGAACTGCAGCGCGTGATCCTGCGCGGCCCGGCGCGCCGAGCGTTTGACCGCCGCCGGTTCCGAGGTCGCGGAAAAGTCGCGCATGCGGTTGTAATCGTCGAGGTTTCTGCTCATCACGCACCTGCCTTGCTTTAGCCAATACGAGTTACGGTAAGCCCGACCACGGCAATTCGGTCGACCCGTTGATAACCAGGATTGCTCAGCTCTTCGCCGAAGACATCGGGATCGAGTTCGCGGTAGGTCCAGCCGAAGCGCTTTTCATCCAGTCGCGGCAGGACGGTGTCGAGAAACGGATCGTGGCCATCGACCATGGCCACGCCGGTGTACAGCAGCAGCGAACCGCCGGGCGACAGACGATTGAGCGCCTGCTCGACGATCCGCAGCGATAACCCGGCACCCAATGTCCCGCCGCCATGGCGATAGGCACGCGCGGCGGGGTCGGCCATGTAGGGCGGGTTGGCGACGATCAGATCAAACTCGCCATCGACGCCTTGCAGCAGATCACTGTGACGCGCTTCGACGTTGGCGACTTCCGCCAGCGCTGCATTGATGGCCGTCAGGCGCAGGGCCGCAGGATTGATGTCCAGCGCCAAAACTTCTGCTTCACGGCGTGCGCGACCGATCAGGATCGCGCCGACGCCAGCGCCGCAGCCGATGTCCACCGCGCGCCGGATGGGCGCGAAATTCTGCTGCAAATGCGCGTGAATCAGTTGCGCGAATCGATAAGTGTCCGGGCCAAAGAAAACCGCATCCGCCGCGTCGGTGGGGAACGCTGAATGCACGAACAGCAAATCATCCAGGCTCGACCAGCGCACCCGACTCTTGAACTGGCCCTGATATTCATCAATGACCTGCGCATCCTGCAATTGGCGTTGCTCGTCGCTCGACAACAATCCCGCTTCGAATGGCCGAGACCAGCCGAACACATCACGCAGGGAATCGCACTTCTGCCCCTCGTCACGCTGATTGACGCGCTGGTGCGTCAACGGCGTCGGGGTCACGAACCGGTAGCCGTCAGCGTGCAATCGCCGCCCGAGTTGCAGCAACACACGATCATCGGCAGACAGGTTTTCTTCCTGATTCATGGGGACTTCCTTAGGGCAGAGATGATTTGAGTTCGATGAAGCGTCGGGTCGCCAGCAGTCCGGCGGGATGCGCATGACGGTCCGGCGCGAGCCAGGGGATCAAGGTCGACATTTGCGCGGGGCCATCCAAGCCTTGCAGGGAAGCGTTGAGTTGCAGCACATCGGGATCGTGCTCGGGAACCTCGATTGACGTGGCCATCTGCGTGCGGCGACGGGCCGCTTTGGGCGCATCCGGCGACGTCCAGTCCCCGGCAATCCAGTCGTGCACCAACTGTTTTTCATAGGCATTGAACACGCCGAACATTGCCGCGCCATCGCCGGCGATCAGTTGCCAGAAACGACTGGCCTGCGGGTCTTCGTCGCGTTTGATCCAGCCTTTGTTCTGCATGGCTTGCAGGAACCCCGGCAGTTGCTCAGGGGTTGCCAGCCATTGATTGACGGTCTGCCCTTCGAAGCGGCAGTAATCGGAATGCATGTGCTGACCGAACGGACGCTTGCGCTCGAACATCGCCAGCAATTCGCGATCAAGGTCAAAGCCTTCGATGATCGCGCGGCTGCCCTGCCCCAGATCGTTGAGCCGATAACCCAGCGACACACGGCGCAAAAATTCCTCGCGATCGGCTTCGATCGGCAACAGATCCAGGACCGCTTGCACTGCTTTTTGCGCATGACCGGTGCTGGCGTTATCGATGGTGACATGCAAGGTGAAATAGTAAGGGTCGATGCCCAGTTCAGTGAGCTCATAACTGCTGATCAGCAGGTGCAGCGGCAGTTGTTCGTAGCCGAGGTTATAGCCGATCACTTCCGGCAGATAATCCATGCCGGCAACGCCCAGCGCCAATTGCACCGCGCCTTGCAGATAGTGTTCATCGGCGATGGCCGTGCTGTCCTGCAAGTCGTGCTCGGCAAGGAGCTTGCGATAGATCACCACATGGTTTTGCGCCGGGTTGCCGTCGCCGAGTTCTTCCAGATAGGTAGTGAGCAAGCCTGCGAAACGTGGATCCTGCCACTGCGATGTCAGGCCATAGAGCCAGGCGCCATCGACCAGTTTGGTGGGTGCCACGGCTTGCAGAAAGTACAGCGCCTGCGCCTTGCAGCTGAAAAACTGCCGAGGGCCGCCGGCCTTGCGCTGTTCAAGATAGCGGCCATATTGCTCGGCAACATCGGTGCAATGTTCGGCGACCCACGCATACCACGACGCGGGATCCTTGGGCAGCGGGTCGCTGATCTGGGCAGCGTGTTGCAGTTGCTCCTGCAAAAAGGAATGCGCCAGCGCCTGGGCATCGTCGTCGCGGAGCAAGGCCTCATAAATGCCGCGAAGATTCCCGGCAGGATTGATCGCTTGTGGCTGGTTCGCCGCAGTTTGCAGGCGTGTCAGGACAGTCATGGCAGTTTTTCCCGGTCGATTGGCAGGACGCTGTTTCATACGCCTCTACAAAGCAGAGGGCTCGCGCCGCTGAAAAATTCAATCCACGTGAAAATTGCCCTGACGGACGGCCGTTTATCGCCGCATGTCCTCCTGTAGGAGCTGCCGAAGGCTCGGGCCGCGATCGGACGATCTTTTGATCTTGATTTTTTAAGATCAAAAGATCGCAGCCTGCGGCAGCTCCTACAGTTTGGCTTCGTCGCTTTTAGTCGAGCCAGCCATTAGCAGTTCTTCCTTGCCCGCTCAGGACAAGCCTAACGGAGATCGGTGTAGGAGCTGCCGGAGGCTGCGATCTTTTGATCTTGATTTTTTAAGATCAAAAGATCGCAGCCTTCGGCAGCTCCTACAGTTTTACATCGTGCAATGGATTGGATTCGCGTTGGTGAGAGGAATTGCTAAGGTTTGGGGGACGGAGATTTTTGGAGGGCAAGGAATGCCTGTTGCTGCCAAGGGATGTGGTTTGAGGAAAGGCCGTTTCAGCGAGGCCGGACGTATTTATTTGCTCACTGCCGTCATTCAGGAACGGCGCCCGATGTTTTCCGACTGGCGACTGGGACGTTTGTTAGTCGAACAGATGCGTACTGCTGACGAGGAGGGAAAGGTCGAGTCGCTGGCATGGGTGGTGATGCCGGATCACTTCCATTGTTTGGTCGATCTCAAGCAAGGCTCCTTGGCGCAACTGATGTGTCGGGTGAAAACGCGGAGTTGTCGCTCGATAAATCTGAAACTTGGCCGTCAGGGTCCTATGTGGCAACGCGGATATCACGACCGGGCGCTGCGGCGAGATGAAGATCTCAAAGCCGCGGCCCGGTACATCGTCTTGAACCCTTTGCGGGCCGGGCTGGTTGAGCGATTGGGCGATTATCCGTTGTGGGATGCGGTTTGGATTTGAAGGGTAAGATCAAGATCAAGATCAAGATCAAAAGATCGCAGCCTTCGGCAGCTCCTACACTGATTCACTGTAGGAGCTGCCGGAGGCTGCGATCTTTTGATTTCAGCCCTGGCCCTTGGCCTGCTGTTCCAGATGCACCTGCAATGCCGGATCGATGCGCAGCGCTGCCGCCAGTTCGTCCAGGTAGCGGCGCTCGGCGTCTTGCTGGTCGTTTATCAGCATCACGCTGGCCAGGTACATTTCTGCTGCGACGGCCGGGTCGCCTTGCGCTGAGCCGGCTACTTCAGAGGGATCCAGCGGTTTGGCGACTTCGGCATCCAGCCAACGCTGCAACTGCGGATCCTCGGTGTGTTTGCCGATCTCGCTGCTGATCCGCTGTTTTTCGCTGTCATCGATACGCCCGTCTGCCTTGGCCGCAGCGATCAGCGCGCGCAGTACCGCGTGGCTGTGTTGCTCGACTTCGGGGCCGGCGAGCAGATCGGCGGTTTGCAGCATCTGTTGCGGGGCCGCGCTGGCCTGACTGCGTTGCCAGGCCTGATAGGCCTGGTACGCCATCATTCCCAGCGACGCGAGGGCCGCGTAGTTGGCACCTCCGGATCGGCGTTGCGCGCCGCCACCGCCGCCTAACGCTCCTCCCAAAGCGCCGCCGAGTCCGCCGCCCGCACCGCCGCCAAGCAACCCACCGAGCAATCCGCCCAGTCCGCCACCAGAGCCAGCGCCGCCCACGTTCGAACCTCCGCCACCGAGCAACCCGCCCAGCAAGCCGCCCAGTCCGCCCAGGCCGTCACCGCCAGCGGCGCCCCGTTGTTGTCCCGACGAAGCCTGGCCGCGTAACAGTTGTTCGAGCAAATCGCTGGTGTTCATGACGTCATCCTCAAGCGTAGGCGGTGACTGCGTCAGGCAACGATAGACCGCTCAAGCCATAGCGCCAGCACCGTTTGGCCGACACTTAAGGGCTTGATCCGGCTGCGCCGCGATTTTTTTCTTTCGCCAGCTAAGATTCAGGGTAGGTGAACCTTATCCCGGCCAGACCGGTCGATAGCTGCAACCCCGACCCGGTTGGCCGGCACCCTTCGACTGAGGGTGAACACCGGCTTGCTTCACTATCTGGAGAACGCTCCCGTGATTTCGACCGTACACATTGCCAGGCTCAAAGCATGGGGCGCCCATGGCTTTACCGCGACCGGCGTGGTGACCGCGTTCCTGGCTACCCTCGCCCTGCTCGAGAATCAGCCGACCCACTGCCTGATGTGGCTGGGCGTGGCATTGATCGTCGACGGCCTCGACGGCGCACTGGCGCGCAAGGTCAACGTGCAATCGGTCCTGCCGAGTTTCGACGGTTCGGTCCTCGATCTGGTGATCGATTACCTGACGTACGTGTTCATTCCGGCACTGTTCATCTATCGCTACATTCCGCTGCCCGACTACACATTGTTGCTAACGGTATCGCTGATTCTGGTGTCGTCGCTGTTCTGCTTCTGCAACGTCAACATGAAGAGCAAGGACAACTATTTTGTCGGTTTTCCGGCCGCGTGGAATGTTGTCGCGCTGTGTCTGTACATCATTGGCCCAGGGCCATGGATCACGTTTCTCACCGTGATCGGCCTGGCATTGCTGACCGTGACGCGCATGAAATTCCTGCACCCGTTCCGCGTGCGGCGGTTCATGCCGATCAACATTGCGGTGACGGCGATCTGGCTGCTGTGCAGTTTGTCGCTGGTGCTCAATCACCCGGTGATCAATCCACTGGTGATGGGCCTGTGGTTGTTGATGTCGGCATATTTTCTGGGGATCTGCATCTGGCGCACGGCGCTGGAGTGGTTTGATCGCGCCCATTTGAAATAGGCCTTAAGGACGCCACAAATAACCTGTGGGAGCTGGCTTGCCAGCGATAGCGCCAGACCAGCCAAAAGGTAGTTGGCTGACACTCCGTCATCGCTGGCAAGCCAGCTCCCGCAGGGAGTGGCACTGAGCGTGAATACAAGGTCTTTCAGCGCTTGGTAATCACCACTTCCAGATACTCACTCGGCACCACCAGCGATTCCTCCCCCGCCCGATTCATGCGTTCGAGCAGTTGCGTCAAATCACTCTCCAGCGCCTGCCCCACTTCCGGCGACAGCACCGCAAAGGCCTTATGCACGGGGCCGTACCAGTGGCGAAAGATATCGATGAAATGCGCCGCTGAGCGATACCGGAAATTGAATTCGCGCCGCGTTACCCGCACGAGAAAATCGCGGTCGTCGAAGTGCTTGTGCAGCCATGCATCGGAGCCCCAGTTCGACGGCGGCTGCGCGCCTGCCGGCGGTGGCAAGTGAGCACCGAGGGTCTTGAACATCTGCCCGACAAACCCTTCCGGGGTCCAATTGGCCAGACCGATGCGCCCACCCCGGCGGCAGACCCGCCCCAGCTCGTTGGCCGCCCTGACTTGATCCGGCGCGAACATCACGCCGAACGTCGAGAGCACGGCGTCATAACTTTCATCCGGGAACGGCAACGCCTCGGCATCGGCGACCTGGAAAGTCACGTCGAGGTGTTCGGCCCGAGCGCGATCCTGGCCCCGTTCCAGCAAGGCCGCGACGTAGTCGGTGGAGGTCACCTGGCAACCGCGCCTGGCCGCCGCCAGTGTCGCATTGCCGTTACCGGCGGCGACATCCAGCACCTCTTCATCGCAGCGCAAATCGCAAGCTTCGGCGAGGGTTTCGCCGACGATCTGCAAGGTCGTGCCGATCACGGCGTAATCGCCACTGGCCCAGGCGACTTTCTGGCGTTCCTTCAAGGCAATGAGATCAATCGGCGTACTCATGCATGTGCGCTCCGCTAGAGGTGGGGTCGGTCATCATTCGGTGGCGGTCGGACCATTCAATTGCCGCCGCCGTGGCGACCTCTTGTTATGCGACAGAGTCGACAATCACCCTGCTCTACCACTATCGCGCCGAGTCCGGTCGGCGTCCCCGCCGATCGTCCGGCGAGCAGCGAAAACAGCGGCTTTGCCGATGAGTGGCGGGGATTTGTAAAGCCGTTGCAACACATCGCCGGTCAAGCCGCGGGCGCTTTCGCCTCCTCCAGCAATTGCTTGATCATCTGCTCCTTCGCGTCATAGCTTCCTTCGCCGAAGTGGCTGGAACGCATTTGGCCCTTGGCATCGATCAGGTAATGCGCGGGCCAGTACTGATTGTCGAAGTTGCGCCAGATCGCGTAGTTGTTATCGATCGCCACGGGATAGGTGATGCCGAGTTTTTTCACCTGATCCTTGACGTTGTCGATGATCCGCTCGTAGCCGTACTCGGGGGTGTGCACGCCGATCACCACCAGGCCGTCCTTCGCGTATTTCTTCGCCCATTCTTTGACATACGGCAGAGTGTGCTGGCAGTTGATGCAGTCATAGGTCCAGAAATCCACCAGCACGACTTTTCCGCGCAGGGACTCGGCGTTCAGCTCTGGTGAGTTGAGCCATTGCACCGCCCCCGCCAGCGACGGCATTGCGCCTTGGGCCGGGTCCAGCATCGAATCGGCGCGGACCTTGCTGACAAAGTAATCGACCACTTTCGGTACGTTCTCCAACACATTCTTCTCGACGCTGGCGACGCCTTCGGATGACGTGCTGGCGAGCAGGGTTTTGTCCGCCCCCGTCGAAATCACCGCCACGGTGGCAAGCACCGCGACCCCCGCACCGCGACGCAACCAACCGGTGAACGGAATCGACGGTTTCAGCCGATTGACCAGACCGCGCCCGGCGAAGATCAGCGTGCCCAGCGACAAGGCACTGCCGGCGCCATACGCCAACAGCAACAAACTGGTCTGCGCGTTGGCGCCTTGCAGCATTGCGCCAGTCAGAATCACCCCGAGAATCGGTCCGGCGCAGGGTGCCCAGAGCAGACCGGTAGCCACGCCAAGCATGATCGGGCCCAAGGGCCCTGCGCGTTTGCGGGTGTTCTGGTCGAGACGGTTGCCCAGCGCCACCAAGGGCCGGGTCAGCCAGTCACCGACACGGGCCGAGATCAGCGACAAGGCAAACAGCGCCATGACGATCAGCGCCACATGGCGACCGGTGTTGCTGGCCTGAATGACCCACTCGCTGCTGACCACGGCGAGGCTGGAGATCAATGCAAAGGTCAGCGCCATGCCGCCCAGCGTCAGGAAGATCGAAGTTCGGGTGCGGTTGGCGCCAGCGAACAGAAATGGCACCACCGGCAGGATGCAGGGACTGAGAACGGTCAGCAGACCGCCGAGAAACGCGATGAGGTACATAGGGGGTCACCTTGAAAAAGAGGCTGGGCACTCAACCGGGTAGCGAGGCCAATCGCGCCCTCGCTACCGAGTTTTTTCGACGCCGTGGCTCATGCGTTCTGATCGTCCAGCCATTGCCCTTGAGGGGTGCGACTGGCACCGTTTTCCGCAACGAGCTGGCCCTGTGGCGTGCGGCTGGAGCCGTCGGCGGCAACCATCTGCCCCTGCGGCGTGCGGCTGGAGCCGTCAGCTGCAACCATCTGCCCCTGCGGCGTGCGGCTGGAGCCGTCGGCGGCGATCAGTGCGTCGCTGCCCTCCTTCGCCACGGTCGTCAGCTGGAAGCAGGTGCTGCTGCCGCAACTACCGGTTTCGACGGAACTGTCGGCGTGGGCGGCCACACCGGCGAAGGAAAAGGCAAATGCGGTCAGAAAGCGCGAGACATTGTTCATGGCAAAACTCCTTGCAGAAAGTTAGGGAAGACTCAGTTCTGGTTGTTGCAGCCGTCGGCGAATTTGCTGTAATCCAGTTCGCGGGTTTTGCCGGCCGAATCGAGGTAAACCATGCGCGCCTGGGTGATGCCGCAGACCACCGAGTCGTCCTCGGTCATCGAGATGACTTTCTTGATATCCAGATGCGTGCCGTAGCTGTAGGTCTGCCGGCTGACATCGGCTTCGGCGTGCGCTGACAGGGTGCAGATGTTCAGAGCGGCGAACAGGCAAGCGGCGATTACGGATTTGTTGGTCATGGTGGTGTCCTCAAGGCTTCAGTGGGTTTTGAGCCGAGGCGATCTGTGTGGGCCTCGATGGAGCCTATTTGAGGCCCTTGAGGTATCGCGTCTGTGTCAGGAAAGGACGAGAATCAATCGCTGTGTATCTGCGCGCCCTGTAGATACACAGCGATACAAAAGCCAGAAGAAATCGCGTTTTTGCGTCTGCGTGTATCCGTCTACGCGGCAGATACACTGCAATACAAAGGCAGGCAGGCGTGCGGTCAACGGCGCTATAGACTGCACGGCATTCCCCTTTAGACAGAGGCTTGAACGATGGAACATGTCGATCACATTCTCATCGTCGACGACGACCGCGAGATCCGTGAACTGGTAGGTAATTACCTGAAGAAAAACGGCTTGCGCACGACCGTGGTTGCCGATGGCCGGCAAATGCGCAGTTTCCTCGACGCCAACACCGTCGACCTGATTGTGCTCGACATCATGATGCCCGGCGACGACGGCCTGCAGCTGTGCCGCGAACTGCGGGTGGGCAAGCACAAGGCCACGCCGGTGCTGATGCTCACCGCGCGCAACGATGAAACTGACCGCATCATCGGTCTGGAAATGGGCGCCGATGACTACCTGACCAAACCCTTCGCCGCCCGCGAATTGCTCGCGCGGATCAACGCGGTATTGCGCCGCACGCGCATGTTGCCGCCGAATCTGGTAGTCACGGAAGCCGGCCGGTTGCTGGCCTTCGGTCGCTGGCAGCTGGACACCTCGGCGCGCCATCTGCTCGACAGCGACGGCACCATGGTTGCCCTCAGCGGCGCTGAATACCGCTTGCTGCGGGTGTTTCTCGACCATCCGCAACGGGTGCTCAGCCGCGAGCAATTGCTCAATTTGACTCAAGGCCGCGAGGCCGATCTGTTCGACCGTTCCATTGATCTGCTGGTCAGCCGCTTGCGCCAACGCCTGCTCGACGATGCCCGCGAGCCGGCCTACATCAAGACCGTGCGCAGTGAAGGCTATGTGTTTTCGCTGCCGGTCGAGTTGCTTGGGGCGCCGGCATGACACTCAAACTGCAATGGCCGCGCACCCTCGCCTCGCGCCTGTCGCTGATTTTCCTCATCGGGCTGATCCTCGCCCAGGGCCTGTCGTTTGGCGCGCAGTATTACGAGCGCTATCAAAGTGCGAAAAGCACCATGCTCGGCAATCTCGAGACGGATGTTTCGACTTCGATGGCGATTCTTGATCGTCTGCCGGCCGACGAGCGTCCGACCTGGCTGCCGCGTCTGGCGCGGCGCAATTATCAATATCTGCTCAATGAAGGCGAACCGGGCATGCCGGTCACGTCTGGTGACGAGTCCGTTGCCATCGCATCGATTACCGCCGCCATCGGCGACACCTACCCGGTGATCTTTACTGAGGTGCCCGGCGGGCCGAGAAGGCATTTTCAGGGCCATCTGCGCCTGAGCGACGGCAGCCCGGTGACCATCGATATACGTCCGGCGATGGTGCCCCTGTCGCCGTGGTTGCCCGTGGTATTGCTCGGCCAATTGGCGCTGCTGGTGCTCTGCACCTGGCTCGCCGTGCGCATCGCCATCCGCCCGCTGACCCGTCTTGCGAATGCGGTGGAAACCCTCGATCCCAACGCACATCCGATCAAACTCGACGAACACGGCCCGACCGAAGTGGTGCATGCGGCGCGGGCGTTCAACGCCATGCAAACGCGCATCGCTGCTTATCTGAAAGAACGCATGCAGTTGCTCGCGGCCATTTCCCATGACCTGCAAACGCCGATCACGCGCATGAAACTGCGCGCGGAGTTCATGGACGACTCGGTTGAAAAAGACAAATTGAGCAGCGATCTCGGCGAGATCGAGCACTTGGTGCGCGAAGGTGTGGCCTACGCCCGCAGCATTCACGGCGCCACCGAAGAAAGCCGCCGCACCGATCTCGACTCGTTCCTCGACAGCCTGGTATTCGACTATCAGGACATCGGCAAAGACGTGCAACTCAACGGCAAAAGCAAAGCCGTCATCGACACCCGACCGCAGGCGCTGCGCCGGGTGTTGGTGAACCTGACCGACAACGCGCTGAAATTTTCCGGCGCCGCGCAATTGCAGGTGGAGGCGAACGGCAGCGGCCTGTCCGTCAAAGTTCTTGATCGCGGCCCGGGCATTGCCGACGCCGAACTGGCGCAGGTGATGGAGCCGTTCTACCGCGTCGAGAATTCGCGCAACCGCAACACCGGCGGCACCGGACTGGGATTGGCGATCGCCCAGCAACTGGCGATGGCGCTCGGCGGATCGCTGACCCTGAGCAACCGCGAGGGCGGCGGCCTGTGCGCAGAACTCAAGCTGCCTGATCGAACCTGATCCGCTGCGGTCTTTTTGCGCTGAACTGAACCAGCCTGATCGGCCCTGATGCGCTGCGATCTTTTTGCGCTGAACTCAACCTTCCTGATCGGACCCCAATCTGTAGGAGCTGCGGCACGCTGCGATCTTTTGATTTTCAAACCCAAGATCAAAGGATCGCAGCGTGCCGCAGCTCCTACAGGGGTTTGGAACGCCATGCTAATCTGCGGGCACCATCCTTTTCGGAGCGTCTGCCATGCTCGACAGCCCGATCCGCGCGCATCTCGACACCCTGCAGCAAGCCATGGCCGCCGGCGATTTCCTGGTGCTGACCGGCGCCGGCATCAGCACGTCTTCAGGCATTCCGGATTACCGCGACAGCGAGGGCGTTCGCCGCGGCCGACAGCCGATGATGTATCAGGAGTTTCTCGCCGCTCCCGAAGCGCGTCGGCGTTATTGGGCTCGGGCCATGCTCGGCTGGCCGCGAGTGCGTCAAGCGCGGCCGAACGCGGCGCACGCAGCGCTGGCCGAGTTGCAGCGCCACGGGCGCATCGGCGCTTTGATCACGCAGAATGTCGACACCTTGCACGATCAGGCCGGCAGCCACGACGCGATTGAACTGCATGGCAGCTTGCATCGAGTGCTGTGTCTGGATTGTGGCGAGCGCAGCGAGCGCGATGCGATCCAGCGTCTGATGGAAATGCACAACCCCTATCTGGCCGGCGTTGATGCGGTGCAGGCGCCGGATGGCGACACCCTGCTCGACCCGGCATTTGAGGCGCGCTTTCAGGTGCCCCACTGCCCCTATTGCGCAGGTGAGCGATTGAAACCCGACGTGGTGTTTTTCGGTGAAAACGTCGCGCCGCACACCGCCGCGCGTGCGATGCACGCCGCCGAGCATGCCGCTGGAATGCTGGTGGTCGGCTCGTCGTTGATGGCGTACTCGGCGTTTCGCCTGTGCCGAGTGATCGTGGATCGCGGCAAGCCGTTGATCGCGATCAACCTGGGCAAAACGCGCGCGGATAACTTGCTGGATTTGAAGATTGAAGCGTCTTGTGAGCAGGTTTTGCCGTTGTTGTTTGGGGAGTTGGGACGCTGAGTGCCCGGGCGATGTGTTCGACTTGAACGTAGCCCCTCACCCTAGCCCTCTCCCAAGGGAAAGGGCTAGGGTGAGGGGGCGGGTCTAAATACTGCGACATGAAAATTCTGAGTCGAACACAGAATCTGGGAACCCCTCGATCAGCTCCCTTCCCCCTCGCCCCCTTGGGGGAGAGGGTTGGGGTGAGGGGGTAAATCTCACAGTCGCCCCAAATCTTCTGCCTTGAGGATATCGAACAACGCCTGCGCCGCTGCCGACAATTCATTGCCCGGTTCAGTCAGCACGCCGATGGCTCGCTCCACCGAGTCGTTCAACGTCAGGCAGTGCGCGCCCAGCTCGAGCATCTGCCCGGCGCACAACGCAGGCACCGCACTGACGCCCAGTCCGCTGGCAACCATCCTGCCAACCGTGGCTAATTGATGACTTTCAAACTCCACCGGCAACTTCATGCCGCGCGCCTGCAAATGCTCTTCAAGCATGACCCGCACTGTCGATGGTCGCTGCAGGGTAATGAACGGCTCCTGCAACAAGACCTGCCAGTCGATCTCGCTGCGCTCGGCCAGCGGCGATTCCTTGGGCACCACCGCGACAAAGCGATCGATATACAACGGCGTGAACGACATCGAGGTGCTCTGCATCGGTTCAAACGCTACCCCGAGTTCGACCTGACGATCGCGGACCATTTCCAATACTTGCTCGTTGATCACGTCGTTGACCGTGACGTTGACGTTCGGATAACGGGCGCGAAAAGTCTTCAGGATCGGCGGCAGCAGATTGCCGGCAAACGAGGGCATCGCCGCCAGCGTCACCCGGCCGCGTTGCAGGCTGAAGCGCTGGCGCATTTCGTCTTCGGCATTGTCCCAATCGGCGATCAGGCGCCGGGCCAGCGGCAACAGCGATTCACCTTCCGGGGTCAACGCCACGTTGCGCGTGTTGCGGCTGAACAAGCGCCCGCCCAGCCCTTCTTCCAAGGCCTTGATGGTCAGGCTCAGCGCCGATTGCGACAGATGCAGCCGTTCGCAAGCGACGGCAAAACTGAGGCTTTGGGCAACCGCGAGAAAGGCGCGGATCTGTTTGATGGTCATGGTCGCTTCGCTTCAGTTGTAAGCTATGAGCGTTGAGCTGCAAGCCGAACGCCACGATCCGATGTAGGAGCTGCCGAAGGCTGCGATCTTTTGATGTTGTTTTTTAAGATCAAAAGATCGCAGCCTTCAGCAGCTCCTACAGTGGATCTCGGGAAACATTGTTGAGCTTTATCAATCAATCGACCTTAAAAATCAACTTAACAAATATATCTACCGGCGAGACACTCCAATCATTCGGCTAGCCAGCCGCCCGCAAATAATAAAAGAGGTGCATATGGCAGGTTTCGACAAACGCGTGAGTTCCTATGAGGAAGCCATGGCCGGGCTCGAGGACGGCATGACCGTCATTGCCGGCGGTTTTGGCCTGTGCGGCATTCCGGAAAACCTGATCGCCGAGATCAAGCGCAAAGGCACGCGCGACCTTACCGTCGTTTCCAACAACTGTGGCGTCGACGGTTTCGGCCTCGGTGTGTTGCTCAGTGACCGGCAGATCAGCAAAGTCATCGCCTCCTACGTTGGCGAGAACAAGCTGTTCGAAGAGCAATTGCTCAAAGGCGAAATCGAGGTGGTTCTGACCCCGCAAGGCACCCTTGCCGAGAAAATGCGCGCGGGCGGCGCCGGTATTCCGGCCTTCTTCACCGCCACGGGTGTCGGCACTCCGGTGGCCGAGGGCAAGGAAGTGCGGGAGTTCAAGGGCCGCAAATATCTGATGGAAGAATCCATCACCGGCGATTTCGCCATCGTCAAAGGCTGGAAAGCCGACCACTTCGGCAACGTCATCTACCGTCACACCGCGCAGAACTTCAACCCGCTGGCCGCCACTGCCGGCAAGATTACCGTGGTCGAAGTCGAAGAAATCGTCGAGCCGGGCGAACTCGATCCATCGCAGATCCACACCCCGGGCATCTTCGTCGATCGGGTCATTTGCGGCACGTTCGAAAAACGCATCGAACAGCGCACCATCCGCAAATAATTCAGGCTGACGGAGAATAACGACATGGCACTTTCCCGCGAACAAATGGCTCAGCGCGTCGCCCGCGAAATGCAGGACGGCTACTACGTGAACCTCGGCATCGGCATTCCGACCCTGGTCGCCAACTACATTCCCGACGGCATGGAAGTCATGCTGCAATCGGAAAACGGCCTGCTCGGCATGGGCCCCTTTCCGACAGAAGAAACCATCGATGCCGACATGATCAACGCCGGCAAACAAACGGTGACCGCGCGCATTGGCGCGTCGATTTTCAACTCCGCCGAATCGTTCGCGATGATCCGCGGCGGCCACGTCGACCTGACCGTGCTCGGCGCGTTCGAAGTGGATGTCGAAGGCAACATCGCCTCATGGATGATCCCCGGCAAACTGGTCAAGGGCATGGGCGGTGCGATGGATCTGGTGGCTGGCGCCGACAACATCATCGTCATCATGACCCACGCGTCCAAGGACGGTGAGTCCAAACTGTTATCCAAGTGCAGCTTGCCGCTGACCGGCGCTGGCTGCATCAAGCGCGTGCTGACCGACCTCGCCTATCTGGAAATCGAAAATGGCGCTTTTGTCCTCAAGGAACGCGCACCTGGCGTCAGCATTGAGGAAATCGTCGCCAAAACCGCTGGTAAACTGATCGTCCCGGATCACGTACCGGAAATGCAGTTCGCTGCCGAGTGAGGAATTCAAACATGCAAGACGTCGTCATTGTTGCCGCCACGCGTACCGCGATCGGCAGTTTTCAGGGCTCCCTGGCAAGCGTTTCTGCGGTGGATCTGGGCGCGGCGGTGATTCGCCAGTTGCTTGAGCAGACCGGACTGGACGGTGCACAGGTCGATGAAGTGATCATGGGCCAGGTGCTGACCGCCGGCGCGGGGCAAAACCCGGCGCGTCAGGCGGCGATCAAGGCCGGCCTGCCCTACGCGGTACCGGCAATGACCCTGAACAAAGTCTGTGGCTCGGGTCTCAAGGCGTTGCACCTCGGCGCGCAGGCCATCCGCTGCGGCGACGCAGATGTGATCATCGCCGGTGGTCAGGAAAACATGAGCCTGGCCAACTACGTCATGCCGGGCGCACGCACCGGTCTGCGCATGGGCCACGCACAAATCGTCGACACCATGATCAGCGATGGCCTGTGGGATGCGTTCAACGATTACCACATGGGCATCACCGCGGAAAATCTGGTCGACAAATACCAGATCAGTCGCGAACAGCAGGACGCCTTTGCCGCCGCTTCCCAGCAAAAAGCTGCGGCGGCTATTGAAGCCGGTCGCTTCGCCGATGAAATCACTCCGATCCTGATTCCGCAGCGCAAGGGCGATCCGCTCGCGTTCAAAGTCGACGAGCAGCCACGCGGCGACACCACCGCCGAGTCTCTGGCGAAACTGCGCGCTGCGTTCAAAAAGGACGGCAGTGTCACCGCCGGCAACGCGTCGTCGCTGAACGATGGCGCTGCCGCAGTGATCCTGATGAGCGCGGAAAAAGCCAAGGCCCTCGGTTTGCCAGTACTGGCGAAAATCGCCGCTTACGCCAATGCCGGTGTCGACCCGGCGATCATGGGCATCGGCCCGGTGTCGGCGACCCGCCGCTGCCTGGAAAAGGCTGGCTGGGATATCGCTCAACTCGACCTGATCGAAGCCAACGAAGCCTTTGCGGCGCAATCACTGGCAGTGGCCAAGGATCTGCAATGGGATCTGGACAAGGTCAACGTCAACGGCGGCGCCATCGCCCTCGGTCACCCGATCGGCGCCTCGGGCTGCCGCGTTCTGGTAACGCTGCTGCACGAAATGATCAAGCGCGATGCGAAGAAAGGTCTGGCGACCCTGTGCATTGGCGGCGGTCAGGGTGTCGCGCTGGCGCTGGAACGCGGTTAAACAAAAGGTTCAACGGCAGGCGGCGGATCCACGACATCCGCTGATTGCTGGCAACAAAAAACCCGGTGCGACTTGCGTTGCACCGGGTGTTTTTTGCTCATTGAAAATCTGCTTTGAATGGACTGGCCCCATCGCTAGCAGGGCTAGCTCCCACAGTGGATCGGGTTCACAAATCCCTTGTGGGAGCTAGCCCTGCTAGCGATGAGGCCAGCCCGAACAACATCAAAACTCAGCCAGCCCATTGCACAATCAGCCACGCATTCGCCCCGCTGATCACCCCAAACAATCCCCAAGCCAACACCCGCGTCGGCAAACGATTCACAAACGGCCCCATCAGCTGTTGGTCATTGGTCATGCGAATCAGCGGATACAGCGCGAACGGCAACTGCAGACTCAGCACCACCTGACTCAACACCAATAGCTTGCCGACCGCGTTATTGCCCATCAGCCACACGCCGAGGAATGCCGGGATCAACGCCAGCCCGCGGGTGATCAAGCGCCGTTGCCAGCACGGGATCCGCAGGTTTAGATAACCTTCCATGATCACCTGCCCGGCGATGGTCCCGGTGAACGTCGAACTCTGCCCCGAAGCAAGCAGCGCCACCCCGAACAGCACACTGGCCAGCGCACCACCGACCAGCGGATCAAGCAAGTGATAGGCATCCTGGATGTCAACGACATCGGTATGCCCGGACTGATGAAACGCTGCCGCCGCGAGAATCAGGATCGCCGCATTGACCAGCAGCGCCAGCGCCAACGAACCGATGGTGTCGATGCGCGCCAGCTTCACCGCGTCCTGCTTGCTCGCCAGATCCTTGCCGATCATTCGCGTTTGCACGATCGAGGTGTGCAGATACAGGTTATGCGGCATGACGGTCGCACCGAGAATGCCGATGGCCAGGTACAACGGCGCGGCGTCGCTGAGCGCCGACAATGAGGGTTTGAAACCGCCAAACACGTCCGGCCAATACGGTTTGATCAGCACCAGTTCAACGAAAAAGCACACGCCGATGGTCGCGACCAGCACCAGCATGATTGCCTCGAGACGGCGAAACCCGCGATTCTGCAGAGCCAGCACCAAGAGCGTATCGAACGCCGTCAGGGCAATGCCGAAGGTCAGCGAACAACCGAGCAACAAGTGAAACGCCAGCGCGCAGCCGAGTACTTCGGCCAGGTCGGTGGCAATGATCGAAATCTCTGCCAACAGCCATTGCAGACGTGCGGTCGGCGTGCTGTAGCGCTCGCGGGACAATTGCGCGAGATCGCGGCCCGTGGCGATGCCAAGCCGCGAACACAGGCATTGCACCACCATGCCCGCCAGACTCGCCACCAACACTACAAATAACAGGCTGTAACCAAAACGCGAACCGGCCTCGATGGCGGTCGCCCAGTTGCCGGGGTCCATGTAGCCGATCGAGACCAGCAAGCCGGGGCCGGCGAAACGCAGCACGCGTTTAAAGAATGTGGCATTGGGATCCACCGCGACGCTGCCGGCGACTTCCGGCGGGCAAAACGGCGCGGTGGCGATTTTGGGCAAGCTGAATTTCACGCACACATCCAGAAACAAGTCGGAAAAGGCGCAGCTTAGAGGTTTCCGTTGCAACCTAGAAGATCAAAACATCGTCAACGGCCGACACCCAACAACTGCTCACGCAACTCGGGACTGCGCGTGCGTGGATCCAGCCAGATATCGAAAAAAGCCCGGGCGAACTGTGGATCATCGATTTCATGCTGCAACTGCTGACCGACAAAAAAACGGGCGCCCTGCCCCGGCAGATATACACCTGTGATCCGCGTGCCTGCCTGCACATCCACAAACGACTGGCGCATCTGTTGCTGCCAACCGGCCAATTGCGCAGGGCTGACCTTGGTGCCGCCCAAGCGTTTGATTTCATCGACGCTGGCCTGGACCAGATCTTCGCGAGTGATGCGGCGGCGATAGATCAATTCCAGAGCAAAGGGCTGATCCTCGGCCAGCGGTCGCGCGGCGCTCCACAAGCGTGCGTTGTACACATCGAAACCAAACACACTGAAGTCGCCGCTGCCGATAATCTGCGCGCCGGGCACCGCGTCCTGCCAATTGGCCCAGGTTGGCGTAAGCAGCAGTGCCCACAGACCGATTCCGCAACATCCGCGCATTACCTTTCGTGTTCTATTCATGGCGGCAACGATTCCAAACGGCTCGGATCAGCAGAGCATAGCTGGCAAAGCTATCTCAAGTTTTTGTATACAATATTTGCACACATTGGCAGCATTGTCTGCTCGGCAATGCTAACGTGGCCGCACCCCTGTGACGGAGACACCTGCGTGCTGATCCTCAAACTTCTGCTGATCCCCGGTTTCCTGCTGCTGATTTCCCTCGCCGGCAAACGTTGGGGGCCAAGCGTGGCTGGGTGGCTGTCGGGGTTGCCGGTGGTGGTGGGGCCGATTCTGTTTTTCCTCGCCGTTGAGCAAGGTCCGGCGTTTGCAGCGCAATCGGCGGTGGCCGCGTTGTCGGCAATGTTCGCCATGATTGCCTTCTGCATTACCTACGCGCAGATTGCGCAGCGGGCCAACTGGCCATGGGCGCTGGCCGTTTCGATGGCGGTCTGGGCGGCACTGGCGCTGCTGTTGTCGCTGATTCCCGCATCGCTGCCGTTCTCCGTGATCATTGCGGCGATCGCCTTGCTGTCCTCACCTTACCTGTTTCCGAAAGTGCAACCGCTGCTCAACAGCCCGACGCCGAAGTCGGACAAACTGATCTGGCGGATGATTGCCGGAGCCGCGTTGACGCTGGTGGTCACTCTGGTGGCGAGCTCCGTGGGCGCGCGCTGGAGCGGCCTGCTGGCAGTATTCCCGGTGCTCGGCAGCGTCATGGCGGTGTTTTCCCAGCAGACGCGCGGCGCAGCATTTACCGCGGCATTGCTCAGAGCCACTGCCACGGGAATGTATTCGTTTTCGGCGTTTTGTCTGGTGTCGGCATTGACCCTGCCGACGATGGGGCTCAGCGGGTTCGCCGTGGGGGTTGCCGTCTCTGTCGCCATGCTCGGCGTGACCCGCCAGTTACTGGCCAAGCCTGTGGCGAAGCAACAGCAACCCCAGTAGCCCTGACGAACCGCGCTGGAGTGACGGCGCGCTGCGTGGGATGATCGCCCGCCTAGCGCGCCCATCCCTCGGAGATTCGAATGTCATTGTTGAGCAAGAAAGCCGTCATCGTGTTGCTGGCGGCCGTCGCCGGTCTCGGCGCCATCAACGCTCAGGCTGCCAAAGCCAAGGAAAAAGCGCCGACCGGGCAAGTCTCGATGCTCGACGGCAAGTTCACTTTCGTTCTGCCAAAAGGCTTCGTTGCGGACCCGCTGCCGGCCAGCCCAAGTGGCGCCACGGGCACGATGTATACCAATCAGGCAACCAAGACTGTAGTCATCGCCGCCGAAAACCAGATTCCTCAAGGCCAGAACGTCAAGGACAACGACGGTGAATTCCTCGATGGCAGTGTGTCGAGTTTCATCGACGATCAACGCAAAGCCTTGCCGGACTTCAACAAGCTCAGCGAAAAGAGCCTGACCCAAAAAAGCACTGGCCTCGGCCTGCGTCAGGTAGACAGCACCGCCACCCAGGGTGGCGGGCAGACGCTAAACACAACGTTGATGGCCGGCTCCGGAACGAAAATGGCACTGGTGCAGGTGATTTCTCGCGCCAGCGACGAGAAAACTCACGAAGCCCTGGTCAAAACCATTCTCAAGGATTGAGCTGCTGCAACCAGCCGTTGAGATCCCGCAGTTCGGCCGCACTGATACTGTGGCCGACGCCGGGATAGGCGTGAAACTGCGGTTTATAGCCCAGCGTTTCCAGCAATGCCTTGGCCTCGGCACCATTCTGATAGGGCACGGGATCATCGGCGGTGCCGTGGCCGATGAAGATGTTTACTGGCAGCAGTGGCTGATCGGCTTTGAGCTGGCTTTTCAACACCGGCAGTAAACGCCCGCTCAACGCCGCAAAGCCGCCGACCACCGCCGGCGGTCGCAGGCCCACTTCGTAGCTCATCATCGCGCCCTGACTGAAGCCGATCAGGTATACCTTGTCCGGGCGCGTGTGATATTTCTTCGTTGCCTGAGTGATAAAGTCACGCAGCTTCTGGCTGCTGACCTTCAGATCATCGGTCTCGCCGTTGTAGGCGCCTTCGCCCTTTTTGCGAAACCACTGGAAACGCCCTTCGCCCAATGCCATCGGCGCCTGTACCGACAAATAGTTGTACTGCGCGGGCAGCTGGAATTTCATACCGATCAGATCGGCTTCGTTACTGCCGTAGCCGTGCAGGAAAATCACCAGCGGGCGCGGCTCGGCGTCGGCGTGAACCTGTTCGAGGTATTTGAGCGGCAGATCGGATTGCAGGGTGGTTTGCGCCTGGACGGCGCTGGAGACCAGCAGGGTCAACAGAGCAAACATCTTCAACATGGAGCTTTCCTTCACAGGTTGTCGGGTTCAAGGGTGAGCCTAACATTCCGGAGCAAGGATCCACATGATGTGGTGTGGCTGATGCCGCCATCGCTGGCAAGCCGGCTCCCACAGTGTTTATCGCCGTGCACAAATAGTGTGCTCATTCAAAACTTGTGGGAGCTGGCTTGCCAGCGATGAGGCCATTGAAGATCCGTCAGTCGTTGGTCAGTTTGCCCGTGCGAAACGGCACCCGCCCCGCCACTTTTGCCTGCCAGATCCCCGGCTCGGTGTAGCGCCCGCGGTCAATTGCAAACAACAGGCCGCTAGTGCCGGCACGTACGATGCTGACGCGGTCCCGCAAAGGATCGACCACCTCGAACAATGCGTCGCCCTTCTCCACCCATTCACCGGCGTTGCGCAGGAAACTCACCACGCCGTGGTGCGGCGCAAACAGGTACTCGGTGCCTTCGAATGGCAGGCCTTCGCAGCATTCGCCTGGCGCCGCCGGCCATTCACCGCTGATGAAGCCTTGCTCGGCGAGGAAGCCGAGAATCGCTTCGCAATTGGCCTGCGCCTGATCGACACGGGTGTCGCCCATGCTGCCCAGTTCCAGCGTGGTGGCGAGGTTTGCCGCCGGAATCGCCGCGTGCGGAAATGCCTGCGCCAGACGCAGCCATGGCGTCGAGCAGGATTCATCGAACGAACTGCCGCCGGAATCTTCGCAGAGCAACGCAACCCCCGCCTGCAAGCGCGCCGCCAGTGATTGCCACGTTGGCCAATGCTGCGGCAATGCATACAAATGGATTGCCGCATCAAAATCACAATGCAGGTCAAGCGTGATATCGGCATCACAGGCGTGGCGCAGCAGCAGACGATGCAGTGCTTCCAGTTGCGAAGCCGGGGCCGGCAAGGCCTCGAACACCTCGCCCATGGCCTGACGAATCAGGGCGACGTTGGCATCGGGATCGGCGCCCAAGCGGTCGCCGATCAACGCCGCCACCGGAGCACTCAGCTCAACGAACGCGCGGTTGAAATTCTTGCCGCTGCCCAGTTCGAAGCGACCCATGTGCGCACCCTGCAGATGCTGGTCGAGACCAATCGGATTGGCCACGGGCACCAGTTCAATCACGCCCTGCAAGCGGCCTTGCGCTTCGAGCTGGTTGAGGCGCTGCTTGAGTTCCCATGCGGTGCGCATCCCCGGTAACTCGTCGGCGTGCAGGCTGGCCTGGATGTACACCTTGCGCGGGCCGGCGCCGTAACGGAACACGCTGAGAGAACGTTCACTGCCCAAGTGACTCCAGGGCAGAACATGGTCGATGCGTTGCATGGGTAAACTCCGAAGTTTCTGTAGGAGCTGCTGCAGCCTGCGGCAGCTCCTACATGGAAATGATTGACGCAGGATAAATCATGGGCGCAAAAAAAGTGGCCACCGCGCGAACGGGGCCACTTTTTTTTACGGCGTATTAATGGCCGTACACGTCAAAGTCGAAGTACTTGTCCTGGACTTTCTTGTACTCGCCATTGCTGCGGATTTCGGTGATGGCTTTGTTGAACTGCTCGGCCAGCGCGGTATCGCCCTTGCGCACGGCAATGCCGGCGCCGCCGCCAAAGTACTTGGCGTCTTCGTAGGTCGGCCCGACGAACTCGAAACCTTTACCCGCGTCGGTTTTCAGGAAACCGTCGCTGAGGTTGACCGAGTCGGCCAGCATCGCGTCGATACGTCCGGACACCATGTCGAGGTTGGCTTCCTGCTGCGAGCCGTAACGCACCAGTTCGATCCCGGCCGGCACCAGCACTTCGCTGGCGTAACGGTCATGCGTACTGGCGCGCAGCACACCGACCTTCTTGCCCTTCAGCTCGGTCAGCGGATCTTTGACACCGGAGCCTTGCTTCATCACGAAGCGCGCCGGGGTGTGGTAGTACTTGATAGTGAAGTCGACGTTTTTCTTGCGGTCGTCGGTGATGGTCATCGAGGACAGAATGGCGTCGATCTTCTTCACTTTCAGTGCCGGGATCAGGCCATCGAATTCCTGCTCGACCCAAGTGCATTTGACTTTCATCTGCGCGCACAGCGCATCGCCGATGTCCACGTCAAAACCGGTGAGCTTGCCGTCAGGGGTTTTCATCGAGAATGGCGGGTAACCGGCTTCGATACCGATGCGGATCGGCTTGGCCTCATCGGCCACGGCGGTCAGGGATAACATCGACAGTGCCAGGGCACCAAACATCACTAGCTTCTTCATTTATAACTCCTGTGTGCGGAGGCTTTTATTGGCAGCTTCGAGTCAGCATTCGGTCATGGCCTTTGAGCAGCAAATTCCGAAGTGGCCGGCAGTCTATGGCGGCGCGCACAGGGCAAATTGTGTTTAAGCGACAAATACTTACGAAACATCGGCGCAGTGTTTGACCTAGATCAACCGCTGCGCCGTCGTGGTGCAAAGCCTGTAGGACAAGCCCTCAATCGGCTCGGAAATTTTGTGTAGGAGCTGCCGCAGGCTGCGATCTTTTTATTTTTTTTCTATAAAACAAGATCAAAAGATCGTCCGAACGCGGCCCGAGCCTGCGGCAGCTCCTACAGGTAGATCAGCAGGCGCAGCTGATGGTGGATTGGTTTTGTGGGATGTTTAATTCGAAGCCTTCATCCAGCCATCCGGTGACACCGCCGATCATTTCCTTGACCGGATAACCCAGCGCCGCCAGTTTCACCGCCGCCTTGTTCGCGCCGTTGCAGTGCGGACCTGCGCAATAGACTACGAGCAATGTGTCTTGCGGATAGTTCGCCAGGTTTTCCACGGTGAGTAACCGTGTCGGCATGTTGATCGCGCCCGGCACATGCCCGCGTTCGTAAGCCAGCGGGCCGCGCACGTCGAGCAAGACGAAATCGGCGTCGCCGGCCTCGTGACTGCTATGGACGTCGGAACAATCGGTTTCGAACGTCAGACGGGCGCTGAAATGTGCGAAGGCAACCGCCGATGGGGCTGCGGGAATGTGGCTGACCAGGCTAGGCATGTTGTTCAATCCTGTAGTTCGGTGGGGTTGAGCAGACTTTATCGAGCCAGCGCAAACCGCTACAGTGGCGCATAAGACACTCACCGGGAATTTTCCGCCAAATGCCTACTTCACCAGGTCTGGTCGCCATTCTGGCCTATGACGGTCTCTGTACCTTCGAGTTCGGCATTGCCGTGGAGATCTTTGGCCTCGCCCGCCCGGAGTTCGATTTCCCGTGGTACGAGCACGCGATTGCCGCCGTCGATCAAGGGCCGATGCGCGCCATGGGCGGCATTCAAGTGATCGCTGATGGCGGGCTGGAATTGCTCCGCGAGGCGCGCACCATCGTCATTCCCGGCTGGCGCGACCGTGAGGCAACGGTGCCGCCGGCGCTGATCGAGGCACTGCGCGACGCTCACGCTCGTGGCGCGCGGTTATTGTCGATTTGCTCCGGGGTTTTTGTACTGGCGGCCAGTGGTTTGCTCAACGGCCATACCGCGACGACGCATTGGCGCTACACCACAGAACTGGCACAGCGGTTTCCGGCGATCGAGGTCAACCCGGATGTGCTTTACGTCGATTCGGGACAATTGATCACCTCGGCGGGCAGCGCTGCGGGAATTGATGCCTGCCTGCATCTGGTGGCACGGGACTTCGGCACGCAGGTCGCCAATGCGGTCGCCCGCCGTCTGGTGATGTCGCCGCAACGCACCGGCGGTCAGGCGCAATTCATCCCGACCCCGGTCAGCCGGACACCGCGCAACGATCTGTCGCGGATCATGCAATGGGCCCGTGAGCGACTGCACGAACCGCTGGAAGTGCGCGATCTGGCCAGTGAAGCGGCGATGAGCGAACGGACATTTTTACGACGTTTCAGCGAAGCCAGCGGACAGTCGCCCAAGGCGTGGCTGCAACATGAACGATTGGCGCGGGCGCGGGAGTTGCTGGAGAGCACAGCGGACAACACCGAACGCATTGCGCAGCGTTGCGGGTATCGCTCGGTCGAGAGTTTTCGCGTGGCCTTTCGCGGCGTGGTCGGCGTGCCGCCATCTGTGTATCGCGAGCGATTTGGGCGTGGGTTTAGTGCCAGTTCCTGAGGTGTTCTTTAGGGCCCCATCGCTGGCAAGCCAGCTCCCGCAGTGATTTGTGGTGTTTACCACCTCTGCAAACAGCGCAAAAACCTGTGGGAGCTGGCTTGCCGGCGATGAGGCCAGTCGGGACGTCGCAAACCTAAGGCTTGCGCAACAAATAGGTATCCATTATCCAGCCATGCTCAGCCCGGGCTGCCTTGCGCACCCGCTCGATCTCATCCGCCACCGCTCCCACTTTGCCGCTGATCAGAATCTCGTCCGCTGTGCCCAGGTAGGCGCCCCAGTAAATGTCGGTTTGCGGATCGGCCACACATCGGTAGGCATCTTCAGCATCAAGCATCACCACCAGACTGTCTGCGTCACTGACCTGCCCCGCGGCCAGGCGCCGTCCCGTGGTGATCTCGACCGAACGGCCAATGCCGTTCAGCGGCACTTTGTGCTGCGCGGCTAGCGCCTGAACACTGGTAATGCCGGGGATCACCTCAAACTCGAACGCACAACGACCCGAGGCCATAATCGCCTGCAGAATGCGAATCGTGCTGTCGTACAACGCCGGGTCGCCCCACACCAGAAAAGCGCCGCACTGACCGTCAGACAATTGCTGATCGATCATTTGTTCGAAAGTCTGCTGCTTGGCGCGATTCAGCTCATCGACGCTGGCCGTGTAGTCGACATCGCCACGCTCACGCTCTGGACTGCGGGCCTCGACGAAGCGGTAACCGGGATCGCTGATGTAGCGTTCACAGATTTCGCGGCGCAGTTTGATCAGCGAATCCTTGCTCTGCCCTTTGTCCATCAGGAAAAACACATCGGCGCGGTTCAGCGCTTTGACCGCCTGCATCGTGATGTAGTCCGGATTTCCGGCGCCGATGCCAATCACCAATAGCTGTTTCATCAGAGCGCACCCTCCAATTCGAGACCGGGCAAGCGTAGCCGCCAGATCCCGTTGAAACGTAATTCGATGATCGACAGCGGCTCGACATCGATGGCATTAAAGGCCGCGCCTTGCGCAACGTGCATCAGCGCCGCGCGCATCACGAACGGATGCGTCACCGCGACCACATGGCCGGGCGTACCTTGCAGCGCGTGCAGCCATGCTCCGACTCGCGAGCCAAGTTGTACAACGGACTCGCCATCGGGCGGCGCGGCCTGCGGATCATCGAGCCACGCTCGCAGCGCTGCGCCCTCTTCGCGCTGTAACGCCTTGATCGACTTGCCATGCCAGCGCCCCCAATCGCAATCGCGCAACGCCTCATCGATCTGCGCATCCGTTCCAAACCACGCGGCGGTCTGTCGGGTGCGCAGTTCGGGGCCACAGATCAAGCGCCGCTGAGGGCTGAAGCGAGCCGACAGCCTGTCGGATGGCGGCGCGGAATCTTCAACAGGCTCATTCGTAGGAAAGCTCGCCAATTTCTGTGCGACGGTTCGCGCGTGGCAAATCAAAGTCAAACAGGTGCTTTGCACGAGGTATCACTCGGTCGAGAGGGTTGAAAAATCGCGGCGCAGTGCCAGCTCGCCGTCAATTGTGCCGCAAACAGCGGGCGGCAGGGTCATCTGCTACCGCGATAAATCGCGGAATGAAGCATGCGAATCGGCAATGTCTGACACGCCAGTGGGCAATGGCCTACAACACTGATCGGCATGCGTGTAGGCCTTGTTACACGGGCGTCTCGCCCCATTTCGGTGCCTTATAAACATCCACAAAAATTAACTAGACATGTAGCGGGAGTTACATAAATACTGTTTTAACGGATTGTGAAGCGAATTCGACACCCCCATCCAGCAGGAGCCCGGATGCCCCCTCTTAGAGACGTGATCACCGACCCCGGCCTGGTTCTGACGCCATCGGAGCGCAAAGTCGTTCGCGCCTTGCTCGATCAGTACCCACGCAATGGCCTCGGGCCCATGGCGCGCCTGGCCGAACATGCCGGTGTCAGCGACCCGACTATCGTGCGGCTGGTGAAGAAACTCGGCTTCGGCGGTTATGCCGAATTTCAGGACGCCCTGCTCAGTGATATGGACCATCGCCTGCGCTCGCCGCGCACGCTCCTGCAGCCTCGCGCCCAGCAAAACAAGGATGACGCCTGGGGCCATTATCTGGGCGAAAGTCATCGCCTGCTGCTCGACACGCAATCACTGACCCAGCCAGAAGACGTGCGCATTCTCACCGACTGGCTGCTCGACTCCCGCCATCAGGTGTACTGCTACGGCGGGCGGTTCAGCAGTCTGATGGCGACGTATCTGCTCAATCATCTGCACCTGCTGCGCCCCGGCTGTTTTGCCCTGGAAGACAACGCGCTGCTGCCGGACCGTCTGTATGACCTGCAACGCCAGGACGTGGTGCTGGTGTTCGACTATCGCCGCTACCAAGCCCAAGCCCTGCGGGTAGCCAGTGCGGCGAAAAGCAAAAACGCCCGCGTGGTGCTGTTCACCGACATCTACGCTTCACCACTGCGCGAGATGGCTGACCTGATCATCAGCGCCCCGGTGGAATCGGCATCCGCGTTCGACACCATGGTGCCCGCGCTCGCCCAGGTCGAGGCGCTGATTGCCTGCCTGACCCTGCGCGGCCCGGATCTGGCCGATCGCCTGGAAGGCATCGACGCCTTGCGCAACGACTTCGCCACTCACCTGCTGGAGGATAAATAAGGATGTTCAGCCTTCCCCACCGCTCGCCGCGAGACCTGCCATTTGTTGCCGACCACACGGCGTTGTTGTTGGTGGATATGCAACGGGCCTGGCTCGAACCGCAGTTCGACCCGCACCTCAGTGGTCCCGACGCCGAATATTTCCTCAATCGCGCACGCACCCAAGTAGTGCCGAATCAACAGCGTTTGCTCGGTGCTTTTCGCGAAAAACAGCAGAACGTGTTGCACACGATTATCGAAAGCCTGACTGCCGACGGCCGCGATCGCTCGCTGGATCACAAACTGTCGGACATGCATCTGCCCAAAGGCAGCCCGCAGGCGCAGGTCATCGCCGAACTGACCCCGGCGGAAAACGAAATCGTCCTGCCGAAGACGTCGTCGGGGGTATTCAACTCGACCAACATTGACTACGTGCTGCGCAACCTCGAAGCCCGCCACCTGATCATCGCTGGCATCGTCACCGATCAGTGCGTGGACATGGCCGTGCGCGACGCTGCCGACCGCGGTTATCTGGTCACGCTAGTGGAAGACGCCTGCGCCACTTACAGCGCCGAACGGCACCACGCCTGCCTGAACGCGATCAAAGGTTATTGCTGGATCACCGACACCGACACCGTCCTCGGGCGCCTGCGGGAGATGCCGCGATGAGCGCACGTCTGGCGCCCCTGCCGATGACCACACTGGTTACCACTGACCTGATCGGCATTACCCGTGGCCGCTCGTTTCCCAGCGATGAGTTGGAGCGTTATACGGATGCCGGTTGCGGCTGGGTGCCGGCCAACAGCGCGCTGACGCCGCAGGACATCATTGCCTCGACCAGTCCGTGGGGCGCTTATGGCGACTTGCGGCTGATTCCGCACCTGAGCAGCCGCGTCACCGTCGTCAACGGCCCGGACGCCAATGCGCCAGCGCTGGACTTCATCCATGGCGACATCCGCGAAACCGACGGCCGCCCTTGGGGTGCCTGCCCGCGCACCTTGTTGCGCGATGAGATTGAACGCTACCGCGACGATCTGGGTTTGCAGGTCAACGCAGCGTTCGAACACGAATTCAATCTGCACGCCGGTGCTGCCGAACACCTGGCATTTTCGCTGCAAGCCCAGCGTCAGGGCGCGGAATTCGGCGGCTGGCTGCTCAGCGCCTTGCGTGCCGGCGGTGTCGAGCCGGAAATGTTTCTGCCCGAATACGGCAAGCACCAATACGAGATCACCTGTCGTCCGACCCTGGGCGTGGCGGCGGCGGATCGTGCGGTGAACGTGCGCGAAATCACCCGCGAGATCGCCCGGCAAATGGCCCTGGATCTGAGCTTCGCGCCCAAGACGAAGGCCGACGCGGTGTGCAACGGTGTGCATCTGCATGTCAGCCTGCTCGACCTTGCGGGGCGGCCGATGCTTTACGACGCTGGCACCAGCAACGGCCTGTCGAGTCTCGGCCAGCACTGGGCGGCGGGCATCCTGCATTATTTGCCGGCGCTGTGTGCATTCACCGCGCCGACGCCGGTGTCCTACGAGCGATTGCAGCCGCATCACTGGAGCGCGTCCTACGCCTGCCTTGGGCAGCAGAACCGCGAAGCGGCGCTGCGCATCTGCCCGACCGTGAGCCTTGGCGGAAAGTCCGTAGCGCATCAGTTCAACCTCGAATTCCGCGCCATGGATGCCACCGCCTCGCCGCATCTGGCCATGGCGGCACTGTTGATCGCCGGGCGACTGGGCATCGAGCAGCGTCTGGCCTTGAATGCGATCACCGATGAAATTCCCGATTCCCTCAACGACGAGCAACGCAAGGCGCGCGGTATCGTCGCCCTGCCCGCCTCGCTGAGCCAGGCACTGGATTGTCTGCGCGACAGCGCTCCCCTGATCGAATGGCTGCCCAAGCCATTGCTCGATACGTATTACGCCCTTAAAACCGAGGAACTGGCGCTGACGGAACAGCTCTCGCCCGCTGACTTGTGTGAGCACTATGCACGCCTGTACTGAATCCGCCGAACTTGGGTTGTACACCCGACCGGTCTACAACCTGAGCCGTGCCGACTCGACGCATCCGTTGATTCTGGTGTGTGAGCACGCCAGTCGCTACATACCCGAGCCCTTGAATAATCTGGGCCTGAATGACGTCGCGGCGCGCGAACACATCGCCTGGGACATCGGCGCCCTGCAATTGGCCGAGCAACTATCGGAACAACTTGGCGCCACCTTGTTGAGCGCCAATTACTCGCGTTTGCTGATCGATTTGAACCGGCCACGGCACGCGCCGGACAGCATTCCGGCGCAGAGCGAGATTTACCCGATTCCGGGCAATCGTGAGCTCGATGAAGTGACGCGCGAATACCGCCGCCAAACACTGTTCAAACCGTTTCACGCGCGTTTGCAGACCTTGATCGACGAACGCATCGCGCGCGGCCAAACCGTGCGGGTGGTGGGAATTCACAGTTTTACCCCGGTGTATTACGGCCAGCCGCGAACGCTGGAAGTCGGCGTGCTGTTCGGTCACGCGCAGGCCTACGCGCAGCGTCTGCTCGACGGCCTCGGCGAACACCCGCTGAAAGTCGCCGGTAATCAGCCGTACAAGATCGATCCGCTGGGCGATATGACCGTGCCGGTGCATGGCGATGCGCGCGGCCTCGATTCGCTGTTGATCGAGGTGCGCAACGACTTGCTGCGCAGCCCCGAAGCTGTTGCGCGATGGGCGGAATATCTGGGGCCATTGTTGTAAGGAAAGACCGCTGAAGCTGTTCACGATGGACCGCTATAACAACTAAAACGACCGATTGGCTGACAAGGAGTTGCGCTTCATGGAAATCGAAGAATTCGGCTACAAACAAGAGTTGAAACGTAGCCTGACGCTCACCGACCTGGTGGTCTACGGGATGATCTTCATGATCCCCATCGCCCCATTCGGTGTGTTTGGCTACGTCAACGCCGAGGCTCCGGGGATGGTGCCGCTGGCCTACATCATCGGCATGGTGGCGATGGTGTTTACCGCGTTGAGCTACGGCAGCATGGCCCGCGCTTTTCCGATTGCCGGCTCGGTGTATTCCTACGCGCAGCGCGGCCTCAATCAACACGTCGGCTTCCTCGCCGGCTGGCTGATGCTCCTCGATTACCTGCTGATTCCGCCGCTGCTCTACGTCTACGCAGCGATGGCGCTCAACCATCTGTACCCGGACATTCCCAAGGTCGGCTTCATTCTGGCGTTTCTCGTCAGCGCGACGTTCGTCAACCTGCGCGGCATCACGTTTACCGCGCGGATGAACATTATCTTTTTGCTCGCGCAACTGGTGGTGCTGGGGATTTTCCTGTTCTACGCCTGGAACGCGCTGCATAACGGTGGCGGCAACGGCGAGCTGACATTGGCGCCGCTGTACAACGCCGAGACGTTCAGTTTCGCCTTGCTGATGCAAGCGGTGTCGATTGCAGTGCTGTCGTTCCTCGGCTTTGATGCAATCTCCACGCTCGCCGAAGAAATCAAAGGCGATCCCGGCAAGAGCGTCGGCAAAGCCGCTTTGATCACACTGGTGGTGATGGGCGTGATTTTCGTCGCGCAGACCTGGATCGCCACCGATCTGGCGGCGGGAATGGGCTTCACCTCCGCCGATACTGCGTTTTATGAAATCGCCGAAATCGCCGCCGGCAGCTGGCTCGCAACGTTGACTGCGGTAGCGACTGCGCTAGCCTGGGGCGTGGCCGTGGCGATCACCTCGCAGGCTGCGGTTTCGCGCCTGCTGTTCGGTATGGCCCGCGACGCCAAATTGCCCAAAGTACTGGCTAAAGTGCACTCGAAACACAACACCCCGTACCTGAGCATCTATCTCGTCGCGGTGCTGTCACTGGTGATCTGCTACCTGTTCATCAACTCGGTCGACACCCTGACTTCGCTGGTCAATTTCGGCGCCCTCAGTGGTTTCATGCTGCTGCATCTGACGGTGATCAACTATTACTGGCGTCGGCAAAAGTCCGGTCAGGTTGTACGTCACCTGATCTGCCCGGTGGTCGGCTTCATCATCGTTGCGGCCATCATGTACAACATGGGCGTCGATGCGCAGAAACTAGGCCTGATCTGGATCGCTCTGGGCCTGGTGTATCTGTTTTTCCTGAACAAACTCGGCGCCAGCACCGCGCTGCCTGACCCGAGCAATGGCTGACAAGAAAAAGAGCGGCGTCTGACAACAAATCAGGCGACCGCCGATTTAACGCGTGGAAACCGACAGTGATAGTCAGGTTCGGCAACAGCGCCGAACCCTTTGATACAGGAGTGCATCCATGCTGGTCTTACGTCCAGTTGAGCCAACCGACCTGCCCCAATTGCAACAGCTGGCCCGCGCCAGCCTGGTCGGCGTGACGTCGTTGCCGGACGACAGCGAACGTCTGCGCGAAAAGATCGCCTCGTCCTGCACCTCGTTCGACAGTGCCGCCGCGACGCACGGCCCGGAAAACTATTTCTTCGTGCTCGAGGATCTCACTAGCCAATGCTTGGTCGGTTGCTCGGAAATACTCGCCACCGCCGGTTTCGACGAGCCGTTCTACAGCCTGCGCAACCGCCACTTCACCAGTGCCTCGCGCGAACTCAACATCACGCATGGCGTCCCGGCATTGTCGCTATGCCATGACCTCAGCGGCCATACGTTGCTGCGCGGTTTTCACATTGATGCGAGTCTGGCGCGTACGCCTTTTGCCGAACTGCTCTCGCGGGCGCGGTTGTTGTTCATCGCGGCCCATGCGCCGCGCTTCGCCGAAGCGGTGATTACTGAGATCGTCGGTTACAGCGACGAAAACGGCCACTCACCATTTTGGGATGCGCTGGGCAAACACTTCTTCGACTTGCCATACGCCGAAGCCGAGCGTCTGTGCGGATTGCAAAGCCGCAGTTTTCTCGCCGAACTGATGCCGCAATACCCGATTTACGTGCCGATGCTGCCGCCGGCCGCACAGGAATGCATCGGGCGCATCCATCCGGACGGCCAGGAAGCTTTCGATATCCTTGAACGCGAAGGGTTTGAAACCAACAGCTACATCGATCTGTTCGATGCCGGCCCGACCTTGTATGCGCGCACGGCCAATATCCGTTCGATCGCACGCAGCCAGACTGTCGAAATCCGCGAACACCCGTCGATCGACGCGCGCGGCCGCTATCTGCTGAGCAACGACGCCTTGCACGGCTACCGCGCCATCGTCGCCGAACTCGATTGCCAACCCGATCAACCGCTGGCCCTTACCCGTGCAATGTGCGCGGCGCTGGACGTGACCGATGGCAGCCCGATCCGGCTGATTGCGTTATGAACCACGCCCGGTTCTGCCCCCTACGACAGTGCCCGAACAGGCGCGCAGAAGGAGTTACAGCATGATTGTCCGTCCGGTCAAAGTCAGCGATCTGCCGGCGTTGATGACGCTGGTGCAACAGGCGGGCCCAGGGTTCACGACGCTGCCGGCCAACGAAGATCGCCTGGCCCATCGGGTGCGCTGGGCGCAGCGGGCCTTTGCCGAACAGGTGGAGCGCGCCGATGCCGATTACCTGTTTGTCCTCGAAGACGACGATTCACGCGTAGTCGGTGTCAGCGCAATGTCCGGGGCGGTGGGCTTGCGTGAACCCTGGTACAACTATCGCGTCGGCCTGACCGTCAGTTCGGCGCCGGATTTGGGTATTCAGCGGCAGATTCCGACGCTGTTCCTCAACAATGAGCTGACCGGCCAATCGGAACTGTGCTCGCTGTTTCTCGACCATGGTTACCGTCACGGCAGCAACGGCCGCCTGCTATCGCTGGGCCGCTTGCTGTTCGTCGCCGAGTTTCCGCATTTATTTGGCGAGAAGATGATCGCTGAATTGCGCGGCAGCGCCGATGAACAAGGCTGTTCGCCGTTCTGGGACAGTCTGGGTCGGCACTTCTTCCAGATGGACTTCAGCCATGCCGATCACTTGTCCGGGCTGGGCAACAAATCCTTCATCGCCGAACTGATGCCACGCCAGCCGCTGTACACCTGCATGCTCACCGAACAGGCCCAGGCCGCGATCGGTCAGGCGCACCCCAATACCGAACCGGCGCTGAAAATTCTCCAGGCCGAAGGTTTTGCTCATAAAGGCTATATCGACATTTTCGACGGCGGCCCGGTGATCGAAGCCCCCGTGCGCAGCATCCGCACCGTCCGCGAAAGCCTTGAGCTGACGCTGAGCCTCGGCACTCCAGATGAACAGGCGCCGCTCTGGCTGATCCATAATCGCCGGCTGGAGAATTGCCGAATTACCGTTGCCCGCGGTCGACGGGTCGGCAGCCACCTGGCGATCGACCGCGCCACGGCCCAGCGTTTGCAGTTGCAGCCTGGCAACTCGGTGCGCGCGGTAATGCTGCCGAGTCAGCAGCAACAAGCGGTGGCTGCCTGATCGACGCCCGCCTTGCAAATTCGTCATGATCATTGACCCATTCGCGTGATAGCCTTTTCATCCTTCGGCGTTGACACATTTGCTCAAGCCGTTCCATTCCTTTGTATTGGTGGAACTCGTATGACCAGGCTTTCTCATCAAGATTTGCGCCGTAATTTCCGTCAGTTGCTGGCCTCCGACACCTGTTATCACACCGCCTCGGTGTTCGATCCGATGTCGGCGCGGATTGCCGCTGACCTGGGTTTTGAAGTGGGGATTCTCGGTGGCTCGGTGGCCTCGTTGCAGGTATTGGGTGCGCCGGATTTTGCCCTGATCACCCTCAGCGAGTTCGCCGAACAGGCCACGCGCATTGGCCGCGTCGCCCAATTGCCGGTGATCGCCGACGCCGACCACGGCTACGGCAACGCCCTCAACGTGATGCGCACCATCGTCGAACTGGAACGCGCGGGCGTCGCCGCCCTGACCATCGAAGACACCCTGCTGCCGGCGCAATTCGGACGCAAATCCACCGACCTGATCACCGTCGCCGAAGGTGTCGGCAAGATCCGCGCGGCGCTGGAAGCCCGGGTCGCTACGGAAATGGCAATCATCGCCCGCACCAACGCCGGTATTCTGCCGAATCAGGAAATCATCAGCCGTACCCGGCAATATCAGGCCGCCGGCGCTGATGGCATCTGCATGGTTGGTGTGCAGGACTTCGATCAGCTCGAGCAAATCGCCGAGCACTTGACTGTGCCGCTGATGCTGGTGACCTATGGCAACCCGGCGTTGCGCGACGACAAGCGTCTGGCCGAACTTGGCGTACGCGTGACCATCGACGGCCACGGCGCTTACTTTGCCGCAATCAAAGCCACGTACGACAGCTTGCGCGAGCAACGGCAGATTTTCACCCAGGCGTCCGACCTGAGCGCGACCGAACTGACGCACACCTATACCCAGCCGGAGGAATACATCCTTTGGGCCAAGGAATACATGAGCGTCAAGGAGTGATGGGTTGACCAGGCTGACGCCATCGCTGGCAAGCCAGACTCCCACAGGGTATGCGGCTAACCATGACTTAATGGTTCACACCAAACCCTGTGGGAGCTGGCTTGCCAGCGATGAGGCCAGCCGCCGCACCGCCAAATCAGCCTCTGCTCACGGCTACTTGGCCAACTCCATGATCATCCGCGACAACAGATAAATCCGCGGCGCCACGCTCGCCACTTCGGCGTATTCCTCCGGCGTGTGAATATTGCCGCCGACAATGCCAAAACCATCCAGCGTCGGCGTACCGACCCCGGCGGACAAACTGGCATCCGCCGCACCACCGCTGCCCTCCTCGGTCAGCTTGCGGCCGATCTCACCGTAAATCCCCTGGGCCATGGCCATCAGGCGATCCGACTCTGCAGTCTGCGGCATCGGTGGCAATCCGCGCTGCAACGTAGTCTTCACTTCCGTTTCAGCAATCAGCTTGTCCTGCGAAACCCGCGCCAGATCCTTCTCGATGCGGTCGAACTCTTCCGGCACCGCTGCGCGTACGTCAGCCTTGGCCGTGGCTTGGTCGGGAATCACGTTGGTGCGGTCACCGGCCTTGAGCACGGTGAAGTTGATGGTGGTTTTCTTCGCCTCGTCGCCGAGCTTGCCCAGTTGCAGAATCTGGTGCGCCGCTTCCATCGCGGCGTTGCGTCCCAACTCCGGCGCGACACCGGCGTGAGCAGCTTTGCCTTTGACCTCGACCAGCGCCGTCGCACTGCCCTTGCGCCACACCACCAGGCCATCGGCGGGACGACCCGGCTCCAGATTGAGCGTTACGTCATGCTGCTTGGCGGTTTTCTTGATCAGATCGGTGGCGACGTCCGAACCGGTTTCCTCACTGGCATCGAGCAGAAAGGTGATTTGCGCGTAATCCTTGAAGTCGAGATTCTTGAGGATTTTCAGCGCGTAGATCCCAGCGACGATGCCGCCCTTGTCGTCCATCACACCGGGTCCATAGGCGCGACCGTCCTTGATATGGAACGGCCGTTCAGCCGCAGAACCCTCTTTGAATACCGTGTCCATGTGCGCCATCAGCAGGATCTTCGCCTTGCCGGTGCCCTTGAACGTCGCGAGCACATGGTTGGATTTTTCCGGTGTATTCGGCACCAGCTCAATGGTCGCGCCGAGCTTTTTCAGCTCATCGATAGCGATGTCGCTGACTTGCTTGAGGCCCGGTTCATAACCTGAACCGGAGTCGATGTTGACCAATCGCTCCAACAGCTTCAGCGCTTCGGGCTGATATTGCTCGGCATCGGCGAGCACTTGCTTGTGCGGTTCGGCAACGGCAGCGGACGCTGCGAGGGTTAGCGACAGGCCAAGACTGACGGCCAACAGAGAGCGGGAAAATGAGAACGTCATGAAGCGATCCTTGTTTCGTGTCGGGGGGATTCAACCGTACCCGACATTGACGCAAGGCTCTACACCAAATCCGACCCCTTTCCGACCAACACCGAACACGCCGTACACGCCGTACACGCCGAACACACCGAACACACCGAACACACCGAACACACCGAACACACCGAACAATGTAGGAGCTGCCGAAGGCTGCGATCTTTTGACTTTGCTTTTGGAAAACAAGATCAAAAGATCGTCCGATCGCGGCCCGAGCCTTCGGCAGCTCCTACAAAAAATTTATGTGTGGGGCTCAAACCGAGTCGAGCAACTCGTGCCGGGGCGTGTCGCAGTTGCAGATCACCCGGTTGCGCCCGCCAGCCTTGGCTTCGTACAACGCCTGATCGGCGTCATTGAGCCAGCGGGTCGCGTCGACATGGGCGGGTTCATACGCCGCCAGGCCAATACTCAAACTGACCTTCAGCGCTGGATCCTGATCGTACCCCAGCGTGACAAACCGCTCGCGCAGGACTTCCATGGCCTGGGCGGCGTTGAACAGCGGCAGGTCCGGCAGAATCACGCAGAACTCATCGCCACCATAACGTCCGGCAATGTCGGTCGCACGCAGGTTCTGTTTGAGCAACTTGCTCAGTTGTCGCAACACGATGTCGCCGGCGACATGACCATAGGTGTCATTGATCGCCTTGAAATGATCAATGTCGATCAAGGCAATCGCCGCACCTTCTTTCTGCCGTTTGCAGCGCTGGAAAGCGATCTCCAGTTGATCCTTCCACGCGCCATGATTGAGCAGACCCGTGAGGCTGTCCGTCCGGCTCAATGCCAACAGTTCACGTTTATGCCGACCCAGAGTGTGGGCCTGACGAAAGCAGATCCAGCCCAATGCCAACGGATAAAACATCAATAACGGCAGGCAAGCGTAGAGCTGCGTCGATGAGGTTTGCGGAATGAACGCCGGGGCGAAGACCACCAGGCCGACGCCCATCCCGAAAATCTGCGCCGCCAGCCCGGCCAAAAGAAACCGAGGACCGCCGATAGCGACATTATTCATCGCCATCATCGAAACGGTCGTGGCGCTGGGCAGCGGATTGAAATGCATGGCGGCGACCCAGAAGCCACCGAAAAAAGCGTCGATCAACAAGTTGCGGTATTCGGCGTGGTACGGCGTTTGCGAACGGCGCGCCCATTGGTACGCCAGATGCGGCCACAGCAGGCCGTTGCAAATCATCAGCGCCCAAACCCACGGTGCCGGGTCGAGCGGATACATTGCCACGCTGACACAGACGAGCCCCAGCGCCAGCCCCAGGGTCCGCGATGTGTAAAGCCTCCTGGCCATTGAAAGTCCCTTGCGTCCCGTATTTCCCATAAGGGCCTCGATCTCTCGACGGATCCTGCCAATGCCATGGCGCGGATGTGATGGGAGTCTATCAGGGCAACGTTAAATAGCCATCACCGGCCAGCGGGCTGAATGGCGCGACATCAGAGCCGCGCACCGGGCGAATATTTGGCTATACATGAAAGAAGGAAACGCGAAAACAACTATAAGAAGGAGGCTCATGCAGACCTATCGAGTGTTGATCATCGGCAGCGGATTCGGCGGCCAGTGCGCGGCGGTCAACCTGCTCAAGGCCGGGATCGACGATTTCCGCGTGCTGGAACGCCGGGACTTCTTCGGCGGCACATGGTGCCAGAACACCTACCCCGGCGCCGCCGTGGACGTGCCGTCGCCGCTCTATTCGCTGTCGTTTGCCTCCTACCGTTGGTCGCAGATGTTTGCCGAACAGGCTGAACTGCAGCGCTACACCGAACAGGTGATTGAACAGTTCGGGCTGCGCGAACGGGTGGAACTGCAAGCCAACGTCGAACGCATCGAATGGAATGAGGCGGAAAAACGCTGGGCCGTGCACACCGCCAGCAAAGGAATTTTCTACGCGCAGTTCGTCATCAATGCCAGCGGACCGCTGAGCCAACCGGTGATCCCACGAATTAGCGGCCAGGATCGCTTTCGCGGCAAGACTTTTCACACAAACCATTGGGACCACAGCTACGACTACCGTGGTAAACGCGTGGCGATCGTCGGCAGTGGCGCCAGTGCCGTGCAAGTGATTCCAGTGATCGCGCCGCAGGTCGACCAGTTGCATGTGTTCCAACGCACGCCGCATTGGGTGCTGCCCCGAGCGGATCGCCGCTTCGGTTCCATCCAGCGCTGGCTGCTCGGGGTAAAACCCGCTTACAAGCTGCTGCGCTGGCTGATCTATTGGCAGTTCGAAACGCGGGTGATTGCGTTCAAATACTCGAAACCGGCGATCCGCCTGGTGCAGCGTCAGGCAATGCGCTGGCTCAAGCGTCAGGTGCCAAACCCGAATTTGCGCGCCAAGCTCGTTCCAGACTTCGCCATCGGCTGCAAACGGGTGCTGCTTTCCAATACTTATTATCCGGCGCTGAGCCGGGCCAACGTGACGCTGCATACTCGCGAGCAAGGCGTCGCATCACTGGATGAAAGCGGGATCAACACCGCGGACGGCGCGCACATCGATGTCGATCTGATCATCTGGTCTACCGGTTACGACGCTACCGACGGGGTGATTTCCTACCCGGTCAGCGGAAAAAACGCTGTGCAATTGCGCGATGTCTGGGCCGAGTATCCGCGCGCCTACCTCGGCACCAGCCTGCCGGACTTTCCCAACCTGTTTATCGTCACAGGCCCCAACACCGGCATTGGTCATACATCAGCGTTGTTCATCATCGAATCGCAGATGAACTACATCCTCGACTGCATTCGCACCGTGCATGCAAAAGGTTTGCGCAGCATTGAGGTACGCCCCGAAGCAGAACGTACCTACACTGCAATGATCCACCGGGAAATGGAGCGCACGGTGTGGAAGTCCGGCGGCTGCCACAGCTGGTATCAAAGCAAGAGCGGTCATGTGATCGCGATGTTTCCCGGCTTCAGTTTCAGCTACTACCGCTTGACCCGTGCGTTGAAACCCGCCGACCACATTTTGTCTTGAACACGTAAAAGGAAGACGTCGATGCTTTTGCTGTTTGTCGCCCTCGCGGTTTTCGTGGCCTGGAGCTGGTTGAGTTATCCGGCGGTCGGCCATTGGCTGTATGACCTGAACATGGCCATCGAGGCCAAGTTGTACAAACTGCACAAGATCGAAGTGCCGATTGCCGAGATGACCGTGTCGACCTGGCAAGGCGGACCTTATGAGGCCTCCAGCGCGATTCTGATGTTGCACGGCTTCAGCGCCGACAAAAACCTGTGGCTGCGTTGTGCCCGGCATTTTGTTCGCGAATACCGGGTGATCATTCCGGACCTGGCCGGCCATGGCGAAACCGGCTTCAAGGCGGGCGGCGGCTACGACATTGCGCTGCAGGCGAAACGGATGATTCAGTTACTGGATGTCTGCGGCGTGGAGCAGGTGCATGTGATCGGCAATTCCATGGGCGGTTACATCGCAGCATGGCTGGCGGCCACCTATCCGGACCGGATCGCGTCGGTGGCATTGATCGATCCGGCTGGTGTCACAGCGCCGGAGATCAGCGACATGGAGCGCCATCTGGCCCGTGGCCATAATCCGTTCCTGATCAACTCGCGAGAAGAGTTTCGCCAGTTTTATGCAATGACCATGGAATCGCCGCCCTGGGTACCAAAATTGGTGCTGGACGCCATCGCGCAACGTTACGAGCGGCAACGCGATGAGCTGGAAGAGATTTTTCGTGACTTTCGCGCCAGCCCACCAATGGAGCCAAAACTGCCAGCGATCCGATGCCCGGCGCTGTTGCTGTGGGGGCGCAAGGATCGTTTGATCGACGTCAGCAGCGTGCCGGTGTGGAGCAAGGGCATTGCCAATCTGCGGGTCGAAGTCTGGGACCACGTCGGGCACATGCCGATGGTCGAGCAACCCGCGAGTACCGCACGCCTGTATCGGGAATTTCTCGGAAACCAGCGATGAAACCCAACACCGTAGGAGCTGCCGAAGGCTCGGGCCGCGATCGGACGATCTTTTGATCTTGCTTGTAAAAAATCACTCAAAAGATCGTCCGATCGCGGCCCGAGACTTCGGCAGCGCCGCCACGGGACGAGATATGAGGCATAGATGAATATTCTTTATGACGAGCGCCTCGACGGTCAGTTGCCAGAGGTGAACAAGGCCGAGTTGCTCAAGGCCCTGCAACAGGCCATGCCGGACCTCGATATCTTGTGGCGCGAGGAAGAACTCAAACCCTACGAATGCGACGGCCTGTCCGCCTACCGCACCACACCGATGCTGGTCGCCCTGCCCCAGCGTCTGGAACAGGTGCAAACCCTGCTCAGGCTCTGCCATCAGAACAACGTACCCGTGGTCGCTCGCGGCGCCGGGACTGGCTTGTCCGGCGGTGCCTTGCCACTGGAAAAAGGCCTGCTGCTGGTCATGGCACGCTTCAACAATATTCTGCATATCGACCCCGCCGCGCGCACCGCTCGGGTACAACCCGGCGTGCGCAATCTGGCGATCTCCCAGGCAGCTGCGCCCTTCGGGCTCTATTACGCGCCGGATCCGTCGTCGCAGATCGCCTGTTCGATTGGCGGCAATGTCGCCGAAAACGCCGGCGGCGTGCATTGTCTGAAGTACGGCCTGACCGTGCACAATCTGCTGAAAATCGAAGTACTGACCATCGAGGGCGAACGCCTGACGCTGGGTTGCGAAGCGCTCGACTCAGCAGGCTTCGACTTGCTCGCATTGTTCACCGGCTCCGAGGGCTTGCTGGGGATTATCACCGAAGTCACGGTCAAATTGCTGCCAAAGCCGCAGGTCGCAAAAGTGTTGCTCGCCAGTTTCGATTCGGTGGAAAAGGCTGGCCGCGCCGTGGCTGAAATCATCGCGGCGGGGATCATTCCCGGTGGGCTGGAAATGATGGACAACCTGGCCATTCGCGCCGCCGAAGACTTCATCCATGCCGGTTACCCGGTCGAAGCCGAGGCAATTCTGTTGTGCGAACTCGACGGCGTCGAAGCCGATGTTCACGACGATTGCCAGCGAGTCCGCGAGGTGATGAATCAGACCGGGGCCAGCGAAGTGCGTCAGGCGCAGGACGAAGCCGAGCGCGTGCGCTTCTGGGCCGGGCGTAAAAACGCCTTCCCCGCCATCGGGCGCCTGTCGCCCGATTACTACTGCATGGACGGCACCATCCCGCGCCGCGAACTGCCCGGTGTCCTGCAGGGCATCGCGCGCCTCGGACAAGAATATGGTTTGCGCGTGGCCAACGTGTTCCATGCCGGCGACGGTAACATGCATCCGTTGATCCTGTTCGACGCCAACCAACCCGGCGAACTGCATCGCGCTGAAGCCCTTGGCGGCAAGATCCTTGAATTGTGCGTGCAGGTCGGCGGCAGCATCACCGGCGAACACGGCGTCGGCCGCGAGAAAATCAATCAGATGTGCGCGCAATTCAACAGCGATGAGTTGCGCCTGTTTCACGCGGTAAAAGCCGCATTCGATCCGCAAGGTCTGCTCAATCCCGGCAAGAACATCCCGACGTTGCACCGTTGTGCCGAGTTTGGCGCCATGCACATTCACGCCGGACAGCTGCCGTTCCCCGAACTGGAGCGTTTCTGATGACCGACTCCGATGCCGTCGATGCCCTGCTCGATCAGGTCAATCAGGCGCGGGCCAACGCCACGCCGCTGAAAATTCAGGGCGGCAACAGCAAGACGTTCCTCGGTCGCGAAGTGGCCGGCGAAGTGCTCGACACCCGCGCCCATCGCGGCATTGTCCGTTATGAGCCGACCGAGCTTGTGATCAGCGTGCGCGCCGGCACGCCGCTGTCAGAGCTACTTGCGGCGCTGGATGAAGCCGGGCAGATGTTGCCGTGCGAGCCGCCGTCATTCGCTGGAGGCGCCACGGTCGGTGGCATGATCGCCAGCGGCTTGTCCGGGCCGCGGCGCCCGTGGTCAGGTTCGGTACGGGATTTCGTCTTGGGTACACGAGTGATCACAGGCCTCGGCCAGCACCTGCGGTTCGGTGGCGAAGTGATGAAAAATGTCGCCGGGTATGACCTGTCACGCTTGATGGCGGGTAGTTTCGGCTGCCTCGGCGTGCTCACCGAAGTGTCGCTGAAAGTTCTGCCCAAACCGCGCCAGTGCCTGAGCATCCGCCTCGATATCGACGGCCCCCGCGCCTTGGCCAGACTGGCCGAATGGGGGCAGCAACCGCTGCCGATCAGCGCCGCGTGCCACGATGGCACCCGTCTGTATTTGCGCCTTGAGGGCGGCGAAGGCTCGGTAACGGCAGCCCATCAACGCCTTGGCGGTGAACCGTTGGATTCAGTGTTTTGGCGCGATCTGAATGAACACCGTCTGGCATTCTTTGACGAAGGCTTGCCATTGTGGCGGCTGTCGCTGCCGAACAATCTCGGGACACTGAATTTGCCCGGCAAGCAACTGATCGATTGGGCAGGCGCGCAACGCTGGCTAAAGTCCGATGCGACAAACATTCACGCCCTCGCCCATGAACTCGGTGGTCACGCGACCTGTTTCACCCACGGCGCCTGCGAGTCACCCTTCCAGCCACTGGCGCCGACGCTGCTACGCTACCACCGGCAACTCAAAGCGCAACTCGACCCGCAAGGGCTGTTCAACCCCGGGCGGATGTACGCGGAGTTATAGCCATGCAAACCACCCTCAGCGAGCAATCCCGCCAACTGCCCCGCGCCGCCGAAGCGGAAAAAATCCTGCGCACCTGCGTGCACTGCGGCTTCTGCAACGCGACCTGTCCGACCTATCAACTGCTCGGCGACGAACTCGACGGCCCGCGCGGGCGTATCTATCTGATCAAGCAAGTGCTCGAAGGCGCCCCGGCGACGGAGCAAACGCAACTGCATCTGGATCGCTGCCTGTCCTGTCGCAACTGTGAAACCACCTGCCCGTCCGGCGTCGATTATCACAACCTGCTCGACATCGGTCGTGCGGTGGTCGATCACGCGGTGCCGCGTCCCGCCGCGCAGCGATTACTGCGAGAGGGTCTGCGCGCCCTCGCGCCAAATCCTGGCCTGTTCAAAGGCTTGCTGCGAATGGGCACGACCTTTCGCCCGCTGCTGCCGCGTCTGTTCGAAAGTAAATTGCCGCAGCATATGCCGCACTCCGGTGTGCGCCCCGCGCCCCGTCACGCCCGGCGCGTGCTGTTGCTGGAAGGCTGCGTGCAACCGGGGCTTTCGCCCAACACCAATGATGCGACGGCACGGGTGCTCGATCGATTGGGCATCAGCGTGACAACGGTGACTGAAGCAGGTTGCTGCGGCGCGCTCGACTATCATCTCGACGCCCAAATCAAAGGCCTCGACCGCGCCCGGCAGAACATCGATGCGTGGTGGCCGCACCTGCAAAACGGTGCCGAAGCGATTGTGCAAACCGCGAGCGGTTGCGGCGCGTTCATCAAGGATTACGGGCACTTGCTGGAGGGGGATCCCGCTTACGCCGCGAAAGCCCGGTTGATCAGCGAGCGGACGTTGGATCTGGTGCAGATTCTCGCGCAGGAACCGCTTGAACAGATCTGCGCCGCCAGTGAGCGGAGGATTGCCGTGCATTGTCCGTGTACCCTGCAACATGCGTTGAAACTCGGTGGCGCGGTCGAAGCCGTGCTGACACGCTTGGGCTTCAACCTGACTGCCGTGCCCGACGGCCATTTGTGCTGCGGCTCGGCGGGCACCTATTCACTGACGCAACCGGCGTTGGCGCGGCGGTTGCGCGATAACCGACTCAATGCACTGGAAAGCGGCCGGCCCGAATTGATCGTCACGTCGAATGTCGGTTGCCAAAGCCATCTGTCCAGCGCCGGGCGCACGCCGGTCATGCACTGGATCGAGTTGGTGGATCAGTCGTTGGCAGAATGAAGTTCGTAGGATTCTTCGTTTGCCCGCGTCAGCGAAGGCTGCGATCTTTTCGCTCATCCATTCGTGACCCGTGGCAGGAATTCTTTTCATGACCGTGCAGCCGTTCGTCAGCCCTGACCTGATCCGCCAACGCTTTTCCAAAGCAATGTCCGATATGTACCGCGAAGAAGTGCCGCTGTACGGCGCGTTGATGGAGTTGGTGGAACAGACCAACCGCGAGGTGCTGAGCCGCGAGCCGGACATCGCCCGGCAGCTCGCCAACACTGGTGAAATCCAGCGCCTGGACATGGAGCGCCACGGCGCGATCCGCGTCGGCACGGCAACAGAACTGGCCACCCTCGCCCGTCTGTTTGCGGTCATGGGCATGCAACCGGTCGGTTACTACGACCTGACCCCGGCGGGCGTCCCGGTGCATTCCACGGCGTTTCGCGCCGTGCACGAAGCCGCGCTGCAAATCAGTCCGTTTCGCGTGTTCACTTCGCTGTTGCGCCTGGAATTGATTGAGAACCCTGAGTTACGAAGCTTTGCCGAATCGGTGCTGGCCCAACGTTCGATTTTTACTGCGGCGGCTTTGCGCCTGATCTCGCAAGCGGAAACAGCCGGCGGCTTGAACGAAGCCGAAGCTGCGGAATTCGTCCTACAGGCGCTGGAGACTTTTCGTTGGCATCACAGCGCAACCGTCACCGCCGCGCAATACCAGACGCTGAGCGCACAACACCGGTTGATCGCCGATGTGGTGGCGTTCAAAGGCCCGCACATCAATCATCTGACGCCACGCACGCTGGATATCGACCGCGTGCAGGAACAGATGCCCGCCCATGGCATTACGCCCAAAGCGGTGATTGAGGGCCCGCCCCGCCGCCAGTGTCCGATCCTGCTGCGCCAGACCAGTTTCAAGGCGCTGGACGAACCGATCGCCTTTACCGATCAAGGCAGCGTTCGCGGCAGCCATAGCGCGCGTTTCGGCGAAATAGAACAACGTGGTGCAGCGCTGACCCCCAGGGGGCGTGCGCTGTATGACCGCTTGCTGAACGCCGCGCGGGAGGAACTCGGCGACTTCCCCAATGAGGGAAACGCTGCCCGCTACAACGAGCTGATGGCGCAACACTTCGGCGAGTTTCCTGACAGCGTCGAAGGCATGCGTGAACAGGAACTGGCCTATTTCCGCTACTTCGCCACGGAAAAGGGTTTGGCGGCGGCAGGAATTGGGCAGTCATCGCTGGAAGACTTGCTGCGCGAAGGCTATGTGAAAGCGGAACCGCTGGTGTACGAAGATTTCCTGCCGGTGAGCGCAGCGGGGATTTTTCAGTCAAACCTTGGCGATGCAGCGCAGACGCATTATGGCGAGCACTCGAATCGCCAGGCGTTCGAACAGGCGCTGGGGCGCGCGACCATTGATGAGTTGGCGTTGTATGCCGAGACGCAGCGGCGCTCAATCGAGGAGTGTCTGGCCCAGCTTGCGCGTTGATAAGATCAAAAGATCGCAGCCTCCGGCAGCTCCTACAGAGGAAACACATTCCAATGTAGGAGCTGCCGAAGGCTGCGATCTTTTGATCCGCACCACGCGTCGGTTCAATGAAGGCTTTCAGCCATACTGCGCAACAAGTTGCGCAGTTGCTCGTAATATTTCACGGGGTAAATCCTCTGCAGAGCACGCCGTGCAAGGCCCATAGCCAAGTGCGCAAGAAGTTGCGCACCACTGCGCAACTTCTTGCGCACTTTCTTCCGTTCAGCACGCTGAGAATCGCCGCCAATCGCCGCAAACGAGCCTTTCGCCCCCAGCCATCGGACACTTCACAAAACGTGGCACGCTCCTTGATAACAGTCAGCCACCCACCGGGCGATCTCGCCCCGGGCACCCTAACTTTATCCGCAAGGAGAGCACCCCATGGCAACACCAGCGTACATGTCGGTTACCGGCGAAAAACAAGGCCTGATCACTGCAGGCGCATTCACCGCCGACTCCGTTGGCAACACCTACCAGGAAGGCCACGAAGACCAGGTCATGGTTCAGGCTTTCACCCACGACGTGATCATCCCGCGTGACCCGCAATCCGGTCAGCCAACCGGTCAGCGCGTACACAAGCCAGTTGTGATCACCAAGGTCTACGACAAGGCTTCGCCACTGCTGCAAGCAGCACTGACTTCCGGCGAGCGCATGAGCGAAATCGTTATCCAGTGGTACCGCACTTCGGCCCAAGGCACCCAAGAGCACTACTACACCACCAAACTGGAAGACGCGATCATCGTCGCCATCAACAACAAAATGCACAACTGCCAGGATCCAGGCAACGCGCACTTCACCCACCTGGAAGAAGTGCAGTTCACCTACCGCAAAATCACCTGGACCCACGAAGTATCCGGTACTTCGGGTTCCGATGACTGGCGTGCTCCAGTCGTTTAATTACGGCTGATCGTTACACGCATCGGCCAGCTCTGCTGGTCGATGTTGTTTACGCCCCTCCAGAATTTCGCGTACGTTGAGCCGCTTTTTGCGGCCGTCGACGGGCGCCGCTGTACAGCACGAGGAACAAGGGATGTTCGCGCCGGCCAATGAAACCCACTTTGCCCTGACCATCGAAGGGCTTTCCGCTGACTTTCAGGTGTTTACCCTGCAAGGCCGGGAAGCCATCAGCCAGCCTTTTGTCTTTGAGGTGGAGCTGGTCAGTGAGCAGCCGTCGCTGGACCTCGAAACCCTGCTGCACAAACCGGCCTTCCTGCAACTGTCGCCCGACGGCAGCGGTATTCATGGCCAGATCTACCGCGCCGCGCAAGGCGATTCGGGCAAACGCCTGACCCGTTATTCGGTGACGCTGCGTCCACAACTGGCGTACCTCGCGCACCGCATTAACCAACGTATCTTCCAGAACCTCAGCGTGCCGAAAATCATCGGCATGGTGCTGGAAGAGCACGGCATTCAAAGCAACGCCTACGAGTTCAAGACCGGCTCGATCTATCCCGAGCGCATTTACTGCGTGCAATACGACGAGTCGGATCTGCATTTCATCCAGCGTCTGTGCGAAGAGGAAGGCATTCACTTCCACTTCCAGCACAGCGCCACGGCGCACAAACTGGTGTTCGGCGATGACCAGACGGTGTTCCCGAAACTGGCGCCTGTGCCCTATCAGCAAGACTCCGGCATGGTCGCCAGCAACCCGGTGATCAAGCGCTTCGACCTGCGCCTGGAAACCCGCACCAGCCGCACCACTCGCCGCGATTACGACTTTGAGAAACCGCGCCTGACGCTGGAAAGCGAAAACCGTGGCGACGCCCTGCCCGACCTCGAGGACTACGATTACCCAGGCCGTTTCATCGACCGCGAGCGCGGCAAGCATTTGGCCAAACGCGCCCTCGAACGCCACCGCAGCGACTTCCAATTGGCCGAAGGCAAAAGCGATCAGCCACTGCTGGTCAGCGGCCATTTCCTCGCTCTCACCGAACACCCGAAAGCCAAGTGGAACGACCTCTGGCTGCTCACCGAGGTTCTGCATGAAGGCAAGCAGCCGCAAGTGCTGGAAGAGTCGGTGACCAGTGACACCACCGCGCTGAAAGACGATTTCCATCAAGGCTACCGCAACCGTTTCCAGGCCACGCCGTGGGACGTGCCCAACCGCCCGCCCCTGCGCCACCCGAAACCGCGCATCCTCGGCAGCCAGAGCGCCGTGGTCACCGGCCCCAAAAGTGAAGAAATCCACTGCGACGAATACGGCCGCGTCAAAGTGCAGTTCCACTGGGACCGCGAAGGCCAGGCCGACGATAAAACCAGCTGCTGGCTGCGCGTCTCCAGCGCCTGGGCCGGCGCCCAGTACGGCGGCATCGCCATCCCGCGCATCGGCATGGAAGTGCTGGTCACCTTCCTTGAAGGCGACCCCGATCAACCGCTGATCAGCGGCTGCCTGTACCACAAGGAAAACACCGTCCCCTACGCCTTGCCGGCGAACAAGACCCGCAGCACCTTCAAAACCCTGAGCTCCATGGGCGGTGGCGGCTACAACGAACTGCGCATCGAAGACAAAAAAGGCCAGGAACAGATCTACCTGCACGCCCAGCGCGACTGGGACGAAAACATCGAACACGACCAGAAAATCCGCGTCGGCAACGAACGCCACGACACCGTCGAGCAAAACAGCTACACCGAATTCAAAGCCGAAGAACACCACACCGTCTACGCCGACCGCAAAGTCGAAACCCGCGCCAACGACCACCTCACCGTGGGCGTGAACCAGCACATCAAGATTGGCACCGGCCAGTTCATTGATGCTGGCCAGGAAATCCACCTCAGCAGCGGCATGAAAGTAGTCATGGAGGCTGGTGCGGAACTGACCCTGGTCGGCGGCGGCAGTTTTATCAAGATCGACGCCGGCGGCGTAACCCTGAGCGGGCCGGTGATCAACATGAATTCCGGTGGTAGTCCGGGCAGTGGGACTGGGGCTGCGCCGTTGATGCCGGGCGTGCTGAAACAGGCCGATGCTGACAAGGCCGGTCAGGTCCTCACCCCGGCCCAGATCAATACCCTCAAACGCAACGCGCCGTTCTGCGAAGAATGCGAGAAATGCAAGGCAGGTGCCTGTGCCATCTGATCGACTGACACCCAAGGACTGGCTGGCGCAACAGCCACTGCAAAGCGGCGAGCGCCTGTACCTGATTATCAGCGCGGCAAGTGATGCCGACGCGTTGAAAAACCTTTACCTCACCGTACCCACCGCCCAGCTCCTGCCGATCTGGGGCGGCACGCCCTACTCCACCTGGCAACCGGTGATGCCGTATGTCACCGAAATCAAGGGCAACTCCGCGTTCCTGCCATGGATCGCCGAAACCGACGCCCTCGACTGGGGCTGGCTGGCGGTATCACGTTCAGAGCCGAACGAAGTGTTCGAACATCTGCGCAGCCTGACGCAGGTGAAAATGCCGGATGGCACTGAGGTGTTTTTCCGGTTTTGGGACGGCCGCCATATGTACCCGATTCTGCATGGGCTTGGAGACAAGGCTGGGGAAGTGCTGCCGGTGTTTGAGCGGTACCTGATTAACGGGCAAACGCTGGAGGTCGGGACAAGGGTTGTGCCGAAGGTGCGGGATTGGCCGTGGTGGGAGGTGCCGAAGGATTTGCTGCAGGGATTGATGGCAGAAAATCCCTCGACCGTCATCGGCAACATGTTGCAGTGGCTGCAGGAAGAACACGCTGATCTGTATTTCTCGTTCCCCGAATCGAACCTGAAACAAAAAGTGGCGCGCTTTGTTAAACGCACGCCACTCACGGAAGAAAATTTTACCGGGCTGTTGAAGGCCTATCTGGAAAAAGAGGTGGTGGCATGAGCGTGTTAATGGGCGGGATCGTTGGCGGTCTTACAGCAAAACAACCCGATGCTCAGGCCATCATCAACGACTTCAAGAAGTGCCTGAAGGATTATCGCGAGCATGCCGAAGCCTGGTACGGTGGCATTCTGGATGCGGAGCAGCAGTTCAAAGTCGGTGACGAAGTTGGCACGGCTGACAAGGACAGCAAGAAGGAAAATACCCTTTATGCCAACTGTCCTGCGAACGGCAAGCTGGTGCTGGTCCATAGTTTCGAGTCTGCGCGTTTTGTGCCGATCGGCAATACGCCAGTTCAACTGACGCCGGTCGTCAACGGCCGCTTCGTCGGCAAAAACGAAGTTGGTCCAACAATCAATAAAACCATTGACGCGTCAGGGATTCTTGAAGTCTCAGGCCTTACCCCAAATCAGCAGTACAAAATTATCTTCTTTCCGAATCCGACGCGTGCCCAGATCGACAGTTTGTTCAACTCCTATCAGGGTGTAATCGGCGAGCTGGGTGGCTGGCTACAAACCGAATGGAGCACCAACTTCCTGCCGTTATGGCAGGCTCACACCGATGCCTCCCTTGGTGGTCGCGCGTTGCAGGAACTGGAAGCGGCTTGGGAAGGCTTCATGAAAGCAATCATGGGCTTGTGGGGCGATATCAAAAGTCTCTACGACCTCATCGCCCATCCTCGCGAAAACTACGAGAAGCTGAAAAGTTTTTTCACTGAAGAACAGATCAAGAAGATCTACGACGCCTCTGCCGACGCTATCCACACTGCTTTATTGATCGCTAGCGATGAGCCGCTGATGTGGATATATGTAGCGGCCATCGTGGCCTGGGTGAGGATGCTGCCGCCGCAGACTTGTACCGAAGTGCTGGCGCAAATGTCGACAGAGTTCCTGCTGAACATTCTGATCGGCGTTGTATTGACTGGTGGTCTTGGCCTGGCCGTACGCGTGGGTACAAAAGCCGTCAAAGGGGTACAAAGCAGCGGCAAAGTCATAAAGCTGATTGAAGACTTCACCGGCATGTTGATGAAAGTCAGCAAGTCCAAGGCAACGCCGCACACCGAAGCATCAAAACCGTTGTTGCTCAATGGTGATTCGAAATTCAATCCGGCGCGCAAAGCGGATGTTCAGATTGCCGCTCCCAAACCCGCCGAAACCGCGACAGCTCCGAAGAGCAAGCCACCGGTCACTGACGGCAAAGTGGAATCCGATGCGCAGATTCAGACACGTAAAAAAGATGAGCCAGCCTCACGCATCGAGCAGGTAGAGGCCATCGACAACGCCCCCGAACAGCCGAAGAACCCAGCGAAAAAACCCGCACAATGCGTCGACGACACATGCTCAGACGGCGAACCCGTATCGATGGTGACCGGCGAAGAGTTACTGACGCTCACCGATGGGGAACTGGGTGGCCTGCTGCCTTTTGAGTGGACACGCCTATACCGAAGCAGCGCAGTCGAAATTGATAGCCGCCTCGGCTATGGCTGGAGTCATTCACTGTCTCATCGCTTGCAGATCGACGATGAGGGCGTGCTGTGGACGGACAACGAGAACCGGCAAACCCGTTTCCCGATGCCCACGGAACAGCGTCCGGCCATCACTAACAGCTTGGCGCAGGCAGCGATTTATCTAGGCAATGAACCCGGCGAACTCATTTTGACCCAGGCCGGGCCAAAAACACGCTTTTACCATTTCCGTGCCGGGCGCCTGACAACGATCAGCGATGCTTACGAAAATCGTCTGCACATCAGTTATGACTTCGTTGATCGTATCCAGCGCATCGATAATGGCGCAGGGCGCGCGCTGTTGTTGCGTTACGACAACCGGCACATTGTCGCTGTGGATCAACAGCAACAACGCTCCGAATACAATGAACGCGGCGAACGCCAAGAGCCATGGCTGACGATTCATACCCTCGTCACCTACCGATACAACGCACTTGATCAACTGGTTTCTTCTACGAATGCGATCGGCGAAACCGAGCATTACCGCTACAACGATCAGCACGTCATCCTCGAGCGACAAATGGCCGGAGGGGCCAGCTTCTTTTGGGAGTGGGAGCGTGAAGGCAAGCTGTCCCGATGCGTGCGTCATTGGGCCAATTACGCGCAGATGGAAGCGCGTTACGAGTGGGACGATAAAGGCTCGGTCATTGTCCATAACGCTGACGGCAGTGAACTGGTCTATGTGCATGACGACAATGCCCGCTTGGTCAGTGAGACCGCGCCAGACGGTGGCGAAACGCAGAACGCTTATGACGATCAGGGTCGACTGATTGCCGTTAAAGATCCCATGGGGGCGATCACCGAGTATCAGTACAGCGATGCCGGACGCTTGATTGCGGTGATTCCACCGGAAGGTGTTCCGACGCGTTACAACTACTTCAACGGTCAACTTATTGATGTCCAGCGCGGTAAGGCGCGCTGGAAATACGAACGCAACCGCCAAGGCGATATTACCCAACAAACCGATCCTGACGGCAACGAGACCTTCTACAGCTATGACCGTCAGGGACGCTTGCTGGAGATCCGTCATCCCGACGGTAGTCGTCATCAATTGGGCTGGAACAACCTCGGCCAGTTGTTGGAAGAACGCTTGCCAGATGGCGGTCAACGCAAGTACCGCTACGATGCACTCGGTCGGCAGACCACTCGCCAGGACGAATTCGGTGCGATCACCCAATACCAATGGGATGCCGTCGACCGCCTCACTCAGGTCACTCTGCCCGGCGGCGCCACCCGCGCATTTACCTACAATCCGTATGGCCGCGTCACTGCCGAACGCGACGAGCTAGGCCGCATCACCCGCTACGAATACGCCGACAACCTGCACCTCGTCAGCCGCCGCATCAATCCCGACGGCAGCCAACTGCGCTACCGCTACGACAACTCACAACTCAACCTCACAGAGATAGAGAACGAGCGCGGCGAACGCTATCACCTCGATTACTACCCGAACGGCCTGATTCAACAGGAAACCGGCTTCGACGGCCGCCGCACGGCTTACGAGTACGACCTCAACGGCCAACTGCTGAAGAAGACCGAATTCGGCCATGACGGTAGCGAACTGACTACCGAATACCAGCGCGATGCCGCAGGTCGTTTGCTGGTCAAGAAGCTGCCCGATGGCGAAGAAATTCATTACAGCTATGACGCGCTTGGTCGCCTGGTCAATGTCGACGACGGCCATTGGCCGCTCGCCTATGAATACGATGTGCAAGATCGACTGGTCACCGAGCATCAGGGCTGGGGCACAACCCGCTACGAATACGACAGCGTCGGCCAACTTAGCCATTACCGCCTTCCTGATGGCAGCACACTCGACTATCGTCATCTGTCCGGCGGGCGGCTGAGCAGTATCGACCTGAACGGTTCGCGCCTGACCAGCCACCAGTTCAACGCCGGTCGTGAACAACAGCGCCAGCAAGGTTTGTTGCTCAGCCAATACCAATACGATGAACAGGGCCGACTGCAAGCGCACAGCGTCAGTCAGCGGGATAAACACCTGTTTCAACGGCGATATAACTACGACGCCAACGGCAACCTCGCTGGCATCGACGACAGCCGCAAAGGCAATCGCAGCTATCACTACGACCCGCTCGACCGACTGATCAGCGTGCGCGGCGCCATGCCAGAGAGCTTCGCACACGACCCGGCGGGCAACCTCCTCGGACAAAATGACCTGCCCGCAGCCAACCTCGCCAACGTCAAAGGCAATCGCCTGCTGATGCAAGGCGACCGCCATTACGACTACGACGCCTACGGCAACCTGATCCGCGAACATCGCGGCACCGGCCAAAAGCTCGTCACCGAATATCGCTACGATTGCCAACACCGCTTGATTGGCGTCAGCCTGCCGGGCGGCAGCACCGCGTCTTACAAATACGACGCTTTCGGTCGCCGCATCGAGAAAACCGTCGACGGTCACACCACTGAATTTCTATGGCAAGGCGAACGATTGATCGCCGAAAGCGCCGAAAATCGCTACCGCAGCTACGTCTACGAACCGGGCAGCTTCCGCCCGTTGGCAATGCTCGACGGCGAAGGCCCACTAAAAGCGGCCCCGTTCTACTACCAACTCGACCACCTCGGCACGCCGCAGGAACTGACCGACTACAGCGGCGAGATCATGTGGTCGGCTAAATACCGTGCCTACGGTAACCTTGCGGCACTCGACGTCAGCGAGATCGATAACCCGCTGCGGTTTCAGGGTCAGTATTTCGATGCGGAGACAGGGTTACATTACAACCGGCACCGCTACTACAATCCGGGGACTGGAAGGTTTTTGACGCCGGATCCGATCAAGCTTGCGGGCGGGTTGAATAGCTACCAGTACGTGCCTAATCCTACGGGGTGGGTGGATCCTCTAGGATTGAGCGGCAACTGTCTGGATGATAATACGCAACCGCAGGGAGCGAGTCCTGGGTCGAGTACGGACAACGTCGTAAAACAGGCAGGACCTTTGGCGCCTCCCGAGCCGCTGCCCGTGGGTCAGGGCTATCACAACGAAGTTTATGGTAGCAAGCCTGTAAAGCCGCAGAATGCGGTAGAAAGATGGGAAAGTTTCTTAGGTGAAGGACCTTATACAAATATTCACCCGAGGACTGGATTACCAGACAACGACAGAATCGTTTCGTCCGACGGCAAGAGGAGTATTCGATATGGTGCACATGAAATGAACAGCAAACCCAACAAGCACCATTACCATGAAGAAACATGGACTCTAGACTTAATTAACAACCTAATGAATGTCGACAACACTGTTATACGAGTCCCGCCAGGTACGAAATAAATGAATATTACAGTCACCGAGATTATAAAAAAAAGCCCTAACAAAACGCAGATAGCATACTCAACCGCCTACGGTAATGGAGTCTCGATCTTTATAGGTCCGCAACCCAAAAAAGGTCAAGCATATGATGTCGAGTTTAACATCGACGATAATCTTTTTTGGAGAGACAACATAGTAATATCCAAAAAAAGAGCACCTTCCATACATCACGAAAACGGTAAAACACTCATTACCGCGGAGTTAATCGCCATCGAAGATGACGGCTGTGGTGTATTAAAAATAGGCGATTCTGTATCGCTAGTATCTATTGAAAAACAACACCGGCCCCTCCCCCTATTTGTAGACATAATTTCGGAGGACATTTCGTTTTATCCAATCGATCTATGAGCGAGGATGAAATCGGAGCGAAGGCAGCGACTCCAGAGGACTAGCAATGAAGAAAACCCTTATAGAAAGGGGTGCTCATATTAGTGAATCTGAATACCCGCACTGAATTCACCGAGCTTGAAAACAAAGATGACCAGACGGATCACTTCAACCTGTGACCGATTGAAAATCCAAGAACAGGCAAAGTATCTGGCGGAAAAAACCAATATCATTTAAAGGACAACAAAAATTTCTAGAATAATCAAGACGGAAGCTGACTCTTCAATAGAGCATTAACTACCCTACCCCCTATTGGAGAGGCAATACTGCCCTCCCTAAATATAAACAACAAGAGACCGGCAATAATTACCGAACTTGACATTAAAGAATATCCAGAAGCCCCATGAAGCGTAAGAAATCTGCATTCAATACTTTTAGGATAGGCTTCAACTGCAGCAACGTTGTAGATCTTTTAATAAAAAATATTCCTGCAAAAAATCTGACATGAAAATATCAAGTGAATCCGAGCAATACAGAATTCGCGCAACGAATGAAGAGTCGGTAAAAAGAGTTCGAGACGAAACATGCTGTGCTTTGCGGCCCCTCCGCGTATTTGAATTCTCCTCAGTGATTTTGATAAGCCTATCATTCCGGCGTCGAGATGACTGATGTGAGTGCAGGAGATCACCTCGCCAATTCACATCCGGGGACACCAGTCATTACGAATTGAACGCCGACGGTGGCCTTACCCCCAGATCAGCTTGACTGACGGCGCCAACCCGCGACCTTACTTACAATCCTATAGCCGGGTCACGGCCGAACGCGACGAGCTTGGCGTATCAATCGCTATCAATACGCGACAACTTGCACCTTTTTAGCCACCTAATCCATGCAGCAGTGATCGTCGTTACGAATACGGCACGTATTGGCAACCCTAATTGTTAACGGCGCGGAAACGGCCAAAAGCTCGTCGTCGAATACCGTTACAACTGTCAACCTTTGCGGCGTCAGCCTGCCGGGCGGCAGCATCGCATCCTACAAATACGACGTTTTCGGTCGCCGCAGCGAGAAAACAGTCGGCGGCCACACCACTGAATTCCTGTGCAAGGCGAATGCTTGATCGCCGAAAGCGCCGATGAAGGTGAACATCTTCAATTTCCAACAGAAAACAGTGGACCTCTGTTTTTGGAAAAAAAAAGCTACTCCCCATCCTGTATGCGCAAACCTCATTCGTGCAGGCGTAGCCGTACCCTCAATCCCCCCTCTCAACCCACCCACCCTCAAAATTAAGCTTCACCTAAGGTTCCCTCGCTACCCTCCTCATCCATGTACCGAACCGGATGAGCCCTTCTGTCATGAAAGCCTTTGATCTGCCCACCCCACAACCGGCCAATTTCAGTCTTGTCCTGGTCAATTACAAAACCCCGGACCTCACCCGCATGTGCCTGGAGCTTTTGCGCGAGCACGTCACGCAGAACCAGATTCCGGTATGGGTGGTGGACAACGATTCGGCGGACGCCAGTCTCGATTATTTGCGTTCGCTGGACTGGATCAATTTGATCGAGCGTCCTTCGCCGGGCAAGGAGGCCGGGCATATCGCTCACGGCAAAGCGCTGGATCTGGCGCTGGGCAAAGTTACGACGGATTATCTTTTTTTGCTGCACACCGACACTTTTGTTTACGACAAGGAAGTGTTCGCAATGATGATGCGTGAGGGCACGAAAACGCCTGATATGGCAGCGGTTGGTTGTGTCGAGCAAATCAATCGCGGGGCGGTTCGCGATACTTGGCGTTTAACTTCGCGTTTTTGCAAACACTATATTCGTCGTGCCAAAACCCGATTGGGAATGAAATCGAAAGAGCCAAAGCCGTATCGGGAAACTCATCTGAAAAGTTTCTGTACATTGTGGAATGCGCGCTTGATGAAATCTCAAGGCCTGCACTTTTGCATGGATGATCGGGTTCCTGGTTACACGCTGCAGGACCGCATGACCGCGTTGGGCTACGGCATCAAGTTCCTGTCGCCACGCAAGATTTTCCATTACCTGGATCACATCCAATCCGGCACAGTGGCTGCAGCCGGCACCTACGGCAAGGATCACCGACGCACCAAGATGTATCAGGCCACGCTCAAGCGCTTCCAGGCTGCAAGCTAACCCGCGATCCGATAGGACATTCCCCCACAAAAAAGGGCGACTTGAAAAGTCGCCCTTTTTGTTTTCATTTTTTGTATACATGACCGGAAGAGGTGTTCGCCCAGTGTAATGGCCTGGCAATCCATGCACCGGTAAAGAGCCCTGACACTGGGCGAACGCCGTGGATTTTAAATGAAGTTGGTGAATATGTCGTCAGTAGCAATGATGAAATTTATGTACCAGAAAGTTAAAGCCCAGCATCGCCGATATTTACCGAGAAACTTTTGACGTTCAACTTTTAAATGACTGTTCTCATACCCAAACTTGTACAAGAACAATCATATTGTAGAGTCAATACTCAACTTTCGTGTTGACTGGTCACTTTTAAGATATCGGTGTAAGTGACGATAACGCTCTGCCCTTCTTTCAAATCTTTGAGTTTGGCTTGAATCTCAGGCCTCTTGACGTCAAGGGTTTTCGACACGCCTGCCGGGTTCTGCAGCGTCACCTGATTTTTCTTTAAATCAATTTTGGTGATTTTCAGTTGCACCTGAACCTGTCGGAATGCTTCGCCGCCGGGGTTATCACTGCCCGGCGCATTACGCAGCTCGCCGGTACGCTCGGTGGAGCCAGGCAGACCTTTATCCACATCGGTGTCGAGATAAGCAGCGATGGAACGCTGCACCTCAATGTCGACCTGATCGCCAGGCTTGAGGTTGGAAAGATTTTTCGCCTTATCGGTCAGCTGAACGTGGACCTGACGACCCTCCGCGCCTTCAAGCACCACTTGGTGATTGGCGGCATCGACTGAGACCACTTTGGTAGTGACTTTGTCCGCTTCGATTGCGGCGGACAGCGGAATGTCGGCGGCCAACGCGCCGAAGCTGATGGAGGACAAAACAGTTGCGAGGGTGATGGCCTTGGCCAGTGCGTCGAGCTTCATGAGCAATCCTTTCCCAGTGATGAAATGGCAGCACCCGCGCCGAATCGACTTCAGCGCCGGGCGTGCCAGTGAGCATAGACGCTGTTCAAGGCTTGACGTGGGTTTGTGCTGCGGGGTCTTGCGAGGCAGGGGTCTGGGGCGCGCAGGGTTGTTGCTTCGCGGTCTCCTGGGCAGTGGATTCGCCGCTGGGCGTACCCTTGCCGCTGTTTTGCCGCTGCTTGGGATCGGTCGGGCGCAGCGCATCATTGTCACGTTCGGTTTCGCCAGCCGGGCGTGGCTCGTCGGGATTGTCGTTTTGGCTGATGGGTCTGTTCATGGTGATAGTCCTCAGGCTTCGGGGTCGTCCAGTTCGCGGGCGACGTTGACCTCGGGTGAATGCTTATGCAGGTCGTCGGCTTTAGCGCGCAGTAACTGCCACTGCTCAAGGTCGATCGCGCCTTGGCCGAGCAAGTCGTCGGCGATGCGCTGCAGATCGAGATAGTGCGCGTCGGGAGAGTCTTGCCAGTACGCTTGATCGTCAAACAGGCGTTGCCAGGTCTCGAGGTCTGGGGGTTGCAGGTCGTCGCTCATGGCACTTCCTCGGCGGGTTTCCCGTTAGAGAACGACGCGGCAAGCCAAGTTCAAAGCAATCCTGTGTGAGCTGCCGCAGGCTGGGATCTTTTGATTCGTCCATTGAGTCAAAAGATCGCAGCCTTCGGCAGCTCCTGCATAGGCGCTCAGTAGCCAGTCATTTCCAGATAGCCTTGGCCGGAATGGCTGCCGGTGATGCGCACCGGGCCTTCCCAATAGGGAATACGCAAATTCATCCACGCATTGCGATTGAGCGCGTCGAGGCTGATGTCGAGGTGTTTGTCGGGGATGCTGATTGACCATTTCACCGGCATCGACCGCCCGGCAACGCTGGCGGTGTCTTGCGCGGCGAGTTGGATCTGCGAGCTGTTCAATGTCTGGGTCTGGCCGTCGGCAGCGATCCATGTGCCGGTGAGGTACGGCGCGCCGTCCTTCTGGCGCATGCGATAAAGCATTACGTGTTCGCCGCTGTCCAGGTGCAGGGAAAACCAGTCCCAGCCTGTCTGGTTGGCGGTCAGCGGCTGGCTGCTCCATTCGCGATCAAGCCATGCCGGGCCGCTGACGGTGTAGGTTTCGCCGTCGATCTGCACGGTGCCACTCGCCTGAAAAAACGGCTGACTGTAGTAATACGAGGCCTGGCCTTCTTCGGATTTCTGACTGAATCCCTTGTCACCCTGAAGCACCAGCGGACGACTGGAAGTCAGGCGCAATTGATAGCTGAAATGTTTGTCGCGAGCCGTCAGTTGCATGTCGGCCAGCGGATCCGGCGCCTGACTGGCAAACCGCCAATCGTCAATCCACGCCTCAAACGGCGCCAGCCGCACGCCGGCCTGTCCCACGCCGCCCCGGGCGTAACGTTCAGCAGCGTGATGAGCCGAGCGCGAAGTCACCGCGGCATGCCCGAGCCAGATTGTCTGGCTAGCCCATCCGCCCTGCTCTGCCAGTGGCTTCAGCGCACTGCGAAACAAGGTCCACTGCGCGCCGAACTCGTTGCCCTGCTGATCCTTGAGGTTGGCGGTGACGTACCACCATTCGATGCGAAAACCTTCGTGCGCGCCGTGATCCGCCGGAAAACTGAATGGCCGCCCCGGCACCACCGGTGTGTATGCCATCGCCTGATCACCCATGCCGGCGAAGCCCTTTTGCTCAGGCTGGGTTTGATCGCAGCCACCGAGCAGCAGCAACACGAGCGCCAGCATTACCGCGTTAATTTTCATGGGCGAACGTCCTGAGCAAATCCGCCGGTTGCGTGCGGTATAGCGAATACAACGGCCACGCCGAAGCCAACAGCGTCGCCAGCAAAGCCAGCCCCATCAATTGCAGCAGTTGCCACGGAAATACCCGCAATGGCAGACGCCAGCCAAACGCCTGCACGTTGATCACCGCATCCAGACACCACGCCAGTGCGATACCCAAAGGCAACGCCAAGACCAGCGTCAGCACCGCCAGCAGCCAGGTCTGGCCGAGGTTGAGCAACATCAATTGCTTGCGCGTCACGCCGAGCGCCCACAACGGTGCGAGCTGGCCGAGACGGCTCTGGCTTTGCGTCAGCAGGCTGATAAACAGCGCCACGCCGGCAACCGCCAAGGTCAGACTGTTGAGCGCCGCCGTCGCGGCAAAAGTGCGCTCGAACACCTGAACCGACCAACCTTTGAGCCGCGCCTGATCGACGATACGGCTGTCATCCAGCGCAAAGCGCGCCTGCAATGCATCCAGCAATGGCGGAATATTTTGCGGCTCGATGCGCAAGTTGAAACGGTTCGGCGTGAGTTGCGGCCAGCCGCGCAGCAGGTGCTTGGCGTTGACCAGCAAGTGCCCTTTTGGATTGCCATAGTCGGCATAGATGCCAACGATGCGCGGTGACCAGGCACCGTTTGGCGTGGGGATTGTCAGGTGCTCGCCGGGGCGAACGTTGAGGCGCCGGGCGAGTTGTTCGCTGAGCATTACCGTGTCATCCGCAGCCAGATGTCCCCACGGATCGCCCGCGCTGGCATCCAGCAGCGGCCAGTGCTGACGATAATAAGGATGATCAATCACGCCGAACACTTCTGCCGGCCAGCCTTGCAGCGTCACCGACACTTGCCAGTTGGGCAGCACGGCCGCCACGTTCGGCTGTTGCCTGAGCCAGCGATCCATTTCGCGCGCCTGAGCCGGGTTGCTCGGGTTGAGGTAAAGCTCGGCGCTCAGACGCTGCTCGAGCCAGTCATTGAAGGTCTGGCGAAAACCGGCAGTCATGCTGCCCGCGCCGATATTGGCGGCGAGCGCCAGCAACAACGCCATCAGCGCCAGACTCAGCGCGGGCAATTGCTGACGGCAATCGGCGAGAAACCACTGGCCGAGCACCGAACGGTTGCGCCCGAGCAACGGGCTCAACAGCGCGCTGAGCAACACCGGCAGAGCCAGCGCGGCACCGAGTAGCAGGCCTGCCATCAGTACAAAACCGCTGGCCAGGCTATCGCCCCAAATCAACGCCGCCAACGCCGTCACTGCCAACAACGCAGCCAGCCAACCCTGACGCCGCAACCAACGAGCATATTGCTCGTGCCAGGCTTGCGGATCGGCGACCGCCAATAACGGCAGTCTGGCCGCCCGCAGCAAACTGCTGGCGCCGGCGAGCAAGGCGCCGAGCAGGCTCAAACCGATGCCGCTGAACCACCACCAAGGACTCAGGCGCAACTGCCCCGCCACTTCCGCGCCATACAAACCGCGCAGGCTGGCGGCGACATCCGGCAACAGAACACTCGCCAGCCAGTAACCGCTGAGCACGCCAAACAATCCGCCGAGCAGCGCCAGAACGCCCAACTCGACCATCAGACAGAGGATGAGCATGCGCGCACTGACCCCGCACGCGCGCAAAGTACGCAACAAGCCACGGCGCTGTTCCAGAGCGAGACCGATTGCCGCGTGGACGATGAACAACCCCACGACAAACGACAAAAATCCCAAGGCATCGAGATTGAGGTGGAAGCTCTCGGTCAGTCTTGCGAGATTTTTTTCCTCGCCGCTGCTTTTCAGCTGCAACTGGCCTTTGAACGCAGTCGGCAAGTCCGCGTGGAAATCCTTCGGCAGCAACAGCCGCGACAGCTGCCCGGGTTGTTCGAGCAAGGTCTGCGCTACGCCGATGTCCACCAGCAAAACACCCGGAGCCATGTCGTTTTGTGCGAGCAGCGGCGGCAATAGCCGCCCGTTTTCGGTTTGCGGGGTGTCGCCTTCGTGCAGGTCGAGGGCTTGCAAGGTTTCCGGAGAAATCCACGTACGGCCCGGCGGCATGAAAAATTCGACGACACGCTCGATCGGCATCGCCTGCCCGGCCACTGCGGAATCCGCCGGGAGCGACACCGGTTCGATGCCCATCAACTGCAGTCGCTGGTTTTCGTGGCCTTTGAGGTTCAAGCGGCCCTGTAACAGCGGCGACACTGGCCAGCCCTGTCGGCGCAGATCGACAAACCACTGCTGGCTGAAAGTTGCACCGTTTGGCGTGGCGAGACTGGCTTGCGGTTCGCCGCCGATCATCTGGCTGGCGCGGGCATAGCTGTCGCGAGCCTGACTGTTCAGCGCTTCGACGCCGGTGAGCAGGCTGGTCGCCAGCCACAACCCGGTCAGCACACTGAAAAACTGCACGGGATGGCGTCGCCAATGACTGAGCAGCGCACGCAGGGTCTGGCGAAAAACGTTCACGTCAGCCGTCCGTTCGACAGCACCACCCGCTGCGCCAGACGCGCGGCGACCCGCTGACTGTGAGTGACCATCAACAGCGTGGTCGGGGTGTCCTCGAGCAATTCAAGTAACAGCCGCAACACTTCGTCGCTGGTCGCCTCGTCGAGACTGCCGGTGGGCTCGTCGGCCAGCAGCAATTTCGGCTGTGACGCCAGCGCCCGGCCCAGCGCGACCCGTTGTTGTTGCCCGCCAGAAAGCTGTTCCGGATAACGCGTGAGCAAGTCGCCCAAGCCCAGACGCTGCACCAGATGCGCCTGCCAACGCGGCTCGTGGCGCCCGGCCAGCCGCGCCTGGAAGGCCAGGTTGTCTTCGACGCGCAGACTGCCAATCAAGTTGAATTGTTGAAACACCAGGCCGATTTCTGTGCGCCGCCAGTTTGCCAGTTGCGCTTCATTCATCGACTCCAGCCGGTGCTCGCCGCTGCGAATGCTGCCGCGATCGACCTTGTCGAGGCCGGCAACCAGGTGCAGCAAGGTGCTTTTGCCACTGCCCGATTCGCCCATCAGCGCCAGACTGCCACCGGCCTCCAATGTCAGGTCGACACCTTGCAGTACCGGCAGCGCGCCTTGTGGGGTGAGATAGCTTTTGAAGACATTTTCAACGTGGAGCATGCCGTCACCTGAGCGGTCAGAATGAGGCAAGGATAGCGGATGTCGATGGCAGATCAGAACCTGCGGTGAATCTCATGGCCCCATCGCTTGCAGGGCAAGCTCCCACAGGGGGCAGTGGTGTATTGAAAATGTTTCAGCTCGCTGGGGGATGCGATGTTCGCCGCTCTCGCCGCACACGGTGGGAGCTTGCCCTGCAAGCGATGGGCCCGTTGTGCCAGCAGAAACTCTTACGGCCCCGAAGCCACACTCGCCGGCGCCTGCACCGGCGTCACGATGCTGCCCAGATCAATGTGTTTCCACTCAGGCTTGGCCCCCAACCGCGCATTAAAGCGATAGTTGAAGGTGAACTCATCGGCCGTCGCCACACTCAACGGCTTGCCGTAAACCGCCTCGATTCCCGCCAGGTCGTAACCCATCAACTGCAACAGCGTCGGGAAAATGTTGTAGTGGCTGGAGCGATCCTTGTTGGCCGCCAGTTGCGCCGTCCAGTCCGGGGTCTGCAACCGGCTGCCTTGAATCACCACCAGCGGCACCAGCCCTTCCTCTTCAACCGGATCGCCGCCGCAGTGGGTGTTCAGCCCGGGATTACCGCGCTCATGCAGGTCCTGGCCATGATCAGAGGTATAAATCAGCAGCGCATTGCTCAGATCAGCCTGAGCGAACACTCGCGAAAAAAACTCGCCGACGTTCCACAGCAACGTGTTTTTGTAGGCATTGCGATACAACACCCAATCGTCGGGCTGACCATTGAAGCCGTTGCGTTCGCCGGTATCGGCCACTTCGGTGAACTGCCCGCGCGGCAGGGTCGGACGATAAGCCATGAAAGCATCCGGGTATTTGTCGTGCACCGGAAAGTGCGCGCCGACCTTGTTGATCACCACCAGCTCAGGCTTGCCGTCGTTGAGCAGGTCGATCAGCTTCGCCGCAGCCGCCATGTCGCGATCCCGCACGCTGGTCTGATCGAACTGGACGAATTCGTCGATATCCTTTTTCTCGCTGTCGGTCATCAGATTCTGCAAGTTACCGGCGGTGCGTTGCGCGTCGATGTACACCGTCCGCAGCCCTGCGTTTTTCGCGTACTGCCAGATCGACGGCAGTGTGCTGTTGATGCGCATGTAATCAGCGCGAGTGCCACCGAAGCGCAGGGTCACGTTGGTATCGGCGCTGCAATTGGCAATGGACGCGGCATAGCCGTAATTGAAAATGTCTACGCCGGCCGGCGCTTGCTGGAGGTTGCTGTGCACGCCGAACGGCGCGTTGATATCCAGATAATTGCCGGAGATGCTTTCGTCGATGATCAGCACAATGTCGTGGCCGACGGCTTGCGCGGTTCGCGCCAGCTTCACGGGTTCGCGCGGGCCGACGGTGTTGTGCAGCGCTTCATAGGCAAACAGGTTCAGGTAGGCCAGCGGCGTGTACATGATCGGCAAGCCCCGCGCGCCCTCACCCGCCCGCAAAAACAACACGGCGCTGAGCAATAGCACGCCACACACCGGTGCCGCCACGCGCAGCGCGTTGGGCACAATCAGCGCGTGCCGCGGCTTGAGACCGATGCCGAACAACAGCAGCAAGCCAATGAGCACACTGCGAAGAATCGCGTCGCGATATTGGTAGGCCGCCTCCTGAATGAAGCCGCCCGAGTACACCAGCGAGACGAAATCGCTGTAGTTCAGGTAATCCGCGGTGACCCGGGTGTAGACATCAAAGAAAATTGCCGAGACAAACATCGCCAATGCGAACAGATGTCGTATGAGCGCTTGTCGTATATAGGCAGTCAGATATAACGCCAAAGTAAGCGCCAAAAACATCGCGCCAAAAAGAAGTACAGGAAAATGCATGCCGATAGCATTTAACCGCTCCAGGTAATAGTCGGAATAAAGCAGCACATACACAATTAACAGCAAGTCTTTGATGTATCGAAACATGGCGATTCCGGGGTGCTTGAAAGGCGATGGTCAAATGATTGTCGGTCCGAAGCTGACACTAGCACCCACCCGAAAAAGCGCAAGAACTGACTGGTTTGAGTATTAAGCGTCAAAAAAACGGTGACTCAAATCTGACACACCCCAAGCGCTGAAGACCTTTAAATTCAGGGCTTTCGACCGTTCATCGCTTATTTTAATTCTGAACAAATCTGCATTTTTTGAACAAATTCAATCGCGACAATGACTTGATGGCCAATCGCCAAAAAACGCTTAAGTGTTATACCGATGCAACATGTCATTTTGCTGACACGGTTTTCAAACCCTGCGCTATACCCCTTCTACAGTCTTCTTCCGAACTACTTCTTTTCACTCTATCGAGGGTGCGCAGATGGACGTGAGCGTATTTGGCACGGGTTATGTTGGACTCATACAAGCCGCTGCACTTGCAGATGTTGGTCATCGGGTTTTATGCGTAGATATTGATCCCAACAAGATTAACCAACTGCAACAAGCCGTGCCGCCGATCAGCGAACCGGGGTTGTCCGGCACGCTGGAAGAAAACATCAAGGCCGGCCGCCTGTTGTTCAGCACCCAGGCCAGTGACGCCGTTGCGCATGCCGAGTTGATCTTCATCGCCGTCGGCACTCCGGCGGACGAAGATGGATCCGCGGACCTCAGCCACGTGCTGAATGTTGCCCGGCAGATCGCCTCGCACATGGAAGCCGACCGCACGCTGATCATCAAATCCACGGTGCCGGTGGGCACGGCGGATCAGGTGCTGGCCACCGCGAACACCGAACTGCAGCGTCGCGAAAAAACCGGCCTGACCGTGCGCGTGGTGTCCAACCCGGAATTCCTCAAGGAAGGCAGCGCCCTCGCCGACTGCATGCGCCCGGACCGGATCATCGTCGGCACCCACGACGAAGAAGCCCGCGAGCAGATGAGCGAGCTGTACGCGCCGTTCTGTCGCAACCGCGAAAAGCTGATGTTCATGGACAACCGCAGCGCCGAGTTGACCAAGTACGCGGCCAACGCGATGCTCGCCACGCGCATCAGCTTCATGAACGAACTGGCCAACCTGACTGAATTGCTTGGCGCTGACATTGAAGCGGTGCGCAAAGGCATCGGCTCGGATCCGCGCATCGGCTACCACTTCATTTACCCCGGCTGCGGCTTCGGCGGTTCGTGTTTCCCCAAGGATTTGCGCGCCCTGCTGCACACCGCCGAACACAACGGCATGCCGCTGAAACTGCTGCGCAGCGTCACCGACGTCAACGACAGCCAGCGGCACATCCTGTTCAGCAAACTCAAAGCCCAGTTTCCGCAAGGCCTGGCCGGCAAATCCATCGCGATCTGGGGCCTGGCGTTCAAGCCGAACACCGATGACATGCGCGAAGCGCCCAGCCGCTATTTGATGGACGCACTCTGGGCGAGGGTGCCAGCGTGCAGGCCTATGATCCGGAAGCGATGTCCGAATGCCGGCGCATTTACGGTTACCGCAACGACCTGCACCTGTGCGCCACTCGCGATGACACGCTGGAAGACGCCGACGCGCTGGTGATCTGCACCGAGTGGAAGAATTTCCGTGTGGTCGATTTTGAACTGCTCGCCAGCAAACTGCGCTCGCGGGTGATCGTCGACGGGCGCAACCTGTACAACCCGGAACACGTCGCCGCCGCCGGTCTGCACTACAGCGGCATCGGCCTGCGCCACGTTGCACCAGAAGGCCCGCGGCCATGAAGATTCTGGTTACCGGTGCGGCCGGTTTCATAGGTGCCCATTGCGTGTTGCGACTGCTGCGCGACGGTCACGCGGTGGTCGGCCTGGACAATTTCAACGACTACTACGATCCGCAGCTCAAGCACGATCGGGTGCAATGGGTACGTGCCCAGGTCGGTGATTTTCAGCTCGCCACGGTTGACCTGGCCGACGCTTCGGCCATCGAAGCGTTATTCGTCCGCGAACAGCCGCAAGTGGTGATCCACCTCGCCGCGCAGGCCGGGGTGCGTTATTCGCTGGAGAATCCGCGGGCCTATGTCGACAGCAACCTCAGCGGCTTTCTCAACATTCTCGAGAGCTGCCGGCATCATCCGGTCGAGCACCTGATCTACGCCTCGTCGAGTTCGGTCTACGGCGCCAACCAGCACACGCCGTATTCGGTCAAGGACGGCGCCAATCATCCGCTGTCGCTGTACGCCGCGACTAAAAAAGCCAATGAACTGATCGCCCACAGTTACAGCCATCTGTTCGGCATTCCCTGCACCGGCCTGCGCTTTTTCACCGTGTACGGGCCATGGGGCCGGCCAGACATGTCGCCGATCCAGTTCGCCCGCGCGATCAACGAAGGCACGCCGCTGAAGCTGTTCAATTACGGCGAGCATCAGCGCGACTTCACCTACATCGACGACATCATCGAAAGCATCGCGCGCCTGATCGACCAGGCGCCGCAGGTCAATGCGCATTGGGATCGCGAGCAGCCGGACCCGGCCAGCAGCATGGCGCCGTGGCGACTGTTCAACATCGGCGGGCAGCAACCGGTGGAACTGAAGACTTACCTGGCGCTGATCGAGAAACACCTCGGCCGCCAAGCCATTGTCGAGCTGTTGCCGCTGCAACCGGGCGACGTGCTCAACACCTGCGCCGATGCCAGCGATCTGGCCCAGGCCACCGGATTCCAGCCACGCATCGAGCTGGATGAAGGACTCGGGCGTTTCATCGCCTGGTTTCGCGACTACTACCCACTGCCTGTCGCCCACGCGCCGCTCGCGGCTGAAATTCAGCGGAGGACTTCCTGATGACTGGACATGAACAAGGTGTGCCGATCCAACAAATGCGCCGAGACAAGCGCGTTGACCCCGAGCACCGAATGCGCCTCGACGCAGCGATCCATCGCCAGGGTCGCGGCTGGTTCACTGGCCGCGACGGTGGCCGGCCATGGCAGTTGTCGCGCACCAATCGGGTGGTCGCCTGCCTCGGCGCATTGGCGATTTTACTGGTGTTTTCGCCGCTGTTGATCGGTCTAGCGCTGGCCATCAAATTCAGCAGCCCCGGCCCGGTGCTGTTTGTGCAAAAGCGCACCGGCTACCGCGGCCGCAAATTCGGCATGTACAAATTCCGCACGATGGTCGCCAACGCCGAAGATCTGAAGGAGTCGCTGCGCCACCTGAACAAGCACGGCGCCGACGCCATCGACTTCAAGATCGACAAGGATCCGCGCATCACCGGCATCGGCGGTTTCCTGCGGCGCACCAGCCTCGACGAATTGCCCAACCTGATCAATGTCGTGACCGGCGACATGCGCCTGGTCGGCCCACGTCCGACCTCGTTCAACGCTTACCGCTACAAGGACAACCATCTCGCCCGCCTGGCGATCTACCCCGGCATGACCGGCCTGTGGCAGATCTCCGGGCGCAGCAATATCGACTTCGACCAGCGCGTTGAGTTGGATCTCAGCTACATCGCCGAGCAGAGCCTTTTGCTTGATCTGAAGATTCTGTTGAAAACCCCCTTCAAAGTATTCAGCGGCCACGGAGCAAGCTAATGGACGGTTCAACCAATAAAAGCCTGAGCATCGCCAGCCCCAGCGAATCGAACCTGACCTCGACCGTGCTGGATCTCGATCTGCGGATCCTGTTCCTGACCGCCGCCAATCCCGGCGCCGGCACTACCACCAGCGCTCTGACGCTGGCCAGTCAGCTGGCACAAATGAGCAGCGGTCAGGTGTTGTTCGTCGATGCCAGCCAGTCGGCGAGCAACCTCACACAGCAGTTGAATCTGACCAAGGAGCGCGGCCTGCGCGACTTGCTGTTCAACCCGGACAACCCACCCCTTTTGCAGGACTGCCTGGTGCAGGTCTCCAGCCTGCCGTTTCACGTGCTACCCAACGGTCGGCCGATCCGCACTATGGAACACCTGACCGCCGAGCGCCTGAGCCCGTTGCTCGATCAACTGGGCAGCCAGTACCGCTTCGTGGTGATCGATGGCGACGCGGTGTACTCCGCCGCCGACACCCTGGTCATCAGCACCCAAGTCGACGGTGTGGTGTTTGTGGTTCGTGCCGAAGACACCCGTTGGGAAGTCGCCCAAGCCGCTGTGCAACGGCTGACCCAGGCCGGCGCGAAAGTGGTCGGCAGCGTCTTCAACCGGCGCAAGTACTACATGCCCAAATGGCTTTACAAAAACCTGTAAGCGAACGCGAAGGATGACGCCATGAACGCCAAAATGCTTGTCCTGCTGTTGCTGCCGCTTGCGGGTTGCTCCAGCACTTCCGAAACCCGCAACATGCCGGTGAATATTCTCACCGCCACCCCGGCCAATGCCCAGGCCACCGACATGCCGAGGGTCGAGCAGACCCTGCGCCCGAAAGACGTGCTGGATGTGATTTTCCACATCAGCACCAGCGGTTCGGACGCTTACCGCGTGCAATCGGGTGACCAGGTCGGCCTGAACTTCACCGCCGCCAGCCAGCTCAACGGCACGCAACTGGTGCTGCCCGATGGCACCATCGAGCTGCCCGGCGCCAACACCTCGGTGAAAATCGCCGGTTTGACCAGCGACGAGGCCCGCCAGGAAATCCAGCGCGTCTATCAGCGCAAACAGCTGTTCCAGCCCAACCGCAATCAGCTTTCGGTGCAGATCCTGAGCCCGCTGAGCAACGAACAGAACCTCAAAAGCGCGCTCAACCACCCGGCCACCGGCATGAGCCGCGAGATCACTGTCGGCACCGATGGCTATGCCAGCTTCCCGGAAATCGGCGCCGTGCCGCTGCAAGGCATGACCGTCAATCAGCTGGAAACCTTCCTCAATCAGAAGTACGCGCAACTGCCGGGGCGGATGACCGTGGACGTGCTGCTCAAGTCCACTGCCGGCAACGAGATCTATGTGCTTGGCGAAGTCGCGCAACCGGGCTCTTACCCGATCCGTCGGCCAGTGTCGGTGCTTGAAGCGTTGACCCTGGCGCGCGGCACCAACGTCAAGGCGCGTCTGGATTCGGTCGTGATCATGCGGCGCAACGGTAATCAGGTGCAGGCGATGAACTACGACGTCGAGAAAGCCCTGTCCGGGGAGGCGCCACAGATCGCCTATCTGCAGCCGGACGACATGCTCTACGTGCCAAAAACCAAACTCGCCAGCGCCGGCGAACTCGCCCGGCAACTGGCGGATGTGGTGCTGTTCCAGGGCGTCGGTTTCAGCTTCGGCTACCGCGTCGACAACAAAGGCAGTGACGACTGATTCTCAGGTGACCGACATGAACCCAAAAGAAAATTACCTGCACGAGTTCTTCAGGATTTTCTTCGCCAACAAGCAAACGGTGAAGCGCATCTTCCTGACCTTTGCAGTGATCGCCCTGCTCCTGCCATTGCTGCTCAAACAGAGCTTCGATATCAACGCGCAGGTCATCGTGCAGTCGAAAAAACTGTCCCAGGGCGATGCGACCACTTCGCTGACCCAGGACAGCGCCACATTCATTCCGCCATCGCTGGCGGACATGGAAACCGAAAGCAATATCCTCCGGTCGCCGGCATTGATTCGCCGGACCATCAGCGAACTGCGCGACCAGGGTCAATACAACCCGCCGCCGGGGATGCTCAGCAAGCTGGCCGGCGAACCGTTCAAGCGTTACGTCAGCACGCCGCTGCGCGAATACGTGATCAATCCGCTGCGTGATGCACTGGGCATGGAAACCGATCCGGTGCGTGACACGGCACTGGACAGTTTGACCCAGGACGCCGTCGACAATCTGAAGATCGAAACCCTGCCGGGTTCCAATGTGATCTCGATCGTCTACAGCTTCCCTGATCCTGCCCAAGGCACAACGTTCGTTGCCGCGTTGCTGCAAAACTATCTGGTCGATCGGCAGGCGTTGCAATCGATCGAGTTGCCGCACTCGTTCTACGAGACCAAGAAACATCAATATCAGGTGCGGCTCGATGGCCTGGAAGGCGCTCGGCTGGGCCTGCTGGAAAGCGTCGGCTCGTCCGATCCGAAAGAGGAAATCACCTTCCGCCTCAACGCGATCAACACCGAAGAGCAGGCACTCAACTTGTATCGCGATCGCTTGCTGCAAAGCCAGCGCTGGCTCGATTACCTGAAAACCAGTCTGGCCGCCGCGAACACCAACAAACTCAATGACTACACCTTCCCGTTTACCTTCACCACGACGGTGGACAACATCGCGTTCGAGGATCGCGAGATCCGGCAGATGGGTGAGCAACTGACCACTCAGGTCAGCCGCTACATGAACGACCTGGCGGTATTTCAGCCCAGCAGCGAGCCAATGTTGCTGGCCCGCGAGCAAATCGCTCGGACACGCCAGCAGTTCCTGAAAGTGGTCAACAACCGCATCCAGGAACGCACCATTGACCTGTCAGTGGTGAGCCAGGTCATCGAACAGAAAACCGCGCGCATCGCCGAGTTCAAGAACCGCATCCACCAATTGCAGCAGACCCAAAGCAAGCTGCGCCAGATGGACACCGAGATCGGCGCGTTGCACGCAGCGTTTTCGACCTATGCGCAGCGCTTTGCCGAAAGCAGCACGACACGCGCGCTGGATAACGACTTGTCCAACGCCCGGGTATTGAGTCCGCCGTATGAACCGACCGAAGCGGCTTTTCCCAAACCGCTGCTGATCATTCCTTTCGGTTTGTTCACCGGGCTGTTGCTGGCAATTGCCTTCGTCTATGTGCGTGAGTTCTTCGATCATCGCTTCAAACATCCAGCGCAAATCAGTCACGAACTGGGTCTGCCGGTACTGCTGGTGCTCAACGAAGAAACGTCGCAGCCGGGCAATCCGCACAAGAACTGGACCGTGCCAAGCCTCGTTCACTGGGTGCGCAATTGAACGCGGCGTCTACCCCTTGCGTCGCCCTGCCGATCATTCACTTGCTCAGCAGTGGCGGCTTCTATGGGGCCGAGCGGATGTTGCTGGATCATTGCCTGGCGACGCCGGGGCAGCACCAGGTGCTGTTCCTCGACGCACCGCCAGAGCTGATCGCGCGCTTTCGCGAGGCTGGGGTGGACGCTCGCGCTTGTGCCGGGCTCGGCGGACTTCTGCAGCACTTGCGTCAACGTCGAGAAGACAAGCCCCTGCTCAACACGCACAACTTCAAAGGGCTGTTATTTGGCTGGGTCGGCGCAACGCTGTTGCGCCTGCCGCTGGTGATCACTCAACACGGTTTCACTCCGCGCAGTCGCAAGCAGAAATTCTACACCTGGCTGAGCCTGCAACTGTGCCGCACGTCACCGGTGAAGCGGGTGGTCTGCGTGGCGGAAAGCATCGCCGCGCTGCACCGACGAGCCAGCGTGCGCGCGGAGAAGTTGCAGGTGATTCCCAACGGTTTGCCAGCGGCGCCGGCGATTCAACCGGTGGCAGATCGGCAACGCTGGCTGGCGGGTTACGTCGGACGGTTAAGCAGCGAGAAAGGCCCGGACCTGTTTCTCGATGCACTGATTCCGCTGTGTCATCAGCATCCGCAACTGGACGCGGTGATGCTCGGTGATGGCCCGGAACGTGAAGCCTCGCAAGCACGCATCGACGCGGCGGGTTTACAAGAGCGGATTCGCTTGCCTGGCTATCAGACGGCGATGCAAGACTGGTGGCGGCAGCTCGATGCGCTGGTGATCAGCTCGCGCACCGAGGGCACGCCGATGATTCTGCTCGAAGCGATGCAGGCTGGCGTGCCGGTGGTGGCTTTCGCGGTCGGCGGCATTCCCGACGTTTTGCAGGACGGCCACAACGGCTTGCTCGCGACACCGATGGATACCGCCGCCCTCGCCCGCCAACTCGACACCTTGCTGGCCGAACCGAAGCTGGCTGCGCAACTGAGCGACAACGCCAAACGCACACAACAGGAACGCTACGACCTCAAGGCCTTGGCCGAACGCTGGTCGCAGCTGTACATCCACACGGCACGGGAGGCACGCCCATGATTTTCCCGCTCTCGATCGTCAGTCTGCTGGCACTGGTCTGTCTGGCCTTGCTGGTCAGTCCTTATCCGTTTCTGGCGCCGGGGGCAGTGCTGGGCCTGCTGGGTTTCACGGTGCTGTATCGCAAACCGTCGTGGGGCCTGCTGGGCATTGCCGCGCTGGTTCCGTTTGAAGGGTTCTTCAAGGACACGGCGTTTTCCGGCAGCAAATTGATCGGTGTTTCGCTGGCGGCGATTCTGGCGTTGCAACTGGCACTGCATCAGATTCCATCGCAGCGCCTGCGCAGCAATTTGTGGCGCTACCTGATCGGCTTCATGGCGCTGTACCTGCTGAGCCTGCTCGCCAGCGACAACCTCGGCATGTCGCAAACTCATCTGCGTGAACTGAGCGTGGGTCTGATCCTGTTCGTGATTACCTTGCTGGTCGGCCGCGAACTGAACCTCGATCTGTTCGCCAGGCTGGTCACGCTCAGCGTCAGCGCAACTTGCGCGATGGCGATGTTTTCCAGCAGATTTCAGGACAAGGGCCGCGCCGCCGGTCTGCTCGAAGACCCCAACGCCTTCGCCTTGCTGATCGCCTTCGCCGTACCATTGGGTCTGCTGCTGGTGATTCGCAGCCCGAACCTGCTGCAGCGTTTGTTCTGGGCGGGCTGCTGCCTGCTGTTGCTCGGCGGCATGACCAAAACCGAATCGCGCTCGGGGCTGGTGGTTCTGGCGCTGAGTCTGGGGATCGGTGTCTGGCATTACCGTCAGCAGCTTACTCACATTCGTCCACGGCATTTCGGCTTCGCCATGCTCGGCGCTGCGATCATTCTTCCTCTGGCGATCTACGCAATGCCGGCCGGTTATCTGGCGCGCATCCAGTCGCTGAGTATCCTTAGCGCCGGGGCCAAGGCTCAGGACGAATCCCTCGGCCGTCGCGCCTCCTACATTGTCGTCGGCAGTCAGATCATCCGCGAACACCCGCTGCTGGGCTCCGGACCCGGCACCTTTCCGTTGCACTACGCAACCACCGGTTATGCCAAGGCATTCTCGGCCAACCGCAAGATCGGCGATCTGTATCGCCGGGCGCACAACACTTATCTGGAGATTTTCAGCGAACTGGGTATCCCTGCGGGCCTGCTGTTTGTCGGCATGCTTGTGCAGGGTTTCTACAACCTGATCCGCGCCCGACTCGCGTGGTTGCAGCGACGCGATCGGCAGCAGGCAGACCTGATTACCCACCTGGGCATGAGTTTTCTGTCACTTGCGTTGTTCCTGATGTTTCTCAGCGCGCCGAACCTGAAATACCTGTGGATCATGCTGGCGCTGACCTGGGTCCTGCGCCTGAAAGCCGAGCAAGCGCCGCTGATGGAGGCCAGAGCATGAGCCGGATCAGCATTGTCATCCCGATGTACAACGAGGCGCGGCACATCGGCCGCACCCTGCTGGCCGCTCGCAAAGCCGCGCACGCTGCCGACATCGACTGTGAACTGATCGTGGTCGACAACGGCTCCACTGACGACGGGCCGCAGATCGCCCGCGCATTCGGCGCACAAGTGCTGGTGCTGCCCGGGCTGCTGATCGGTGCCTTGCGCAATCGAGGCGCAACAGTTGCCAGCGGCGAATGGCTGGCCTTCATCGATGCCGATATCGAAATGCCCGAAGACTGGCTCAAGCAAATGTTCGCCCTGGCCGCTGACGACCGGGGCGACGTCTTCGGTCTGGACCTGCACACCCCTGCCGCCGCGCCATGGTTTGCCACCGCATGGCAGCGCCGCGCTTTGCGTCCTACGAGCCGCGCCTCGCGCACGGTGCAATGGCTACCCAGTGCCAACCTGCTGCTGCGCAAGCGTTGGTTCGACGATGCCGGCGGTTTCAACGAAACCCTGCGCACCGGAGAGGACAAGGAATACACCCTGCGTCTGCACCGACACGGCGCGCGCTTGCTCTCAGTCAACACCAGCGTCGCCCTGCATTGGGGCTATGAAATGACCTGGGGCGAATGGGTCGGCAAGGAACTGTGGCGTCAGGGCAGTCATCTGCAATTGCTGCGCGCCCATGGCATGAGCCTGCGTCTGCTGCGTTTTCCGTTGCTGTCGGTGATGGTGTGGTTGCTCGATGCGCTGGCGATCCTGACGTTGCTCACCGGCCACGCCGAGCAAGCGTTGATCCTGTTGATGCTGGGTCTGCTGCCGAGTCTGCTGCTCAGCGTACGGCAAAGCATTCGTCAGCATGATTTGAGCCTGACCTTTCAACTCTGGGGCCTGCACTGGGTGCGTCTGCACCTGGCCAGCGCGGCATTGATTCTCGGACTGTGTCATTGGAATGCCAGGAGGCCCGCCCGTGGCTGAACTCATTTTTTGCCTGTGCCTGTTGCTGCCAGCGTATGCCTACATCGGCTATCCACTGCTGCTGACTTTGCTGGCACCGCTGTTTCCGGCCTGGCGACACGACCCGGCGCCGGCGCTGAACATCAGCATTGTCATTGCCGCACACAATGAGGCGCGGCACATCGAGCACAAATTGCGCACGCTGCTGGCCCAGGATTATCAGCCGGCCGCGCTGCAGATCATTCTCGCCAGCGACGGTTCCACCGACGACACCGTGGCCTGCGCGCACAAAGTGATCGATCCGCGCATCACCGTGCTCGACCTGCCGCGCCAGGGTAAAGCCGCCACGCTGAATGCCGGCGTGGCCGTGAGCAGCGGCGACATTCTGGTATTCACCGATGCCGACAACCAATGGTCGCGTGACACACTCGGCCATTTGCTCGCGCCGTTGAGCGATCCGCAGGTCGGTGCCTGCGCCGGGCACATGGTGATTCCGGTTACGGGTGGCGGACTGAGCATCGGTGACAGCCTCTATCGGCATTACGAAGGCTGGCTGCGCCGGGTCGAAAATCGCACTGGCTGCATGGTTTCCGCCGACGGCGCCCTGCTCGCCCTGCGTCGCGAGTTGTTCCAGGACGTACCGGCCGAGGTCAACGACGATTTTTTTATCAGCACCTGCGCGCCGGTAGCCCACAAACGCATCGTCTACGTACCTCAGGCCCAAGTGATCGATCAAGGCGTCGACGAAGCGGACAAGCAATGGCGCCGCCGCCAGCGGGTGACCGTCGGTGGTCTGCAGAGCCTTGCGCAACGCCGCGAACTGCTCAATCCATTCAAGCATGGCCTGTATTCCATCGCGTTGATCAGCCACAAACTGATCCGCCGACTGGCACCGGTGCTGTTGCTGCCGCTGCTGCTGAGCAATTTCTGGCTGTGGAACGCACACGGTTTTTATCGCTTGAGCCTGATCGCGCAATTGATCGGTTACTCGATCGCCATCGCCGGCCTGCTGGATTCGCAACACCGTTTGCCCAAACCGTTCCGCCTTGCGGCATTCCTGCTGGTGACGCTGGCGGGCATGAGCGTCGGCCTGTGGCAGTTCCTGCGCGGGCAACGGTACGCGCAGTGGAATCCTGAACAGAATCGTTGAGAGGACTCATGCCATGGCGATCAAACAACTGATAAAACGCACCAGCGGCTGGCTTTATCTCAACTCGTCAGTGGGACGCAACCAGTTGCACGGGGCGGGGGTCATCCTGATGCTCCACCGCGTGCTGGCCAACGACCGTGCCGCCAACCTGCCGCACCGCAATGAACTGTGCGTCGGCCCGCACGCCTTCGAACACTTGCTGATGTGGCTGCGCAAGCATTTCGATTGCGTGCCGCTGATGGAGGTGCTGCAGCCCAACGCGCTGCGCACCGAACGCCCGCGCGTGGCGCTGACCTTCGATGACGGTTGGCGTGACAACGCGGTCAACGCCTACCCGTTGTTGCAAAAACATCAGGTGCCCGCGAGCATTTTTCTTTCCACCGATTTCATCGGTAGCCGGCAACGCTTCTGGTGGGAAAGCGTGGGCGAAACGCTGTGGGGCAGCCATGGCGAAAAGGCGCGCATGCACCTGATCGAGCACCTGCGCGTCACCGGTCATCCGTTGCCGGTGCTGCTCGACGATATCGATGTAGACCGGCGCAGCCTGGCGCTGCTGCATTACCTGCAAAGTCTGAAAAGCCTCGATCCGCAGGAACTGGAACGTTTGACCGACGAGTGTCCGCCCGAATCCCTGCCGCAAGCCCTGGACTGGCACCAGGTGCGCGCCATGGAAGCGTCCGGTCTGGTGCGTTTTGGCCCACACGGCGCCAGCCATTCGATCCTCACCGGACTCGATGACCTGCGTCTGCATGAAGAAATCAGCCGCAGCCGCGATGCCTTGCACAATGGCTGCAATCGGCCATTGCCGGTGTATTGCTATCCCAACGGCGACAACGATGAGCGCGTACGCGAGCAGGTCGCCAATCACGATTATCCATTCGCCCTTGGCACGGCCACGGGCCTCTATCGCGGCGCGGGCGATCCGCTGAACCTGCCGCGCTTCGGCGTCAGCCAACGCACCGCACGCAATCCGGAACTGCTGTCGTTACGGATCTTTCGCGGAGCACGGCCATGAGTCGCGGCAGCTACATCAGGCATTTGGCCCTGAGCATGGGCACCAAACTGGCGATGATTGCCTTGCGCCTGCTGCGCAATGTGTTGCTGGCGCGGATTCTCGGGCCGAGTGAACGCGGCTTGTTCGCCCTGCTCAGCACCCTGCCGGATCTGATCAGCGCGGCCACCAGCGGCGGTTTGAATTCGGCGGTCGGTTATCAGGCGGCCAACCAGCGGCCGATGGGTGTGTTGCTCGCTCAGGTGCTGGTGTTCGGCTGTCTCCTGGCCGGACTGCTGACGTTGCTGGTGGTCGCGCTGGCGCGAGAATTTGGCAGCGAACTCGACGTCACGATGCAACTCGGTCTGCTGGCGTGGCTATTGCTGCTGGCGGTGCCGCTGACCGTGCTCAAAAGCGGCCTGCTGACGTTGCACAATGCGTCGGGCGGCGTGGTCGCCTTCAATGTCCTGCGCCTGATCGAATCCCTGGCGCCGCTGCTGCTGTTTGTCGCGCTGTTCTGGATGTGGAAAGAGGCGGCACTTGAAGCCGCACTGATCAGTTGGCTGGCCGGTATCAGCCTGGTGGTGCTGGTGGGCTGGATGTGGCTCAAACGCGCACAGCCGCTGCAACTGCAATGGGATCGTGCGAGCCAGAACGAGCTGCTGCGATTCAGTGCGCGCAGCCATCCGGATCTGCTGTTCCAACAGGTGATTCTGCGCTCCGATTACTTGTTCATCGGCGCCCTGCTCGGCAGCACCGCGCTCGGCCATTACGCCATGGCCAGTGCCGCCGCCGAACTGTTGCTGATCGTTCCGGAAGCGGTCACCACACCGCTGATGAAGCGCCTGCTGCAACAGGACGAAGGCATGGACAAGGTCACGCCGCTGGCGCTACGCCTGACTGCCACGGTGATGCTCGGCGCGTGCATCAGCATGGCGCTGATCGGCGAATGGCTGATCGTCACCCTGTTCGGCGCGGCCTACCAACCGGCCTATCCGGCGCTGCTGGCATTGCTGCCGGGGCTGTTGGGCCTGTGCTACGCAAGCATTCTGCGCCTGGACCTGATCGGCAAGAATCGGCCGGCCACGGTCTCACTGTTGATGGGGGTGGGCGCGTTGCTCAATCTGGGGCTCAACCTGCTGCTGATCCCAAGCTACGGCATCGTCGGCGCAGCGGCAGCGTCCTCGATTGCCTATCTGGCCGTGACCCTGGCGATGCTGGTGCTCTACTGCAGATTGAGTGGCGTGCCGTTCTGGCACACCTTGTTCATCCTCCCCAGCGACATCACACCGATGTGGCTGATGCTGCACCGCAGGAAAGCCGCATGAAGCGCCTGATCCTGCTGCTCGGACTCGGCCTGACGCTGAACGCCTTCGCTGCGCCGATGCAGTGGGGCGACATCCGCGACGGCAGCCTGTATCTGCAAGCCGATCGCCCGGACACAATCACCGTAAGCTGGGTGCCGGCGTGGCAGGCCGAGGCCAATGAAGAGCATATCTACCTGCTCGACGGCCAGGGCCGGTTACAAGGTGACCGGTTCATCAAGGCGAGCGAGGTTCGTGGTTCGCAGCGCTGGCCGCTGGTGCCAGGCGCTGCCGCTTATCGTCTGGAGATTCCCGGTTATAGCTTCCGCAGTTACCGCGTCGAGCACGACGATAAAACCGTGGCGCTGTTCAGTCCGGCCAAGGTGCATTTCAGTGTCGAAACGCGCAATGGCGATGAGCTGTTTTTCAAAGTGGCACCGGGGGAACGTGCGGTGCTCAACGGCAAATACCATGGCGGCGTCAAAGCGCTGCAAGCACAGCGCATGGACGATGGACAACAACTGTCGCTGGCCCTCAAGCCCTACCGCGCCTATTGGCAGTTCGATCAAGTGGCCCTGCCGGTCAGCGACCGGGCGCAGGTCTGGCGCTTGCGTTTGCAGGGCAGCGGCAAAGCGGCGTTCTGGCTCGACGGCACCGGCAACCTGTTTGCGCAGAATCAGCAGCAGCTCCAGCCATTGCGTGAAGAACCGGGTCAGGTACGCCTCATCCTGCACGACAAGGTGCTCGGGCGCACGCCGGATCTGGGCATTGCCCTGCCCAACATTATGCCGCCCGAAAGCAGTCATGCCGCATTGGACGCCTTGAAACCAAGTGCGGCGAGTTATTACAGCTACGTTGACGTCACTTCGAAAAATGCCCGTTTCGACGACCCGGTTCGTCAGCTCTATCAGACTCGCTTCGGCATCCGCCAGGACATCACTCTGCTCGCCGGTACCGGGCGTCAGGCCAATCTGCGCGCCGACGTGCAAAGCAGCAACGGCCTTCAGGCATGGCTGGCCGGGACTCGAGCCTTGAGTGGTCAAGGCACCCATTACATCGGCTTTGCCGACGAGCCGAACCTCAACTATTCGAGCTACGAAGACTATCGGGCGATTTTTGTCAGCATGGCGCGCCAGGTGCGCAGTGATCCGGCCAATGCCAAGGCCGGTGTGCGCATCGCCATGCCGGCCACTTCGCGCCTGGTCAACGGCCCGTTCGCCAATAACGCCGCGGACAAGCGCGGGATCGATTGGGCTCGGCGTCTGCTCGGCGAATCGCCCGAACAGATCGACGCATTGGCCTGGCACGAATGGATGATCCGCGACCTGCTCGCCACTCGCGTGTATCGCGACAGCGTGCGCCGCGCCGCGGAACTGGTCGGCCTCGACGCAAAAGATCAGCCGCGCAAGGCCTTGCTGCTGGATCAGACCAATCTCTCCAGCGGCTCGAGCCTGAGCCCGTACGACCAGGAAACTCACTACGCGGCGCTGTGGTGGGCGTCGGTGGTCATCAACGCTTCTCAGGACGGTTTGCTGAGCATGCTCAACTGGTTTCAGGCAGCCGACGAACCGCCGTACGCCAAAGGCATGGTGCGCATATCGGGCGGTGATCGCTTCGAACTGAAACCGGTGGGCCTGGCCCAGCAATTCATCGCTCGGCATTGGCTGCCGCATGTGCTGCAGCTCGAAAACGACGCCTTTGAAGTGGATGTGCTGGCGATGGCCGGCGACGAGCAGCGCACTTTGCTGGGTGTGAACAAAGGCACACGCCTGCAACGCGTTGATCTGAGCGGCGCCAAGTGCCCGCTGAACCAGGGCGCCCTGCGTTTCTTCGGCGTCGACAACCGCGCCCGCGACGCACCGTTTGTCTGCGAAAACGGGCGCGTGCGTTTCGAGTTACCCGGGCAAACCCTGTTTGCCCTGAACTGGAATGCTTCATGAACCGCCCCTGCGCCCTGCGAGCGTCATGCTGCGCGTGGCACCTTCACCGGGAGATGAAACCATGGAAATCCTGAAAAAACTCAGCGGACATATCCGCCGCAAAGGCCTGCGAGCGACTTTGGCGAAGATCCGCAGAATGTACATTTTTGCCCATCAGCAATTGCTGTGGATGGAGCGCGACCTGGTCAGCCCCGTCCCGCCGTACAGCCTCAAACCTTACCCGCCGCTGCGCGTGATGAAGATCACCGCCGACAACGCCAGCGCCTTCAGCCGTTACTTCGGCGACCGTGTCGGCGTCATGGCCGAACTGGCCGATGAAGGCCACACCGGGCATATGCATGTCGACGAGCACGGCGATGCCGTGGCGTTCATCTGGGGTACGCAGCGCGATTATTTTGATCGGCATTTCTACGGTTGCCGATTCCCGGTGAAACCCGGCGAGTTCTTCGAATTCGGTGGCGAAATGGCCCGCGCCTATTGGGGCACCGCATTGTCAGTCGATGTGCAACTGCTCCTGTGGAAAGCCATGGCTGCAAAAGGCTCCAGCAAAGTGGTCGATGTCTGTGACTCGAGCAACATCCCGGCGCTCAAGCTGCACCTGCGCATGGGCTATACCGAACAACAGCGGATCATGAATATCTACACGCTGTTCGGCCGCTGGCGCTTCTATCGCGAAACGCATTACAGCGGTTCGCGCCTGATGGCGGTGCGCAAAACTTCCCGTCCACCTGTCAAAGCAACGGCGGCCTGAACCCATGGCAATGCGATTCGAATGGCACACGTCGCTGTGCGCCGCCGACTTCCCGGCTGATGCCTACGAAGCACTGCGCCTGCGCGTAACCGACCACACGCCATTCAACAACCTCGGCTGGTTGTGCGCGGCAGAGCAGGCGCTCGACCAGAATCAATGCCTGTTGGTCTTGCTGGGCTGGGACGCCGACGCACTGTGCCTGTGCCTGCCATTGGTGGCGGGTCGAGAGCGCTTTGCCGGTTTGCGCTTTCGCATCGTGCGTCATTTGGGTTACCCCATGGCGGATCGCTTGGCACTGTTGTCGCTGCTGGATGCCGAGGCCATGGGACAGGCGTTACGCCTGATCCGCCAGCGCATCCCCCACGCATTGCTGCAGCTCAATGAACTGACCGAACCGGTGGGCGAGCAAAGTGTGCTCGCTGACTGGATGGCCCGCAGTTCCACAGGCGAGCGCCGATTGAGCTGTCGGGTGCCGGTGCATCTGATCAGCGAAGCCGACCATCAGGAAGTCTCCGGCGACCCGCGCTACAAACTGCGCCGGGCGCGCAAACGGATTGCCGCATGCGGCGCCCAGGTACGGCGAATCACCCCCGATGCGCTGTCGATGCCAACGCTTTTGCAGGCGCTGCGCGAAGTCGAATCCGTCAGTTGGAAAGGTGACGAAGGCGTCGGGATTTTCGCCACTGAACGCAGTCGTCAGTGGATGGACAGCGCTTTCACCGCCCTAGCAGCGCAAGGGCTGGTGCGGGTTGTGACGCTGGAGCTTGACGGTCGCTGCATCAGCTATCGGCTGGGCCTGCTCGAACAGGACCGACTCTACGACTACAACCTCGCCTTCCTGCCGCAACACGCCGACCTGGGCAGCGGTCGCGTGCTGTTGGACGAATGGATTCGCTGGGGCCTGGACGAGCAATGGCGCTGGATCGATGCGTCGCGGGTCAGCCTGGAGAACTCCAGCCATCAACTGCACGAGCGCATGACCGGACAACTCGAGCACTGGCGCTGGAGCTTCTACTCATGGCGCCCCAGCGGCTTGCTGCTCGGTCTGGGGCTACGTTTTTGGTACTACGTCAAACCGGCTCTGCGCAAAAGACGCGCACAGCGTGCCGCCAATCCGACAACAACAAATACATCCGAAACTCAACCGGCAACATCATCCACCCCACCTGGGCTAGCGCCTCGGAGAGCATCATGAACGTCATCGAAAAACTGCTTCTGCGCATTAGACAAAAAGGCCTGAGTCGCACCCTTGGCGCGCTGGGGAAACGTTACGTGTTCGCTCACCGTGAACTGTTGTGGATGGAGCGCGACCTCGTCACTCCGATCGGCCCAAACAAACTGCGCCCCTGTGAAGGTTTGCGCAGAGTGGACATCACCGAGGACAACGCCAAGGCCTTCGGCAAATACTTTGGTGACCGGGTGGGGACCATGGCCGAGTTGGCCGCTGAAGGGCATACGGGGCACATGTATCTGGACCAGGACGGTCACACCGTCGGGTTCGTCTGGGCCAGCGCCCGCGATTATTACGACCGCCACTTCTACCGCTGCACGTTCCCGGTCCAGCCCGGTGAATACTTCCAGTTCGGAGCCGAAATTGCCCGGCCCTACTTCGGCACTAGCCTGACCGTGGATGCACAGACCGCATTGTGGCAAGTCATGGACGCCAAGGGGTTCAAAAAAGTCGTGGATATCTGCGACAACGCCAATATCCAGGCCCTGAAGATGCATGTGCGCCTGGGCTATAAAGAACAAGGGCGGATCACCCACGTTTACGACCTCTTCGGACACTGGCGCTTCTTCCGCCAAACGCGCTACAGCGAGTCAAGGCTGGAGGCGCTGCGCAAGCCGGAAAGACCGGCGGTGACGGCGGCGGCGCAGGCTTGATTCAGGCTGGATGTTCCTGGCGGTTCTGAGGCCGCCATCGCGAGCAGGCTCGCTCCCACAATGGAATGCGTTTCCGTGTGGGAGCGAGCTCCTCGCCAAAAATTCGGTGGTGCCTGCGAGAGGCTATAGTTAATAGCCTTGGGGAAAACCGCACTCGCAGGTGCCGCCATGCCAATGTTCGATCGACTGCTGTTGACGGGCTGTTTGCTCGCTGCCACACAGGCGCAAGCGCTGGACAGCAATTTTGCGTATTACGGGCCGAACCAGCCCTTTGCCCATCCTGCTCCGTATTCATTGCGCGCCACGCCGCCCAAGTCTTACGACGACGCCGCGCCGCAGGATTTTGTGGTCATTGCGGACGACCATGTGTTCTACGATTCGCAACTGCCGACCGTGGCGGATGCGACGGTGCGGGTGTTTATCCGTACATACGATGCCGAGCGCGGGATTTATGTGAATGACGAGGTGCTCGATCCGAGTTGTCTGCTGGAGTGTTTGAGCCGGCAGCAACACTGAATAACGAACGCCCACTGTAGGAGCTGCCGCAGGCTGCGATCTGTTGATCTTGATCTTAAAACAAGATCAAAAGATCGCAGCCTGCGGCAGCTCCTACATTCATTGTGTACGGCCGCTACCACTGCCGTTTATCCGGGCGGGCCAAGCCGAGTTTTTCGATGCGGTAGCGCAGCATGTCGCGGCTCAGGCCGAGCAGGCGCGCAGATTTGGTGACGTTCCAGTCAGTCTTGTCGAGCATTTTGCGCACCATGTCGCGCTCGACTTCCGGCAGGTTCATCGATTCCATATTGCTCGCCGGACGCGGTTCATAGTGCGCGGCCGGCTCATGATGCTGATGTTGATGCTGATGCTGCGGTGGCAACTCGTCGCACAGACTCATGCACACATTCAGTTGATGCACGGCAATCGTGTCGCTCGGCGCCAGCAGCACGGTTTGTTCGAGCATGTTGCGCAGCTCGCGCACGTTGCCCGGCCAGGTGTAACTGAGCAGCAACTCCTCGGCCTGATCGCTGAAATGCAGATTCGGTTTGCCGTAACGCTTGCCATGGCTGGCGAGAAAATGCCGCGCCAGCAGCAGGATATCCTCGCCGCGCGCATACAGACGCGGCACCTTGATCGAAATGATGCGCAGACGGAAAAACAGATCACGCCTGAATTTACCCTGCTGCACCATCTGCTCAAGATTGCAGTTGGTCGCGCTGATCACCCGCAGATTAACCTTGCGCTCTTTCACCGAGCCAACCCGGCGAATGGTGCGATCTTCCAGCAATTTCAGAATCTTCGCCTGCAACAGCAGATCCATTTCGCCGATTTCATCGAGAAACAGCGTGCCGCCATCCGCCGCTTCCACCAGACCGACGCGGCGATCCTTGGCATCAGTGAACGCGCCTTTTTCATGCCCGAACAACTCCGATTCCACCAGATTCGACGGGATCGACGCACAGTTGAATTCAATGAACGGGCCCTTGCTGCGCGGGCCGTCGAAGTGCAGGGCGCGGGCCACCAGTTCCTTGCCAGTGCCGGTCTCGCCTTCGACCAAAACCGGTGGCAGATCAGTGTTGGCCATGCGCCGTTCGGCATCGAGCAACTGGCCGATGGTGTTCTTCAGATACTGCATCGGCGCCGAGTCGCCAATTAGCGCCTGCACCCCGGATTTCTGCGCCTCGCGCTCCTGGTAGAACGACAGCGTGCGCTCCATCCGCTCGGTGGCCAGGGCCTTGTCGAGCAACAGCTTCAGCTCCGTCAATGCGACCGGTTTGGTGACGTAATGAAAGGCGCCCTCCTTCATTGCCACCACCGCATCGTCGACGTTGCCGTATCCGGTCATCATGATCACTTTCAGATCTGGCGCGCTTATGCGCAGCTTCTGGATCAGGTCGTGACCGCTCATGCCGGGCAGCGAGTTATCCGTCAGAACGATGTCCGGCATGAACGTTTCCAGTTGCCCCAGCGCGTCTTCAGCCGAATGGCAGACAGTCACCTCGAAGTCCTTGCGCTCCAGGTAGGTCTGAATATTTTCGGCCAGCAGTTCGTCATCCTCAACCAGCAGAATGCTGTGTTCCATATTCCCCTCCCGATGCCACCTTGAAGTTCAGACTGACGCGGGTTCCCTCCTGCTCGCGGCTGGTCAACACGACCGAACCCTGAAAACGCTCCATGATTCGTTTGACCAACGCCAGGCCGACCCCGAGGCCGCCCTGCTTGGTGGTGAAAAACGGTTTGAACACCAGCAATTGCTGCTGCGCGGTCATGCCTTTGCCGGTGTCGCTGAGGGTCATGCGCACGCTGTCCGGCTGCGGCGATTCGAATTCGATGGTGAGCACGCCGCCCTTGGGCATGGCTTCGAGGGCGTTGGCAAACAGGCTGTTGAGTATTTGCGTGAGCAACACCTTCTGACTGACGACCGGCGCGCAATTTTGCGGCGTGAATCGCACTTCAACGCCGCTGCGTTTGATCAAGGCATCAAATGCGCCAAAGGTGTCTTCAACCGCCAACACCAGATCGACGGCCTCGCCGTCGTCGTTCATCGGCCGCAGCGACACCAGCAACTCGCGCACCCAGCGCGACATGCGATCGACCTGGCTGATGATGTCGCCGATGTTGCGCTGCGCGCCGGGGCTGGCGATTTCCTGGGCCAGTTCGGCACTGGAACGAATGGTCGCCAGCGGATTGCGCAAGCTGTGCGCCACCGCCGAAGACATCTCGCCGAGGGCTACAAAGGTTTCGTCGCAGACCAATTGTTGCTGCTGGCTCTGCAGCAGTTGCGCCGCACGCCTGACAATCCAGAACAAGGCGAGGAAGATCGCCGCACCACCAAAAAAAGTCGCCGCCCAGATCGAGGCGAAACCACGGTCGATACGCTCGACCAGATCCGACGGTTCCTTGTAGATCTCGACCATGGCGACGACTTTGCTTTTGTCGGCATTGAACATCGGAATGTAGTTCTCGATGAACAGGTATTTAGGCTCGCGCAGCAACCGCTGCTCCGGGCGCTCGTCGTCGATTTTGTGGTAGCTGGAGGACACCGGCACTTTCATCGCGAACGACTCGTCGAGCTCGTCGTCATCCTTGATGTGCACGCCGATCAGCTCGGCGTTGGTTGACCAGATGACGGTGCGATCCAACGCGTACACGGTCGCCAGCAAAATATCCGGCAGATGTTCGACGTGGTCGAGAAACTCGATGCGCGCCGACGCCTGCAACGCTGGATCCACATCGGCGTAGTGGTTGTCCTGGCGCGGGTCGAGCATCTCGCCCATCGTGCGGTTCGAATTGATTTTGGCGTGGCGCATTTCGGCCTCGCCGATGGCTTGAACAAAGTGCGCGGTCAATAGCGCGTCGCGCTTCACGCTTTCTGTGACCACGAAGCGTGTGGAGATGTAACCGAGCCCCAGCGCCACCGCCGCGATGATGAAAAAACTGGCGAGCGAGAACCAGCGCAGCAGATTGAACTGCTCGCGCCAGCCCCTGCCTGCGACCGAGGCGTTCGGTGCAGCGGTTTTTCGTGCTTCCAGTCGCTGCATGGGAGTGCCCTGGAGTTTTGTATCGAGCCAGTTACAGCCATCAGTGTAGGTGGCTCTGGCCGTGACACACGGTTCAACGATGCTATTTTGCCGCTACTGAATTTGACTTATCTGTGCCGCGCCAGAGCCCGGTTTTACCGGCCTCAACGCGTCGTCGGCCGAAGCTTCGGCGGAAGGAGTGATGGTGTTTTAGCAACTACCGCGCCAAGAATTTATTTGCAGTGGTTACAGGCACTTGGGAGTGCTATGCGCATACCCAGCCCCCAGTCACCGGGGCTTGGCACCCATAGGTGGGGAAAGTCACTCGCATCTGACACCGTTGACAAAACCCCTGTAGGAGCTGACGAAGGCTGCGATCTTTGCTCTTGAACCTGATCGCCGCCTTCGGCAGCTCCTACAGGGAAAATGCGAGTTACTGGACGAGTCGAAATGCCAGCCGCACGGTGGTGCCCTCGCCTTCGCGGCTGTCAAAGGTTACGCCGCCGCCAAAGCGTTCCATGATGCGTTTGACCAACACCAGGCCGACGCCGAGGCCACCGGATTTGGTGGTGAAAAATGGCCGGAAGGCCATGGTGCGCTGCTCTTCATTCATGCCTTTGCCGGTGTCGCTGAGCACCACGCACACACCGCAGTTGTCGCGCGGTTCGAGGCTGACGGTCAGCGTGCCGCGCTTGTCCATCGCTTCCAGTGCATTGGCCAGCAGGCTGTTGAGGATCTGCGTCAGTTGCACCGGTTGACTGAGCACCATCGGCGTGTGTTGCGGGTGAAACACCACTTGCACGCCTGCCCTGGCGATCTGCTGTTCGAACGCGACGAGGCTTTCGTGCAGCGCCGCCACCAGGTTCACCGGCTCCGGATCATCGTTGAGCGGACGCAGCGATTGCAGCAGTTCGCGTACCCACTTCGACATCCGGTCGACCTGGCCGATGATGTCATTGATGTTTTTCTCGGCCGGGCCGGCGTCGAATTCCAGCGCCAGTTCGGCGCTGGAGCGGATAGTCGCCAGCGGGTTGCGCAAGCTGTGCGCCACAGCCGAAGACATCTCGCCCAACGCGACAAAGGTTTCGTTGGCGATCAATTGTTTTTGCTGGGCCGCGAGCAGAATTGCCGCACGCCGCACGATCCAGTACAGCCCCAGATAAATCAGCCCGCCGCCGAGTGCGGTGGCCAGCCAGATCAGAACCAGTCCGCGCTCCATGCGGGCGATCAGGTCTTTGGGTTCCTTGTAGATCTCGACCATCGCCGTGACGTTCTTGCCCTCGGCGTCGAACAGCGGAATGTAGTTTTCAATAAAGATGTAATCCGGCGGGATGACGAACTTCTGTTCCTCACGGGCCTTGTCGACGTTGTGGTAACTGGCGGAGACGGGGATTTTGTCGTTGAAGGCACGATCAAGGTCTTTGTCGGAGTGGATGTGGCTACCGATCAGAGCCGGGTTGGTGGACCAGATCACCTGACGATCCGGGGCATAAATATTGGCTAGGATCACGTCGGGCAAGTGTTCGATGTGATCGAGAAACTCACCGCGGGCATCGGCCCGGGCCTTTGGACTGACGTCGGGAAAATTCAGATCCTGCCGCGGATCCAGCAGCTCGCCCATGGTGCGCACATTGGCAATAGAGACGTGGCGCACTTCGGCTGAAGCGATGGCCTGAATGAACTGCGCAGTGAGCAAGGCGTCACGCTGCACGCTTTCTTCGATCACGAATCTTGTCGAGACCACCCCCAGCGCCGCAGCAACGGTGCCGATCACCGCCATGCTGATCAGCGAAAACCAACGCAGCAGGTTGAACGGCAGCTTGCGCGAGCCCAACCGCAGATTCCCCTCGTCCACCGGAAGCGATTTCGACTGCATGTTCATAGCGGCGACTTCCCGATACGGCCCTATAGGTTATAGCCCACGGGTGGGGGTTTGCCCGTTTGCGGGGTAATTTCCCAAACCCACCGCAAATCCCTGTAGGAGCTGTCGAGTGAAACGAGGCTGCGATCTCTTGATCCTGTTTTTGAATCAAGATCAAAAGATCGTCCGATCGCGGCCCGAGCCTGCGGCAGCTCCTACAGGGGTTCTGTGTACAGCGGGCCATCGAGGGTATCCCCACCGTCCCCAATCCTGGGGAATGAGGCCCTTTCCACGCTGACCGAAAACCTCAGCCTCATGGCTGCAAAGCGCTCTACCCCGGCCCTCTTACGCTCACAACCGCACCTTGGCATGGAAGGTGTACAGGCCCTGTGCAACTGACCCAACCCCAAGGGGCAGGTACTTTGATAGAGGGATTAACTCATGCACCCTTTACTGACCAAAACCGCGACCGTCCTGGTCGTGAGCGCCTTGGCCCAGGGCATCGCTCAGGCCGCATTGTTTGCTGTGGATCCGGGTCCGTACATGCCGGCCAATGGCGGTTTCGCCAGTTGGTATCAAGACACTCACGGGCGCACGCTCGATCTGTGCCTGTCGAAAGCGCTTAGCTCGCGAGTGCCAAGTGCACCGGGCGCGCCTTCGTACATGTGTTCGCTGTTGCCGACCCCCGGCGTGTTCGATGACGCACAACCGATCGTCTTTCCGAGCAACTTTCCCGACGAAGCGTTCTGGTTCACCGGCGAAACGGCAATTGTCGATGCTGCCCGCGGGATCGATCTGGGTTACGTCAGCGCCATCGAAGCCGCGTTCGCTGCCGAAGAACCGGTCGAGGGCGATCAAGTCAGCTTTGCGCGCATCCGCATTCGCGTCGATGTGCCCACCGCCGGCACCTACGTGATCACTCACCCGTATGGCGTCGACGTGTTCAACATCGACACCCCCGGTCGCCGCGCGATCAATATGACCCGCGACATCGGTATCGGCTCGCCGCAAACCTACGACGGCGCGCTCAAGGGTGACATCGGCCCGTTCCTGCGCAGCGTCAACGGCCCGTACACCGAGACCAACCCGTTGACCGGCGCCGCCGAACAATTTGTCGGCGACCCGAACCTCAACGAGGCCGTCACCGGCAGTCCGTTCAATACCAACTTCGTGCGTATCGAAGGCCCGAACGGACTGGATCTGCGCAGCACGACGTTCGCGGTCTCCGGCAAGTTGTCGACCGTGGTGCGGCCAACGCCGATGATCCCGCAGCGCAGCACCTATTCGCGCAAGGCCGGTGACAGCGCACCGGTGGCGCAGCAAGACGTGTTCGTCCTTGCACCGCCAGCCCCCGGCACGGCAGCCGTTACCAGCAGCACGCCAGTCCTGAACATGACCGAAGCCAACAGCACCGGCAGTTGGTACGCGCAATCGTCGGCCAATCCGACCTTGCCGACCACTCTGCAGGTGACCGCCGACAACCACCTGGCCATCGCCAGCAGCACGCCAACCACCTTGCCGATGGCCCTGACCGACCTGGTGGTGATCCAGAGCGCTCAGTACAGCCTGAGCTCCGGGCAACTGACCGTGGTGGCCTCGACCAGCGACGAAACCTCGCCACCACTCCTCATCGCGACCTCCGGCAGCGGCGCTGCCATCGGTGCGCTCGGTGGCGACGGCGCGGTGAAAACCCTGGCCACAGGGATCTCGCCGATCCCTCCGTCGCGGGTTCGCGTGACGTCGTCCAACGGCGGCAGCGATACCGAAGAAGTGGTCATCGTGCAATGAACGCTCACATGCCCAGATCCGCATCAGGAGGCATCATGAACAAGTGGCCACGCTTTGCGCTCAACGCGCTCGGGCTCGCTCTCTCGCTGACCGGCAGTGCCTATGCGCAACTCGCCGCCGTCGACCCCGGCCCCTACACCTTCGCCACCGGGAAATTCCCGATGTGGTATCAGGACGAAAACCAGCTATCGATGGAACTCTGCCAGTCGCGCGCCGCGAGCTCGCGCGTGGCGGCTACCACGCCGCCGGCGTACATGTGCATCTTGCTCGCCGAGCCGGGTATCTACGATGATGCTCAGCCGATGATCTTCCCCGATAACTGGCCACCGGAAGCCTTCTGGTTCCTCGCCGAAACTGTGATCCCCGACAACGCTGCCGGTTATGGCGTGGATGCTTATGTCGCCGGGATTGAAGCAGCGTTCGCCTCGGAAAACCCGGCCGATGGCGATCAGCAAAGCTTCGCGCGGATTCGCCTGCGGGTAAACGTGCCCGTTGCGGGCACGTACACCATCACTCACCCGTATGGCGTGGAAACGGTCAACGTCACCGCGCCCGGTCGGCGCGCGATCAACATCACTCGCGACATCGGCATCGGCGCGCCGGGTAATTTCTCCGGCGCTGTCGGCGGTGCAATCGGCCCGTTCCTGCGCAGCGTCAACGGCCCCTACACCGAAGTGAACCCGGACACCGGTGCCACGGAAACGTTTGTTGGCGACCCGAATCTCAACGAAGCGGTGACGGGCAGTCCGTTCAATACCAACTTCCTGCGAATCACCGGGCCTGCCGGCACCATCCAGTCCAACGTGTTCAGCCTGTCCGGCAAAGTGCTCGACAATCGTCAGCAAACCCAGGTCGAAATTGACCGCGCCACCTACCGGCGCACCGCCGCTGGCGTGCGTGCCGAAGTGTTTGCCAAGGCGAGTAACAGCTCGACCCTGTGCTTCCGCGAAAGCGTTGCGCTGCTCCCCGGCCCTCCGCAGACGCCGTGCCAGACCAATCTGTTGGGTGACAACAACGGTCTGTTCTTCGGCCACCGATTGGGCACTGGCGCAGTGCCTCCGGTCGTTGTCGTGACGGCCACCAACCCCGCCGGCACCACGCGGCCGACCGCCGTGTCGGCCAAGCTCACCGACGTGGTGAAAGTGCAGACCGCGCGCTACAACTGGGCCAACCACAGCCTGCTGATCGAAGCGACATCGAGCGATGAAGTGGCGATCCCGGACATGGTTGCCCAAGGCTACGGACGCCTGTCGAAAACCGGCACCCTGCAGCGCATCACCGTTGCCGATCTGACTCAGCCACCGGCGACCGTGACGGTGAAATCTGCCGCTGGCGGCGGTGACACCGAGGCTGTCGTCGTGGTCGGCAGCGCGCCGGACACCGGTGAGAACCAGGCGCCGATCACCAACGCCGACGTTGGCAGCACCAGTTTTGGTGTGCCGATCACCCTCAGTTTGCTGACCAACGACAGCGATCCTGATGAGGACAATCCGCTGGGCATTACCGCGCTGACCCAACCGGCCGCCGGCCAAGGCACCGTCGCCCTCAACGGCACCACCTCTGTCGTCTACACCCCGCCGGCGGTGGTCAACGCGCCACTGACCACAACCTTCACCTACAAAGCGCAGGATGCCAAAGGCCTCGCCTCGGCCAACCCGGCCACCGTAACGATCACCGTTGCGCCGAACCAGGCACCGACCGCCGTCGCCGACGCCGTCGCCACGCTCGGTGTGGCGATCCCGATCAATGTGCTGGCCAACGACACCGATCCGGAAGGCAACGTGCCGCTGGCCGTCGCCAGTCTGACCCAACCCGCCGCCGGACGCGGCACGGTCAGCAGCAACGGCACGGTGATCACCTACACCCCACCGGCCACCGTGACCACGGCATTCACCACGACCTTCACCTACATCGCCCGGGACAACTTCGGTGCGCTGTCGACGCCGGCCACGGTCACGGTGCAAGTGTCGCCACGGCCAGCGGCGGAAACGTTCGCCGTCACCGCTTCCACCGTGCAGGCACGCTCCGGCGGTCGCTTCAACTGGGACTTCACCGGCACCTCGTCGGTGACAACCGGCAACACCATCACCGTGCAGGTCACCACCCCGACCGGAGTGGTGACCCTCGGCACCACCACCGTGCCGTTGACCGGACGCTGGCGGCTGACGCTGAACAACACGCTGGTGGTGCCATCGGCCAACCCGACCGCGACGATCCGCTCGTCCCAGGGCACCGTGCGCACGGTCTCGGTGACCACGCTGTAGGCCTGCGCCCCAGCCACTTGCGGGTGGCTGGGGCACGGTTCGAAACCGGTTGATGCCACACAGGATTTTCACCATGAACACGCCGACCGCCGCCCTGCTTTGCCTGCTCCTGTTGTGCAGCAGTGCGGGCGTGCGCGCCGACGACCTGATGGACAACGACGACCTGGTTGCGACCAGCAGCGACCTCGGCGAACTGCCCCCACCCGTGGGTCAGCAAGCCCTGATCGAGCAACTCGGCCAGGCCAACGTCGCCCTGCTGCAACAGAACGGTCAGTCGCTGCTCGGTCAGATCGTGCAGTCGGGCAGCAATCAGGAGGCGTACATCCTGCAACAGGGCAGCGACCTGATGGCGCTGATCAACCAGAACGGTTCCGGCAACGCCGCCTACATCACGCAGAACGGCAGCCATAACCGGGCGCAGATTTCGCAAAACGGCAACAACAACGACGCCAGCATCGAGCAGACCGGCGCGGGGCTGCAAAGCGCCGTGACCCAGTCGGGCAACGGCATGAGCGTTTCGGTCAAGCAATATCGCTAAGCACTGCACTCATCGGAGAGTTCATCATGTTCAAACTGACGCCCCTCACCGCCGCCATCCTGGTCATGATCAGTGCCCAGGCCATGGCCGACGACAGCCTGTCCACCCAGAGCCAGGCCGGTACCGCCAACATCGCGGATGTGAAACAGACCCAAGCCTCGTTCAGTTCCGCCACCCAGACCCAACTGGGCCAGGGCAACGACGCTGCAGCGGTGCAGGACCACGCCACCAGCGTGATCACCCAAGACGCGGTCGGCGACTACAACGCCGCTTACGCCGAACAGCTTTACGAAAACAACGCCACCATCACCCAGCAACAGGCCGGCGCCTTCAACACCGCCCACGCCAGCCAGTCACTGGGCTTCGGCTCACCGAACAACGCGCTGCAACAGCAGCAAGGCACCGGCAACTTTTCGTTCGTCTATCAGGACTCGCAGAACGGCAGCGAAGCCAGAACTTTACAGTTCGGCGACAGCAACGAAGCCAACATCGAACAACTCTATGAAGGCAGCGGCAACAGCGCGGTAATCACCCAATACGGCACCGCCAACTACGGCACCGCCGAACAAGTGCTGCACAACGGCGGCCAGATCGGCATCAACCAAGCCGGCGAAAGCAACTACGCCTACGCGGATCAGCGCAACGGCACCGGCGGCAACATCTCCCTCAACCAATTCGGCAACATGAACGGCAGCGAAATCTGGCAGGACTCGCAACTCGCAAGCCAAGCCACCGTCAACCAATACGGCGACAGCAACGAAACCGTGGTCGACCAGAGCTTCGGCGAAAACAACAGCGCCGTCGTCACCCAGGTCGGCAACACCAACGCGATCTACGCCGACCAGTTCGAGTCGGTCAACTCAACACTGGCGCTGTATCAGGTCGGCAACGGCAACATGCATTTCACCTACCAGAACGGCGACGGTCACGTACTCAGCGCCACCTCCGTGGGCACCGACAACAAGGTCTACGCCAGCAACTGGAAAGGCCCGCAAGCCGGCGGCCAGTTCGGCAGCAACCAACGTGCAACCATTACTCAGGCGGGCAATGCCAATATCGCCAGTTTCACTCAGGATGGTGTCGGACATGTCATGACCACCAGCCAGACCGGGACTGGCAACAAGACCACGGTCAGTCAGGCTGATTCCTACAACGAGCTGTATTTTGATCAGAATGGTAGCGACAACATTTTGATTTCCGATCAGCGCGGCACCGGCAACCTGGTGCAGGGTTCTTCGAATGGCACCGGCAACAGTGCTGAGTTCGATCAATCCGGGACTGGCAACCAGGCGTATACCGCGCAGTTGTATGGCAGTGACAACATGATCACCGTGAAACAGGCGGACACGATGAACGTGGCGTATGTGACTCAGGGCGGCACGGGGAACATTGCCAATGTTGATCAGAGTGGGGTCACGCAGACGGCAAATATTCAGCAGTTTGGGTCGGCTAACCAGGCGACGGTTTTGCAGCAGTAGGGGTTGGGTGTTGATGGGCCGCGATTCTCTGGTGAAGGGGGGTCGCGGTTTTTTTGTGTCCGTAGGACCGATCAACGACACGCGTTCTTTAAAGCGTCAGATCAGCCACGTCCTACAGAAAAAGGAATGGTTTCTGGAAAAGCTGCACGTTTTCCTACTACCTCTGGCGGTTGGCCGTCGGAAGCGCAAGGACTAGGATTTTTCGGGACAACCTGAACCCAAAGGAGCTCGACCAACGTGCAATTCATCCAGACAACCACGACAACATTCCCCTTACCGAATAGACTTCCAGACATTGATCCAGGAGGTGCCATGATCGACCCAAAGATGATTGACCCACTGTGCCCAGTCGTCTCGAACCTTGATCCTGAAGAACAGGCTGCGAGCTATGACCGCTGGTTCAGGGCGGAAGTACAAGCGTCTCTCGATGATCCGCGTCCGAATCTTTCGCATGAACAAGTAATGGCCGAGATACATGCCTTGATCAAGGCAAAAGACAATGGTTTCGAGGCCGATTGAGTGGAGGCCCGAAGCACGGGCGAAGCTGGTAACAGTGCTCGAATACATAGTCGAAAGGAATGTTGGAGCAGCCAAAGAGATCTTGAAGGCAGTTGGAAAGGCCATAGCTTATCTTCCTGATCATCCCTATCTCTATCGATCAGGCCGGATCACCGGCACTCGGGAGATCGTCGTAAATTCCAGCTATCTGATCATTTATCGAGTGACAGATCGGATCGAAATCGTGAACGTTCTGCATGCGCGTCAGGAGTATCCGAGACGCGATTCTTTCTAAGCCATTCATCAACAAAAAACCGCGCTGCCTTCAGGAGCGCGGTTTTTTATTGGGAACGATCAATCTTTAGAAACCGGATCTTCCTAGCGCAACGCCTCACGAGCCTCATGCTTAATTCGCCGTTCCGCCATCAATGCCTTCATCTCTGCCATTACCTGCTCATTCGGAATGCTGGGGCGCGGGTCATTGATCGACTTATGGACTTTGGCACGTAACCAACGGTCGTAGCTGGCGGCCTGTTCTTCGCTTTCGAAATCGGGAACGGTTGTGGAAAACAGGGGATCCATGGTGCCTTCGGAATGAATTGAAAACGCCTTGGGTTTGATCGTTCCCACGCGTGGGAACGATCAATCGAGAGCAATCAGTTCTTGAGTTCGACGTGATCCAAGGCCTGGTTTACGGCCAGTTCGCCCAGCATGACGACTTGTGCGATGCCCAATGCTGTCTTGCGCTGTGAGGTTTCCAGCGAGGCGGCGAAGTTGATCAGCATTTCGCTGGCTGAGCCGAGGGTTTCGCTAGCGTTGGCCAGCAGGGATTCGGTGTTGTACCTGGGATTGGCGAGGTACATGGGTTCCGGCTCGTTGGCGCTGGACATGATGTGGGCGGTGGGATTGAGGTAGAAATCGAGGGCGCGGTCGGCGGCTTCGTGGAGTTTTTTGCTGTCGACTGAGGCGTAGGGGGATGTGGTGTTGGTGTCTGGTTTTGGTGGGTTGGGGGTTGGTTTTTTCATGGTGATTCTCCGATCCTGAAGTGAAGCTGGCCCATTCGGTTTCCGAACGAATAGGTGGCAGCTGTACGCAGGCTGGAAACCCGGGGAACGGAGAACCCGGTTGACCCGAAGGTCTCCCGCGCACAGCCGCCATAACGGAGTGCACACAATAAAGGTGCGCAAGCATACGTCATGAAAAGCGCAAATGCGCTCGGTTCACGTCGGGGTTTCCAATCCCGTTCGCTGAATTGGCAGCGACAAACACAGGCTAGAGACCGGACGTCCGACGGACAACCTGAAAACCTTGTGGGAAGGTTCTGCAAAATCGAAACAACCTTTAAACATTCCGAATTGAAATACGCATCTGTAGGAGCTGCCGAAGGCTGCGATCTTTTGATCTTGATCTTGAAAAATCAAAGTCAAAAGATCGCAGCCTTCGGCAGCTCCTATAGTGAGCGTGTGCAACCGGCAGGGATTGGTCGTCTATCAGGCCGCCATCGCTGGCAAGTCGAATCCTCGCACCGCAGCTCCCACAGGGCCTGGGTACATTCGCAATATCTTCAGTGCCCAATAGATAGCTATCGCCAGCAGGGCTAGCTCCCACAGTTTGAGCTGAGTACATCTGCCAGAAATTGGTCGGCTGTCAGGCCGCCTTCGCGAGCAAGCCAGCACCCCGTGCTCTTCACCACTCAATAGGCCGAGTGTCAGCTCGCCTGCTCTTGATCTTGATCCACGGGCGACGTCGGAAGGCTGAGTGGAGGGATTGATCCGGGCGTGGGAGCGTAGCGACCGTTTGGCGCAGCCAAACACAGCGAGAGGAGGTGCAGCGGAGCAAACCGTAGGCGCTGCGCCCGGATCGATCCCGGAGCGAAGGAACCCCGAGCTTTAGCGAGCGGGCCGCACGTAGGAGCAAGCGTTTTTTGCTTACTTTTTTTGGCGTTTGAAAAAAAGTGAGTCGCCGTAAGGGCGAAACCCTAAGTAGCCGTTACCGCAGGGATGGATATGTACCCGGTCAGAAAGAACCCCGCCGCCTGACAAAAAGCCTTCGCGAGCAGGCTCGCTCCCACAGTTGAAGCCCGGTACATCTGCCGGAGATTGGTCGGCTATAAGGCCGCCATCGCTGGCAAGCCAGCTCCCACAAGGATTTGGTACATCCGCAATGGCAACTGAGTCTGAGAGATAGCTATCGCGAGCAGGCTCACTCCTACAATTGAATCGCGTGCTGTCAGCAAGAGATTGGTCGGCTGTCAGGCCGCCTTCGCGAGCAAGCCAAGCACGCCGTGCTCTTCACCACTCAATAGGCCGAGTGTCAGCTCGCCTGCTTTTGATCTTGATCCACGGGCGACGTCGGAAGGCTGAGTGGAGGGATTGATCCGGGCGTGGGAGCGTAGCGACCGTTTGGCGCAGCCAAACACAGCGAGAGGAGGTGCAGCGAAGCAAACCGTAGGCGCTGCGCCCGGATCGGTCCCGGAGCGAAGGAACCCCGAGCCCCAGCGAGCGGGCCGCACGTAGGAGCAAGCGTTTTTTGCTTACTTTTTTTGGCGTTTGAAAAAAAGTGAGTCGCCGTAAGGGCGAAACCCTAAGTAGCCGTTACCGCAGGACTGGATATGTACACGGCCAGAAAGAACCCCGCCGCCTCACAAAAAGCCTTCGCGAGCAGGCTCGCTCCCACAGTTGAAACCCGGTACATCTGCCGGAGATTGGTCGGCTATAAGGCCGCCATCGCCAGCAGGGCTAGCTCCCACCGTGGAACTGAGTACATCGGCAAGAACCTGGTCGGCCCGAAGGCCGCCACGTTCACTCGACCTCGGCATCAGGATCAATCTTGTTCTGCGTCAAATACCGATTCAAAACATCATCCTGCCCAGGCGTAGAAGCGTCCCCCGCCACCTGCCACAACCGCCGCTCAATCCCCTGCGCCACCATATGCCCCACCGCCGCCTCAATCGCCGACAACACACAAAGCTGCGCCGGCTCATTCGTGGTGTAGCCAACCTCCGCCTCAAGCAACTTCTTGAACTCGATAAACTTGAAAATCCCCGCACTGCGCGCCACCGAATAAATCGTCTTGCTGGTCATCACATTCGACAACACCTGCCCACTGCGCACATCCACCGCACGCAAGTTGACGGTCACCTGATCCACCCGATATTCGCGCTGCAAATCAATCCCCAAATACCGCGCCCCTTCCCCACCGCTACGCACGTTAGTGTCATAAGCGATGATCCCGCCCTCAAGCATCATGTTCGCCGCCTGCAACGGTGGCAGCTCACCCTGAATGTTCACCGGCGTATTCGGCTTCTTCTGCGACGCGCGAATGATCTTGCGCTCGGTCAAGAGGTTCTGCAGCCCTTCCCGTTCCAGCACCACGAACCAGCCACTGGCCTGCATCGCGTCCATCAACATTGACGCCGCGCCTTGGGTCACACTGGTGGAAAACGAACTCGCTGGCGTCGGCTTGTACTGCCCGGTCTGGTCACGAAAACCGTATACCACCGCCATCAGCCGACCCTTGGGTCGTGGCATCTTCAACAAGTCGTAATAAGTCGAGGCCCTTGGCGTCAGGGTCGGAGTTTCGGTGTCCTGCTCGGCCGACATCGGCTCACGCAGACTGCACCCTTGTAATGTCGCCAACAGCAGCCCTAACGCGATGATCTTTTTCATGTTCGTCTCTCCCCGGAACCGTCAGCCCATCATGGGTTGAGGCCGTTCACCTGAATTTCCGAAATCTCACCGGTCGCTCGGTCGGTCACTTCAATGCTCAGTGCCCCGGAGTCGTCGATGACGTTGACGATAAAAGTGTCGGTGGACAGGCTCCCCGTGTTGCCGGTGGAGATGTTGTCCAGCAACTGCCCTAGCAGCCGCGATTGCAATTGACTGGTGAAGCGCTCCAGCGCCGACGTCCCGGCCACCGTCGAGCGGCTCTTGATGTCCGGATCGTCGTGATCGTTTTGCGCCTGAGCGTTGTTGAGCAGCCAGGTGCCGTTGAGCGGGTTGCCGCCGAATGACGGGTTGACCGGCGAGTAGACCAGTTCGGTGGCGTGGACGGCGGCAGCGCTGGCGAGCCCGATCAACAACCCCGAGACCCACAATCCGCTGCGCCGTGAGAACGTTTTGCTGTTCATAGTTCGTCCTTCTCAAGGTCGGTGGTGTCCTGCAACAGTGCCTCCAGCTTGCGCTGGACAACCTGGCGTCGAACCCAATCGGCGGCCGCGTAGGCCTCGTCTTTCAGTTCCACGGTATTCGGCGGCAGGAAGCGCCGATAAACCAGGCGTTGCTGATATTCCACTGTCACCAGGCTGCCCCACCGCGCGTCGGGCCGCTCGCGCACCACCAGGTTGAAATCCATCGGGCTGGTGTCGCGCAGGCGCTCACTGAACGAGTAGTAAAAGTCGTGGCCGATGTGCGAGATCGTGTCGTCGACGATGAAGCCCATCATTTCGTCTTCTTCACCGGCATGGGCGCAGCACGCCGCGACGGTGAAGATCAGCGCGCACCACCATTGACGAGTCATGGCTGCAACGCCTGTGGCAGATTCGACTGGCCTTTGGCCGGGCCATTGGTGCCATCGAGAAAGGCTTTTTCGGCAACAAACTGCCAGTCTGAATAACGTTGCATGCCGTCGAAGTCCGACCACTGCGTCGGGAAATTCGCCTGCTTCAACGGCAGCTCCGTGGAGGGGCTGTTGAGACCGGTGATGCGTCCGTCGAAACCGCGTTGCAGCGCCCATTCACCCTGACCGATCGGATCCGGATAGAGCTGACGCAAGTGATGCTTCGCCTCGGGAAAACGCTGGTCATCAAGCAGGTCGGCCAGCTCTTTCGGGTACTGCGCCAGCCCCGGCGAACTGCGGTAGTAGCTGCGCAGCGCTTGTGCGTACTGAGTGCCAACCCAGAGCAATTGGCGTTCACGGTCGCGACGTGAGGCCGTCGACCACAACTCGCCGGCGCTGGCCAGGCCCATGCCCATCACCACAATCAGGAACAACACGCCCAGGTAAGTAAAGCCACCCTGCTGCGCGCGGTTACCACTCGGAATACTGGCTGCCATCACGCGCCCTCCCGGTAGCACCGCTTTTGATATCGGCCACACCACCGGCGACGCCGTCCGGTGGCGCGATCAGCACCCACTGGTCTTTGCGTTCGGTGATCGGATCGAGTGGCGCGTTGCGCAGGTAACGTTGCTCGATCAGTTGCTCGATGGAATCCGGGTAGCGGCCGGTGTCGCCATAGAAATGATCCAGCGCCTCACGCATCGCCGACAGGCTCTGGCGCAGGGTGGTTTCCTTCGACGCTTCGAGGCTGTTGAAGTAGCGCGGCAGCGCGATGGTCATCAGCGTGGCGATGATCGCCATCACCACCATCAACTCCAGCAAGGTAAAACCTTTCTCGCGGCGCATGAGGTTCACCACTCGCGGTAGGCGATGCCGTTGAGGCCCTTGCCGCGCGCTACCGAATAGACGTCGAAGACGTCTTCGCCATCGCGCGGGTTCTGAGCCGAACTGTTGTAGGCGCGCACGCCCCAACCCCCTTCGTCATCTCGTTTGGCCGGCACCAGCGGATCGCGCGGGATGCGGCGTAAAAAGTAGAACTTGGCACCCTTGGCGCTGCGCACATCGCGCACGCCTTCGACCAGCACGTTGAGGTTCGGCGGGTAGCCGCTGCTGTTCAGCGACTTCTCGATGTAACCGGCATCAAAGGCGCGTTTGTAAGCGTCGATGCCATCGCGAATCTGGTACAGCGCGTTGCGCAATTCCTGCTCCTTGCCGCGCCGCACCAAAGTCTCGGTCAGCGGCGCGGCCATGCTCGCCAACAGGCCGATCAGGGCGAGCGTCACCACGACTTCGATCAAGGTAAAACCGCGCTGAGAGGCGTTCATGATCAGTCCTTTTCGACGCTGACACGGGTGCTGGCCACGGCCGATTCACCGACGCCGCGCGGCTGCACGACAGGCGCCGGTGTGGTGTAAGTCTGCATCGAGCGATCCGGTGCCTGAATGTGCATGCTGGTTTCGGTGCCGGTGGAGAACTCCATGTCCGACGGGCTCTGATACGGCAGGTTGCGCACGATCCGTGGGGTGATCGACAGCACCAGTTCGGATTTGCCGACAGTGTCCTTGTTGCTGCCGAACAGCCGGCCGATCCCCGGAATGTCGCCAAGGCCGGGAATCTTGTTGCCGGTGGCGCCGTGATCGTTGCGCATCAGGCCGGCGAGGATCTGCGTTTCGCCGTCGTGCAGACGCAGCGAGGTTTGTGCGTTGCGGGTGTCGACCTGCACCGGAATCGTGCCCTGACGGGTCGGTTCCAGCGGCGTGGCGTTACTCACTTCCAGGGCAATCTTGATCGCCACTTCGTTGTTCAGGTGTACGGTCGGTTGCACTTCGAGCTTCAGACCGACGTCCAGGTAGGTGACGCTTTCAGTGATCACCGGGCCTTGCGTCGACGGCACGGACGTGGCGCTGATGATCGGCACGCGCTGACCGATATGGATGCGCGCCTGCTCGCGGTTGCTGACGCGAATCACCGGGCTGGCAAGGGTGTTGATGTCGTTGTCCTGCGCGTTGATCTTGGCTTGCGGCGACGGCGAAATTGAAATCCGGCTGGAGTTGATGCCTTTCAGTTGATCAAGCAGGGTCACCGCCGAACCGTCGCTGTTGACCACGCCGAAGGTGTTCGGCCATTGCAGGCCCAGGTCAAGAATGCGCTGGGTGGCGACCTCCATCACTTCCACTTCAAGCACCACTTCCGGGTTTGACTGGTCTTGCGACTGCAGAAGTTTCTCAGCCATGCGCACGGCGTCTTCGGTGTCGCGCATGGTCAGGGTGTTCAGGCGTTCATCGACGAACACGTCGCGGGTCTTGAGCATGGTTTTCACCATGTTCAGCGCCGTGTTCGCGTCAATGCTGGTCAGGTAGAAGGTGCGCATCACCAGCTCCTGGTAATCCTTCACTTTCTGCGGGGAGTCCGGGTAGATCAGCAGGGTGTTTTCGTTCACCACTTTCTGGTGCAACTGGTTCTGTTGCAGCAGCAGGGTCACGGCGTCTTCGATGCGCACGTCACGCACGAAGATCGTCGCTTTCATGTCCGGGCGCAGGTCTTTGTCGAAGATGAAATTCAGTCCCGCGACTTGCGACAGCACTTCGAAAATGGTCTTGAGGTTCGCGTCGCGAAATTCCAGGGTCACCGGACGATCAAGCTTGGTGCGCAGTTGCGGGTAGGCAATCACGTTGCGGCTCTGCACCAGCCGAATATTGCCTTGCAGCTCCAGCGCGCCCTGGTTGTTCGGGTCGAGTTCGAGGATCTGTCTGACCTGCCGATCAGCACCGTAGATGTCGCCCCGACGCAGGTCGCCACGGGCCAGTTCGAGTTTTTCGTCCATGCTGCGCAGGTAATCGAGCTGGCGCAGCGCGTCCTGGGCGCGACGGTTGTTCGGTTCGATGGTCAACGCGCGGTTGTAGGCCACCCGCGCCGAAGCGAAATCGCGGCGCGAACGGTCGGTATCGCCAGCGGTGAGCAGCGCAGTGATCGCTTTCGCCCGGCCGCTGTTGAGCAGCAGGTGCAGCTCGGTGTCGCGGGGATCCTCGCGCAGGCCTTCTTCGATGCGCGCCAGTCCCGCCTCGTACTGACCCTGTTCAATCAGGTCAGACGCTTCCTTGTTGGCCACTTGTGCAGAGCTGCACGCGGCCAGCCCGGCACACAGACCCAGGCTCATCAGCAAACGGGAACGGTTCATTGCGTACTCCCCACAGACAGGGTCTGCGACAAATGCAAAGGCAGGTAGACCAGACTCAATTCCACATCCGAGATGCCAGTGATCTTCCAGGTGTCGTCGATCACATCCCCGTTGCGCACGACGTAGATTTTTTCGCCGTTCTGCAAAAACACTTGCAGGTCGCTGCGGTCATGCAGCCTGCCGACGAACTGAAACGGCACCGGTGGCAGGCTCGGGGCTTGCACCACTGTTGCGGGGTTAACGGCAATTTCGGTGACCGTCGCCATCGTCGGCGCGGCCTTCCAGCTCTTGGCGGCGAACAGATCACCGGCCGGGCTCAGATCCTTGATCGGCGCTGTTTTGGTCTTGGCATTGCTGGCCGGCAACGCGCCACGGCTGGCGTTTTTTGCCGGAGTCGCTACGACGATTTCGCTGGAATCGGCGTCTTCGCCCGGCGCCAGATATTCCGGCAACCACGCCACTGCCGCGGCCACACCGAAGAACGCCAGCCAACCTGTCACGCGCTTGGTATTCATCACGACCTCGACAGGTAGAGGGTCATACGGATCCGGCCGTTGAGGTCGGTGTCACCAATCTTTTTGCGCTGAAATTCGACGTCTTCCACCACCACCGCCGGTAACTGACCGAGCAAGGCATGCAGAAAACGGCGTAATTGCGGGTAGCTGCCGCGCACCGGCAAGAGGATCTGATAGCGCGCCAGATGGGTTTTCGGGTCGACGCCGAGGGCGTATTCGCCGCGCGCCAGAGTGATGTGTTCCTGGGCTGCAAGGGCGTAGATGCGATCGATCGCCACGGTGGCTTGCGGCTGCGCCGGCAGTTTGTTGCGGAAGTCGTCGAGCTGACGCTGCGGCACTACTGGCGGCGCAATGCTGCCATCCTCAACCCTGGCCAGGTAATCGCCGGCGTCTTCGGTTTGCTGGCTCAGCTGCTGCAACGATTGCAAGCCCGGCAGCAAGCCGCCGAGCGCCCAGGCCAATGCGGCCAGCAACAGCGCGAGCCCGGCGAGGCCCGGAATGCCGAGGCCTTGCAGGTATTCGTGGACGATCAGTCTAGGGATTCGCATCGCCAATCTCCCAAGTCGCCGACAGGTTGAATTGCACCGGTTGCTCCGGCGATTTGACGACGATTTCGTGGCTGAGCAACGACACGTCGGACAGTTCTTCGCTGGCTTCCAGACGTTTGTGGAAGTCGAGCATCGCTTGCAGATCCCGCGCTTCGGCGCTGATGCGCAACTGACCTTTGCGCGCATCCGGGGTCAGAGTCAGCAGCGCAACGTCTTCACGCGGCATCGCTTCGAGCATGGCGAACAGGCGTTCCCATGGCCGGCGCAGTTGCTGCGAGACCTTGCGCATCTCGGCGAGGTTTTGTGCTTGCTCGCGGGTTTGCGCCGGGCTCAAGGTACTTTTCGCGTCGCTACCACCGCTGAGCTGGCGCTGGGTGGTTTGCAGGTGGCCTTGTTGCCGTTCGGTGTGCGCGTCGAGGTGCTGTTGCGCGCCGACGCACAGCAGCGCCAGCAGCACGCCGCCGCCAAGCAGGCTCCAACCCAACAGGCCAGAACGTGGCCGTGGCTGGAAGTCGAGATTGAGCGCGCGCATCTCAGGCCACCGCCCGGGACATGACGTACAAGCCGTCACGCACGTTCATCGAGTCGTCTTCAAGGGTGCGCAGTTGCACGCCCGCCACGTCCGGATGTGCATCGAGGCGCGCCGGCGCATGCAGATAAACGTTGAAAGCGCGTTCGCTGGTCGAGGCTTGCAGTTGCCGTTCGCGACCGATCAGGGCATTCAACGCGGCATCGCTATCGCTGCCGCCCACCGAACGCACGCCAGCCCAGCGCCCTTCCCTCGCCAGCAACAACACGCTGCGTTGCGGCTCGGCGACGACAAAGAGGAAGTCGCCGGCATCGAGGCTTTTGTCGAAACGGTTGAACGCGGCCATCAGGTACGGCTGCACCGAACGCAGGCGCAACCCACGACCGCTGACCAGCACGCGCAGGCGCTCGAGCAAGTCTTGTGGCAAAGCACTGGCGATGCGGTCGTAACCGGCCGGTTCGGCGGACAGCACCAGACTCCACGGCTGCGTTGGCGCGCCGAACAGGTCTTCAAAGCACAATTGGGCGAAGCCGCGCAGCTCTTCAGGGCTGCTGATCTGCGCGCTCCATGGCACCAGGCAAAAACGGCTGAAGTGTCCGGAAATGACCACGCTCAATTCGGCACCGGCGCGGGCGTGCTCACCGAGCAGGCGATCAAGGGTGTCCAGCGCCACCGCGTAGCTCTGGAAGCCTTCGTCGATGTAGCCGACGCTGCCCAGCCACAGGGTGTCGCCGCCACGCCGTTGACCGAGGCCAACACCGCTGGCGCCGAGCACGGCGACAAAACGCTCACGCGATAAAAGTGACACGATTGATCTCCTCCAGCGTGGTGCGACCTTGCTCCACCAGCTCCAGCGCCGATTCGCGCAGCAGGCGCAAACCACGGGCGCAGGCCAGGGCTTTGATTTGAGTGATCGGTTGGCGCTCGACGATCATCTGGCGCAGTTCGTCATCGAGGTGCAGCAGCTCGGCAATCGCCGTGCGCCCGCGATAACCGCTGCCCCGGCAGTGGCCGCAGCCCTTGCCGTGGACGAAGTGGTAGTGATCGACTTTCTGCGGATCGAGGCCCGAGGCGCGCAGCTCTTCATCGCTCGGATTGACCGGCGCGCTGCAGCTGCTGCACACCAGACGGATCAGACGCTGGGCGAGGATCGCGTTGAGCGCCGAGACCAGGCTGTACGGGTCGATTTCCATTTGGGTGAAGCGGCCAATCACGTCGAAGACGTTGTTGGCGTGGATGGTGGTGAACACCAGGTGACCGGTGAGCGCCGATTGCACGGCGATCTGCGCGGTGTCCGGGTCACGAATCTCACCAACCATGATTTTGTCCGGGTCGTGGCGCAGGATCGAGCGTAAGCCCCGAGCGAAGGTGAGGCCTTTTTTCTCGTTGACCGGGATTTGCAGCACCCCCGGCAATTGGTATTCGACCGGGTCTTCGATGGTGATGATCTTGTCCACGCCGTGGTTGATCTCGGTGATCATGGCGTACAGCGTGGTGGTCTTGCCGCTGCCGGTCGGGCCGGTGACCAGCACCATCCCATAGGGTTCGGCGGCGAGGCGGCGCAACTGACGCAGGGTTTCGTCTTCAAAGCCCAGCGCCTGCAATTGCACGCCGCAGACCTTGTCAGCGAGATCCTGTTTGTCGAGCACCCGCAGCACCGCGTCCTCACCGAAAATGCTCGGCATGATCGACACGCGAAAGTCGATCTGGCGGCCACTGATGCCGATCTTGAAGCGACCGTCCTGCGGCACGCGTTTCTCGCCGATGTCCAGTTCGGCCATGACCTTGACCCGCGAGATCACCTGCTCGGAGAATTCGGCACCCTGGACTTTGCTGATGTTATTGAGCACGCCGTCGATGCGGTACTTGATCACCAGACCGCTGCCGGTGGTGCCGAGGTGGATGTCGCTGGCGTGCATTTTCAGCGCGTCGTACAAGGTCGAGTTGACCAGTTTCACCACGCTGCTGGCGTCTTCGCTAATGCTGGTCAGCGACAGGCTTTGCAGGGTATCGATTTCGTGATGGGTGTCGCCCTGGGCGTTCAGCGATTCGACGGCGTGGAAGCTTTCTTCGTGACGGGCCAGATAGGCCTTGAGGTCGTCGGCGTGCACCAGATACAACGGCGCGCCGTGCAGGCAGTCGTCAATCCAGGCCAGACGCGCCGGGTCGAAGGGGTCGGCGAATACGCCGATGACCGCGTCGTTGTGGCGCAGCAGGATGAATTCACGTTTCAGGCATTGTGCGAGAGTGACCCGGTCGAACACCGGCGTCGCGGCAAACAGGCTGTCGGTGTCGAGCACCGGGTAATGCAGGGTGGCGCCGAGGGTGTCAATGAACGGCATTGGCGCCAGTTCACAAAGGACGTTCAGAGCCTCAAGAACGCGTTCGCCGGAAGTGGCGGCCCGCGCCCGGGCCTGGGCAAGCTGTTCACTGGAAAAGCGTTCTGGTGCGCTCGGTGCCAGCAGCGGTTCGACGACAACGGACAGACGTTCCATGGCTTGCTCTCCAACCGGGGCTTGAAGCCCTTTCGGCGCGGCAAACCTTGGCGGCATAAGCCGGAACGTCTGATCGCGCCATTACTCCCCGGTGAGCATTTGATCGTCGTCCGGTGCCATGGCACGCGACTGTCGTCGCCGATCCGCCAACACCCAACTGCCATCGTACAACTGCAACGGGAAGCTCTCGGTCCTGCTCTGGCGTCGTTCGACAAAGCCCTCGGAAGGGCTCGCACCGGGTTTCGCTTCGCGCTTGATGCCAAGAAGGTCGCAGACCGCTCGGGCCAGTTCCGCCAATGGAAAAGGTTTGAACAGGATGTGGCTGACTCCCAGTTGCCGCGCCCGCTCACAGACTTCAGCGGTGGGGTGACCTGTTATCAGCACAAAATGGCACGTCCTGTTCTGGCGGACTGCGTCGAGCACTTCAAAACCTTCCATATCGGGCAAGCGGTAATCGAACACCAGCACGTCGGGGGCAAACGCTTCGGCCAGGCCGATACCCGTTGCTCCGTCATGTGCGATCCGGACGTCCAGCCCTTGCGCCGACAGATAATCCTGAAGGTTGCGTGCAAGCAGCTGTTCGTCTTCGACAACCAGTACTTTGTTAACCAAGGTCGACTCCTTGATACCGCAGGTCCGATGACCCCGCTCTGAGAGTACGCCTTACCAGAGGTAACGCACACTTCATGCCAGGCTGAGTGCCGGTATTATTGTGTCTTCATGTCCTTGAAATCTATGACGATGCCCGCTCGTCCCGGTACCCCGTTCCCCAGAAACGGGGAAGCACCTGAATGGGCATCGAAGCCATTCCCCACTATTGGGGGGGAACCTTCAGTCGTCGTCAATTCGTTCGATCCTGTTCTGCACCCGTAACTGCGCGAGCACTTGGCGACGAGCCTGGGTCTGTTGCTGTCGGGCGAGCTCTGCCCTGACTGTATCCAGCCCCTGCAAATCTGTGACATCGGCGGTTTCCAAGTGGTTCGGCAAATAAATCACATGCCAGCCAAACGGTGAACGCACCGGTTGGCTGGCAAACGACGCCCCGCTGACAATCGAGGCGCGCATTTGCATCAAGCGTAGACGCGCCTGCGCATTTTTGGCCGCATCCGCCTGCAACGGCACTCTGATCAACAGCTGCCGGGGTTGCAGAGTGTTCGCCCGAATCAACGCGGCAAACGTCTGCTGCGCCGCCAGCTCGCGGCGGGTGTACTCGGTGAAGGACGCCTCATCGAAACCGGCATCCTGCAGGCGCCGGACGAATTTATCCGCGCCGCCGATGGCAATGCGGGTTTTCTCGATCTGGGCGCGGACCACTTGCTCGTCAATCTGCACACCGCGCTTTTGCGACTCCTGCCACAGCAACTCTTTGTCGATAAGCGTCTGCAACGCATCCTGTCGCAGCTGTTTATAAGCCTTGGGACTACGAATGCTCGTCACCGCGCGACCCTGATCTTCCAGGTATTCGGCAAAGAAGCGTTCAAAGCGAAACCCGGAAATTTCCTCGCCGTTGACCCGCGCCACGGCCGGTTCGTTATTGGCCCACGCCAGCGGAAGCCAGCAGGTCAGCAGCCATATCAGCGTCGTGCGTTTCATGATCGGGCCCTCCGTTCAGGGGCTGGCAGTGATCGGTTTATAAGGCGCGACCAGATAGAAATGCTGATCGGGCAAATCCACAGTGACCACGTGCGCACCGCTCAAGCCCAGACGCCGACCGGGGCCGAAACTCAAACGCGGGGTCAGGCCTGTGTCGAAGTCGTGCAGACCTTCGAGCGCTGCCACCAGTTTTTCGCGGCTGGCGTCGCGCCCGGCCTGCTTCATGCCTTCAATGAGCAGCAGCATCGAGGCGTAGGCGCCGACTTGCAGCACCGCGTGCTGGGCGCCGAGGCCTTGGGCTTCGCGTAAAACCGTCAACCCGATGCGCCCGGCCTGCGTCCAGTCGCTGGGCACGAACGGATAAGCGAGAAACACGCGCCGGGTAAATCCGTCAGGGACTTGCAGCAGGTCGCCGGCTACCTGGCTGGAAGCGGCGAACAGGTACGGCACCTGCCCGGCGCTCTGCAGCCTCGTCGCCAAGCGACTGAAACCGCTACCGCTGCCAAGGTAAAACACCGACCGCGAGCCCAACGGCAACGCCTCGGCCATCGGGTCGTAGCCTTGCAGATGGACGTTTTGCCAGCCGTGGCTTTGCAAGTACGCGCCGAGGTTTTGCGCTGCCAGCGTCTGTGCGGGGTCATCGGGATAAGCGATCAGTGTCGGCCCTTGCAGCACGCGCAGGCTGGCCGTGGCGTAATCGGCCAACGCGATCAACTGCTCGCGCAAGCCCGGCAACGGTTCGAAAATCTGCGGACTGGCCTGCATCGGACCGAGCAGCGACAGCGCGCCAATCAGCGGCACGCCGGCCTGCTCCAGACGCGCAGGCAGTTCGCTGTCGAGGGCCGGCGCCAACGGAGCGATCAGGGCGAAAACCTGTTCCTGCTCGATCAAGCGTTGCAGGGCCAATCCGGCACTGGCGCGATCCGGGCCGGGATCGAGCACCGTCAGACTCAACTGCCGCCCGTGAATGCCGCCCGCCTGATTGATCCGCGCCACGCTGCCGTTGAGCACCGCAGCGATGGTCATGCCCTCCTCCGCCAACGGCCCTGCGCTGGGCAGCAACGTACCGAGGTGCAAGATCTCGCCGTCGAGGCCGGGGTCGCGTTCATCGGCCAGGCGTTTGAGATACGCGGTGAGGTTGCGCTGATCCTTCATCGACAGCACAAAGCGCGGCATGCTCGGGTCGAGGCGATTGTGGCCAGGGTCGCGGCCGAGTTGAATCACCGTTGCCAGGCTGCTTTCCGTGTAGGCCGGATAACTGCGGCCATTGACCTGTTGCTGACCGTAGGTGCTGGTCAGTCGCGACCAATTCAGTTCCGGGGGACGCATGCCCCCTTCGGGTCGACCGAGGCCATCGGCGCCGTGACAATTGGCGCACGGCAGGCTGGTGGCCGGCAGCAATACATCCGCGGGGCCCACCCGCGCCATGATCGCTTCGCCACTCGCCGACAAGCCCTGCCGGTACAGGCGTTTGCCCGCCGCTTCCTCCGGGGTCAGCGGCACAGCGCCCGCGCCAAGGCAGGTACCAGCGAGCAGGATCAGGGCGAGTACCCGGCGCAGGTTCATGGCGCGAACTCAGCGACCAGCCACGGGCATTGTCAGCAACTGCAAGCGCTGGGCAATGGCGGCGGCCGGGGCATCGGGGCGGATTTTGCTCCAGCGTTTATTGGCGACGTCGCCGACGATCAACTGCGTGGAGTGCTGCTCGGGCGTCGGGATGATCTGGCCGATGCGGCTCAGCACCAGGTCCATTTGCGCCTTGTCGCCGGTGAGAAAAAGCCAATGAGGGTCATCGGAACCCTGCTTCAAGGTGTAAGCCTTGAGCACCGCCGGCGTATCGCGCAGCGGGTCACTGGTAAGGGAAATAAAGGTAATGCCGTCGGCCTTGTCACCCAACAGCTCGCGGACTTCCTTGAGTTTGCGGGTGATCAACGGGCAGGCGTCGGTGCAACTGGTGAAAATCACATTGAGCAGCACTACGCGGTTTTGCAGGGCATCGCTGTAGAAGCGCAGGGTCTCGCCATTCTGATTTTGCAGCGGCGTGTCGGTGAACCAGGCTTGCGCATCGTGAGTGCCTTTGGCCGTGGCTGCGGCTGGTGCCGGGTCTGCCGGCGCTGGGGGCGCATGCCCGTCGTGGGCCAACGCCACGTTGCTGAAAATCCAGAAACACACGGTCAATGACATCCAGTCGAGCATTCTCATGGCTGTTGCTCCATGGCGATGGCGGTGTGCTTGGCGTGGGTGCGCTGGCCGCTGAGTTTCTCGACTTCCTTGGCCAGCAGCGCTGGATCAGTGAAGCCGTAGTAGCGCGTCCAGTGGCGATTGTTGCCGTCGCCGACGAGGATCAGCGGCTGATGGTTTTTCAAGTCGCCGCTGAAACTGCCGAGGCCTTTAAGCGTTTCACCAATCGATTGCGGCGAACCGGTCAACCAGCTCCAGCCCGGCCCGCGCTGGAAGGCACGGGCGTAATCTTGCAGGCGTTTGGGGTCGTCACGCTGCGGGTCGATGCTGATCGACACCAGCTGCACTTCTTCGCCCACCCGCGCACCGAGCTGTTTCTGCACCTTGCCCATGATCGAAGACACCACCGGGCACACCGTGGTGCAGCTGGTGTAGATGAAGCTGATCACGACGATTTTGCCCTGCACCAGATCCTGCTCCAGGCGCACGGTTTTACCGTCCTGATCGAGCAGCGGCACGTTGGCGAATTTGACCTGGGCGTGTTCCTGAGTGCTGCTGGCCGGCGCTTGGTGCCCGGCGTGTTCGTCCGCTGAATGGGCTTGGGCTTGTTGAACGCCGAGGCTCAACAGGCAAAGCGTCAGCAGGCCACTGGATGCAATTCGGTTCATGTCGAAATTCCTCTTCAACGGATCGGATCAACGCGCCTGGCCGGGGGCAACCCGAACACTGGCGAAAGTCTTGTCATCAAAACCGGCACCCAACGAGGCTGCGCGCACGTGCAGATACCACGCACCGCTGCGGTCGAGGGTGATCGGCGCTTCGTACACGCCGTCGGCAACTTCCAGCGCCGCCACTTCGCGAGGGTGCGAGGTCGGCGCCAGGTAGTAGCGCAATTGCACGTCTTTCACGCCGCGGCGCTGGGCCTTGTCTTTGCCTTGAACGATGCGGAAACGCACGACATAAGGGTCGTTGAGCGCTGCGGTGGTCTTGTCGAGAAGGAACTCGACTTTCGGTGCGCCAAAGTGTTTTACCAAGGCGCCATTGGTTTCGATCTGCGCGGTGAAGCAGTGAATGATGTTCGGTTGATTGAGCAGGAACGCCACGCCGAAACGCCCCGCTGCCGGCAGTTTCACTCTGGCGCTGTAGAGGCCCGGCGAGACCTCGCGCAGGCTGCGGTCGATGACCATGGCTGCGCGGGCGATCTGGCCGCGATTGGGATAACCGGACATCGGCGCGTTCATGCCTTCGGCGTAAAAATAGGTGGTGTTGTCGACCGGGTTGACCACAAACACCGCGTTATCGTCGCGCGACACCGCGAGGCTTGAGGCCAGCGGCAGATCACCGGCCATGCGCGGCGCTTGCGGGCCGGCTTCAAAACCCTGGCTGATCGGCTGACGACCTTCGCCGAGGGAGGACAGGTTGATCATGGTGACTTTAGGCGACGCCAGTCCGCGGATGTAGGCATACGCCTCGGTGAACACCACTTGGTAGGGTTCGGCGCTGACCTGCAGATCATGAATGGCCGTGTTGGTGGCGGCGTCGATGATGCTCGCGCGGTTTTCCACAGTGTTGAGCACCACGCCGAAACGCCCGTCGGCGCTGAAGCCCATCGGGCCTAGGCCTTGTTGCAGTTTGATCACCTGGCGGATGGTGTGGTTGTTGGCGTCGATCACGGTCACGGTGCCTTGCTTGCCATCGGCCACATACACCGCGCCGGACAGCGCTGAATAAGCGACTGACAATGGATGCGAACCGGTTTTGACTTGCTTGACGATGTTCAGGCTGGCGACGTCGACCACGCTCACAGTGCCGTCATCGCGGTTGCTGACGAAGGCGAAACGGCTGTCCTTGCTGAAGCCGATTTCGTGATGGCCGCGACCGGTCTGCAAATGTTTGAGGGGCTTGAGACTTTGGCTGTCGATCGCCGTGACGCCGGACTCTTCGGTTTTGCTCGCGTTGTTGCCGACCCAGAGCAGGCGTTCGTCCGGTTGCAGCGCGACGCGCACGGGTTGGCTGCCGGCCTTGATCGAGTCGAGGACTTTGAATTGTTCGCTGTCGATCACCGCCACTTCACCGGCGGTGGGCATCGAGACGAACACGCGTTTGTTGTCTTTCGGCGTCACCCAATCCATCGGTGCTTGCTTGAGTTCGATGCGCGCCAGAGTGCTGGTGATGCCGCCGACGGACACCGAGGGATCGACCACGGCGATGCTGGCGTCGCGGTTCATCACCAGCAGGAAATAGCTGTTGAGGTCGAGCAACGGTCGTGCGCCGATGTTGGATTTGAGGAACACGCCAACGCGGGATTTACAGCTCTGGTCGCGGCCCTGGGCCTGGTCCGCCGCAACCGTTTCGGGATCGACCCAGGCGCCCGGTGCCACCCCGGACAGCGGCTGGCCGGAAGCGCTTTCGGTGATGCGAAACTGCACGTCGGCGAATTCGCCTTCACGTAGCTTGCCGTCAGCGGCCAGTGGCTTGAGGTTGAAGTCCACGGCCACACCGTCACGAGCCAGCGTCTGAGCCGGCGCGGTTTGCGCCAGCGCCAGCGAAGCCCCGGCCATGGCCATGGCCAGCGTGCAAACACCGATGATGTTGCTGATCCTGCTCATACCACCCTCCCCTCATTTGCACACCCATTCCCTGTAGGAGTGAGCCTGCTCGCGATGGCGGCATCCGCCGCACCGTCCGAAACCGAGTTGCCTCAATCGCGAGCAGGCTCCCTCCTACATGGGATTTGCATTCATCCCGCAACCTCACTGCCCACCGCAGCCCCTGTGGGACCTGCTTCTACTGCCCCTGCGGCGCCGGTTCGGGTTCATTGGTGACGCGCAGCAAGCCCCATAACCCGGAGGTGTTGCCGTAGGCGGCGTAGTCGCGGAACAGGTAGTCCCCCGGTATCGCGTTGCTGCCGCCGGCGCTCGGGATCATGAAGCTGAAGTGCGCGGCCGGCAGGACGCTTTCGTGGGCGCCGATGTACATCGACATCGGGTTGTAGCCGAAGCGCACCGAACCCACGCCCGGCGAACCCATCGGATAACCACCGATGTCGCTCTTCTCGGCCTGGAACGGATTGACCGACCAGACATGCCCGTCGAGCTGGAACGTGGTGCCACGACTGCCACCGCTCGGCATCAAAATATGCGTGCGGAACGGCTGCCCCGGTTTGGCATAGAGCACCGGCGTCTGCGGATCGCCGCCAACCAGCGCATTGCTGTAAGCCATGTGCGCGTTGACCATATCGCCGTAACCCGCGCCATCGGCGTGACCAAACGGTGCGTCCGGGGCCAGGCCGAAGCGATACCACAGCGGCTCGGTCTTGTAGTTGATCGCCATGCTCGAGTTGTCCTGCGGGTCGGTCGGGACGCCTAAGCCCTCGGCAGCGATCCCCTCCACTGGCCGTCCATTGGCCCAACGGGTGTTCAGCGCCTTGTGCCAGACCATCGCAAAGTCGCGGTAGCTGGTTTGCCCAGGCGCCGTAACCGTGGCGTTGACCTTGCGCGCATCGTCGACCCAGGTTGCGCCGATCGGCAGAATGCTCATCGCGCCGCCAAGGCCTTTTTGCGGTTGCTTGATCACGTCCGCCGGGGTGATGTTCAAGCCACCAAACTCCACCGCCGTGGCGTTGATGTTGTCGACGCTGCGGCCCAGTTGGGTCACCGGTTTGCCCTCACGTTCCAGGTGCCCGGCGTAGTACTGATAGGTACGGGTCGGGTACGCGCCGCTGCTGCCGACGCGCGGTGGCACGGTCTGGATCGGGTTGGCGCCGACGTTGGCACCGTCGGATTTGGTGATGTCATACGCCAGTAATTGCGCGTGCAGGCCGACGTGGCTGGACGGCCGCATCAGGTTGTTGCTGAAGGTGGTCGAACCCAGACCGCTGTTGCGATCACGCTTGACCATGCCCTGCATTACCGCCGTCTGGGTCAGATCCGGCATCACGCTCGGCAGACGGTTTTCCAGAGTGATGTTGAGGCAATCCCCCGCCGCGGCGCGAAGCACCAGCGGTTCGACCGGGATGCCGGGTTTGAGCTTGCCACTGACCGGATCGAGATCGGATTTGCGCACATAGAGGATCGCGGTCGGGTCATGCAGCGGCCCGCTCTGCCCGCCAATGGTGATGGTTTCGCCATCCTCCGGATCGGTCACGGTGACCTGTGGAATGCTCACCGTGCGCGAGTTCAGCACCAGGCTGCCACCCGCCGGATTCAGCGCGCCACCGACATGCTGGCCGAGACCTGCAGGGTCGCCGATGGTCAGGCCCAGCGAATTGCCGAGGATGTCGTTGGCCAGCGCCGCCACCACGTCATAGTTGCGCTGCACCGTCGGCCGGGTGCCGATCCCATTGGGGTTGGCGCTGATCCGTGGGCAACTGCCCTCGAACGCCACGGTGTTGCGCATGCCGGCCGGACTCGGGTTGTTCGGGATAGCGAACAGGTCGCTGCGTTTGGCGGTGTAGTTGCGCATCACGCCCCAGATACCGCTCCAATAGCCTTCGATCGAGGCGTCCATCGAGTACAGATAATCGCCGGTGGTCGCAGCCGAACTGGAGAGCATCGACACGGGTGCGATGAAGCCCATCTGCTCGGAGATGCCGATCATCTGCGAGGCGCGCCAGCCGGAGTTGGAGCTGTTGCCGAAACCGGAACCGCTCTGCAGCCACTTAACACCGTGCAGGGTGACGTTGTGCTCTTCTTCATGGCCGCCGGCATGCACCCGCAGCCGCACGTTGTCGCCGGTGTAAGTGCGCAGCATTGGCGTGAACGGATCGCCCGGTTCGGCGCCGCCCTTGTTGATGTGCGGCGGGAACAGCGTGGTGCCGCCGGTGGGCCCGGTGGCCGAGGTGAGCAGATTCGGCGCCAGGTTCATCGCCGCAATTGCCCGGTCGGTACGGCTTTGCATGGCGAACGACAGATCACCACCGAGGCCGTCGGCCTGCATGCCACGCTTGCCGTCCGGGCCGACCTTGTTCGGGTCGTACACCCGTAGGGCCAGCGGCTCGTTGCGATAGTTGACGACGAACATGCCTGGATCATCCACCGAGATTGCCTGCGGACATGGCCGACTCGGGCAGCCCGGCACCTGACCGCCCTGCACTTCCAGCACGCCTTCCAGCAGGTTGCTGGCGTTGTTGCGCACCGGCGGGTTGATCGCGTAGCGGAAGCTGTCGGCGGTGGCCGGGAACGCCTGCGCATTCGGCACACCGTTAGGGCCGGCACCGACATAGACGCCGGCTTCATAGGCATGCTGGAAGTCGCTGTATTCGAGGAAGAACTCGCGGAAACTGTCGTTTCTGCCGTCGCCATCGAGGTCGCCGGTGTTGATCACTGCTTGCCACGACGTCGGCCCGCCGTCCTGCCGCGCGCCGCTGTACAGAGGCTCGCCGGTTTCAGCGTGGAACCAAGTCGAACCGGCCGGTTCGGCCAACACAGTGGCGTACAGACCAATCTGCTGGTGCGTCGATGGGCCTAAGTGGTCGTGCGTGAAAATAGTGCCGAGGCCGCGATCGACGCCTTTGGCGTTGACCACCGGATCGACGAACCAGCGCTGCATCGCCGTCCGCGCGCCGACCCAATCGGCGCGACCGTACTGACCGAAGAACGGATGGTTCCTGGCTTTCGGGCAGGCTTGAGTGCCGTCACGCGGGTCGGCGCCGGCGCACTGGTTGAACTCGCGGATCGCGTGAATGCGTTCCTGCACGGCGCCGGGCGAGAGCACGCCGTCCTCGTAGTTCCAGCCGTTGGACGAGCCGTCCGCCGAGGTCAGGTCCCACTTCGGCAGGTGAATGTGCTGGCCGATCACGTCGGTCGGCGTGCGCACCTGATAGTCGTCCATCTCGTAAGTGGCCGGCACCAGGTTGGTCTGCTGGTATTGCACGCAGTCGAAGGTGTTCATGCGCATTACCAGCGGCTCAGGCGGACGCTGCTTGGTGATCACTGGCCAAGCGTCTTCCCACAGCGCGAGAATACGCGCCTGCGGAAAGTGATAACCGACTTTGTTGTACACCGCATCGAACTGGATGTTGGCGGCTTTGTAGATGCGTGGCCGGTCGGCGGTGTAGGTCGAGGCGCCGACAAAGGACATGCCGTCGATGCGCTCACCGCTGGCAAACTCGCCGCTGCCAGCGCTGCCGGTCAGGCGTTTTTGCCGGTCGTCCATGCACGGTTCGTAGTACGGCGCGCCAGCCATCGGCAAGGCACCGTTGGTGCGAAACGCCTTGGCCACCACTTGATTGCCGGGCAGCAAGGCATAACTTGGGTGATCTTTTTTCGCGTGGAAAGACATCGCGGCTTGTTCGACTTCGGTGCCTTCTTCCGGCAGGTAAATCGGTTTCGCGCGGGTGACTTCCTTCGAGAAGTCCAGCGAGGTGGTCACGGTGTGCGCTTCGCCACCGGCCGCGACGCCGTCGAGTGCATGACGCTGCAAACCGCCATCCCAACCACCGGATTGCGCCGGATCAAGGTTGGCCCACAGCGCTTTGCCGCTGGCTTTCAGTGCTTGCGCGGTGGTCGCATCGAGCATATCCAGCGGCGGTGTTGGCGGACGCTGGCCTACCGAACTTTCCATGCCGCCGATCCAGAACGGATAGCCAGGGTTTTTCAGGCTGCCATCAGCATTGCGGTTGGCTTCGCTGCGATCGACCAGCGCCAGTGAGCCGATGGCTTGACCACCGGCGTTGCCGTCATGGTGCTCGCCGTCATCATCGCCCTCTTCTTCATCCGCGTCGTCATCATTGCCGGCGATCAGGGTTTCACCGATTTTCGGCACCACCACGACTTTGCCCGGCATTGGCGCCATGGCTTTGCCCGGCAGCGGAACGATCGCCGGAATCGGTGTGCCCGCGACGATCTCGCCGTCCGGCAAGGCGCGCGCGCCGGAGGCCGGTTTACCGCTGCGCAGGGCAAACGGTTCGCTGTGATAGCCGTCGGCGCCCTGCTGCGAAACGTCGAGCCGGGTGCCCTCTTCAAACACATCGTGCACACGCCACATGGCCCACATGCCCTGGGCAAAGTGCGGGTAAAAGTGGCAGTGATAAATCGCGTCGCCGGCCACACGGTTACGGTTGCCGGAACCGCCATTGGCGATTTCGTAGGTGTAACCGGCACCCGGGCCGATGCCTTGGGCATCGACGTAATCAGAATTGTCGTCGTTGGGGTTGAACAGCCACTGATGGCCGTGCAAGTGGAAGATGTGCTGCTCATGGCCATTGTGGGTGTTGCGGAATTTGACGAAGTCACCGATGTAGCTGTGGTTGACGTTCGACGGTTCCGATGGGTACAGCGCCATGGTCGCTTTCACACCGATCTGGTCCGCGCTGGGCGTCTGGCCAGGGAGGATGTTTTCAAGCCCGGCGTTGGCCGGGACGTCCACCAGCATCGCCACATCGCCGACAGTGTGCGAGCTAAGGAAAAATTCTTCGTATGCGCAGGACAGGCAATCGTGCATCGGTCCCACACCCAAGCGGTTGGCGACCACTTCAGCACCCATGCCGCCGGAGCCGTAGTTGATCATGAACGAGTCGCGAGTCGGTTCCAGCACGTGGGCCATCACCGGGTCGGCCCAATAGGCCGGGAACGCTTGTGTGGCAGCGGTTTCGTCCTGAAATTGCGAAGCGAAATCACGAAACGCGTCCAGTCGGTTGGGGATCGCCGGGTTGCGTTTGCCGACCGATTCCAGCGGATAGGTGCTCGGCGGAAAACTGCCGTCGGCGTTGCTGCCCATGACAATCGCGTCGCTTTCGCTGGAAATGATTTCATTACCATCGACCATGCCGATGATCGGCGTGCCGGCCTTGCCTTCACGCAACCAAGGCTCGCGTTGCGGGTAGCGCGCCTGATAGTCGACGATCGGTTGGCCGGTCGGTGCGCGGCCCGTGGTGGCCAAGCGCATTTCCTCTTCGGTGAGGGTGTTGCGATAGGTACGACCGCCCTTCGGCAGAACGACAACCTGGCCGAACAAACCATTGGCGACGTTACCGGCCGCGCCCTCGCCACCGAAGGTTGCGCCACGGCTGCTGACGGCAAACGCGCCCTCGCGCTCGGCGTACAGAGTGTAGGAACGGCTCGCGCCAGGTGGCACCAGACTGTTGGCGTTACGCCCGGTGAACGAAGAAATGTCATCGATGCTGTTCACCGCTTGCAGGCCGTTGACCTGGAAACCAACGTGACGATCAACCACCTGCTCATCGACTTTGAAGTCTTCGGCGCCGTTGGCGTTTTCCGCGCCCTCTTCTTCGTCCTCGTTTTCAAAATGCTTGTTCGGGTTGGCCTGATAGTCGAGCAGGTTCTGCAGATTGATCGTCAGGCAATCCCCGGCAGCCACGCGCAGCACCAGTGGACGCGGACGTTTGTCCGGGCGCAGCGAGACTTTGCCCGGCACCGCCGCACCGCCATAGGCCAGCGACACGTCGTGTTCATCGACGACGTCGCGGCGCAGGGCGTACATCATGCCGTTGGCGTTCTGCGCACCGAGGCGGTTGAACATCAGCGGTTGATCGAAGGCGACGACGTTGGCGACCAGGTTGCGCTCGCAACGCACGGCCGCGCCGGCCAGCTCGACGCTGAGCATCGAGGCCAGAATCAGCAGCCAGTTAATCAGGGACGGAGGGGTACGAAAGCCAGCCATGATCAGGAACCTCGTAATGGGTGCTCGTGGGCACACTTCTCGACAAATGCCTCGGAGCAATCCGCGTGCCACAAAAATTTGCATTACTGTTCAATGTCTTACCGTAAGGATCTGAGAATCCGGGGATATTCCCCACCCGATTCCCCCACTAATCGGGCCCGCTCGGTTTCCCCGTAAGTGGGGGAAAAACGGGCTGGAGATCACAGCGGGGCATCCATCGCCAAGCCCTGCAAACGCCGGTACTGGCGCAACACATTCGGTACATATCGCTGGGTTTCGGCGAACGGCGGAATCACCCGGCCCCGGCTGAGCACCGCGTCGGGCCCTGCGTTGTAAGCGGCTACGGCGAGAGTGATGTCGTTGTCGAACAGGGTCATGAGGCGCTTGAGGTATTTGGCCCCGCCCTGGATGTTGGCCTTGGGGTCGTAGACGTCGGTCACGCCCAGTTCACGCGCGGTGTCCGGCATCAACTGCATGAGCCCGCCCGCGCCTTTGGGCGACGTGGCGCCGGGGTTGTAACGCGATTCGGCGTTGATCACCGCGTGCAGTAGCGCTTCGGGTAACTGGTTGACTTTCGCCGCTGCCGAAACCAGTTCCGCGTAGGGCTGACTGGCGATCATTTGCGGCTGCTGATCGAGGCTGACCACCGTGGCCTCAGCCTCGTGAATCACCCGTTCGTAAGCACGTCCGGGCCGGTGCACGTTGGACAGTACATAGCTGCCCTTGGCGTCCACCGAGATGAACACATCGGCCTGCGCGGCGCCGCTGAGCAATACACAACCGAGCAATCCGCTGGCAAGGAATTTCATGTCGGGCCTCCCCGGATCGACCCCGATAAGTTGGGGGAAATGCCCCAATGGCCGATCACGTTTGAGCCATACGCAAGCACTGTGCCGACACTTGACAGGCCCGTTTTACGGGCGCTTCAGCCAATCAGGCATTTCCGGCGAGGGCTGAGCACGGCAATTGCATGAGTCCTTCAGGCGACACGGCTGCCACTCACGGGAGGTCATCATGAAGCTGCAATTTCGTCCGCGTGGCCAACGCGGTTTCACCCTGCTCGAATTGCTCGTGGTGCTGGTGGTGCTCGGCCTGTTGGCCGGGATCGTCGCGCCGAAATACTTCGCCCAACTCGGTCGCTCCGAAGTGAAGGTGGCGAAGGCGCAGATCGAAGGCCTGAGCAAGGCGCTGGATTTGTATCGACTCGAAGTCGGCCACTACCCGTCCACCGAACAAGGCCTGCAAGCCTTGGTGCTGGCGCCGAGTGACGAAGCGAAATGGACGGGGCCGTACTTGCAGAAAAAACTGCCGCAGGATCCGTGGGGACGTAATTACGCCTACCGCTACCCCGGCGAAAACAGCGAGTACGACTTGCTGTCGATGGGCAAGGACGGCCAGCCCGGCGGCGAAGGCGAGAACGCTGAAGTAACCAATTGGCAGTGAGCGGAGCGCGGCCCATGCGATTTCATTTGAAGGCGGTCGGCAAGGCTGGGGTGGTGTCCTTGAGCGTGGAAGCGCCGGGGGACAGTGAGGCGCGGCGCATTGCCGAGGATCAAGGTTTGCGGGTGCTCAGCCTGCACGCCGACAAGCATTGGCGTTCGCTGCGATTGCGCCAGCGCGAGACGTTCAATCTGGTGTTGTTCAGCCAGGAACTGACCACACTGATCAATGCCGGCCTGCCGCTGATCGATGCGCTGGAGAGCCTCGCCGAAAAAGAAAGCGCCCCCGCTGCCCGCAAAACCTTGAGTGAACTGGTACGCCTGCTTTACGAGGGAAAATCGTTCTCGCAGGCGTTGGGCCAGTTGTCGGCCGTGTTCCCGCCCCTGTACGTGGCGCTGGTGCAGTCCAGTGAAAAGACCGGCGCAGTCGGCGAGGCGCTGGGCCGTTACGTCAGTTATCGCCAGCGCATGGACGAGGTGCGGCAGAAGATCATCAGTGCCTCGATCTACCCGATGCTGTTGCTGGTGGTCGGCGGTGGCGTGGTGTTGTTCCTGATGGGTTATGTGGTGCCGCGCTTCAGTCTGGTGTTCGAAGGGTTGGGCAATAACCTGCCGTGGCTGTCGCAGGTGTTGATGAGCAGCGGCATGTTTTTGCATGCGCATCAGGCCGAATTTTTTGCCGCACTGGCGGCACTGGTCATCGCCCTCGCCGTGCTGCAAAAGCAACCGGCGTTTCGCCGTGGGCTGGACCGGTTGGTGGAGAAGCTGCCGGCCGTGCATCAACGGATTTTCATGTACGAGCTGGCGCGGTTTTATCGTTCGCTGGGGATTCTGCTGCAAGGCGGGATTCCGCTAGTCACCGCCATGGGCATGGTGCGCGGCTTGCTCACCGTGGCCTCACGGGTCCGGCTGGACCAGGCTTGCGAACGGGTGCGCGAGGGGCAATCGCTGTCCACCGCGCTGGAGCTCAATCACTTGGTGACACCGGTATCGCTGCGTCTGCTGCGGGCCGGTGAACAGTCCGGCAACCTCGGACAGATGATGGAACGCAGCGCCGACTTCTACGACGAGGAAATCAGCCGCTGGCTCGAGTGGTTCGTGAAGTTGTTCGAACCGCTGCTGATGACCTTCATTGGCCTGCTGATCGGGGTCATCGTGATCCTGATGTACATCCCGATATTCGAGTTGGCGTCGAGCATCCATTGAACCGGGAAACCTTCAGCCCCCGATCCAGGTAGGTGCGCAGATACGACAATCGCCTACAGTTTGATTTGCGTACGGATCAGAGGGCGACGTGGCTTTCGTTCAGGCGTTCACGCAAGAACTCGACCAGCGCCTGCACCGGTCTGGAGGCCTGGCGATGCTGCGGATAAACGGCCGAAAGCGTCAGCGGCTCCGGGCGGAAGTCATCCAGCACCGGCACCAGTCGCCCGTCTTTCAGTGCCGCGCCGACGATGAATGTCGGCAGATAGGTAATGCCCATCCCCTGCACCGCCGCGTCCCTGAGCAATTCGCCGTTGTTCACGCGCATGCGTCCAGTGACATTGACCAGCAGCGGTTTGCCGGGCCCTTCGTTGAAGCGCCATTGCACCGAGCGGCCATGGCCGTATGGCAAACAATCGTGGCTGTGCAGATCGTCAGGCTCGAGCGGCGTGCCGCGTTCGGCGAGGTAGGCCGGGCTGGCGCAGTAAACGCGCTCGATGCTGGCGATACGGCGGGCGATCAGCGTCGAGTCTTCCAGTACGCCGATCCGCAACGCCAGATCGTAGCCCTCGCCCAGCAGATCCACCGGGCGATCACTCAGATCAACTTCCACCGTGACCTCGCGATAGCGCTGCAAGAACATCGGCAGCAGACAACCCAGATGCGCCACGGCAAACGACAGCGGCGCACTCAGACGAATCGTCCCGCGCGGTTCCGCCGTCTGCCCGGCGATGCCCTGCTCCACCTGCTCGACTTCGCCGAGCAAACGCAGCGCCGACTCGTAATAACTCTGGCCCAGCGGCGTGACGTCCAGGCGCCGGGTCGAGCGATTGAGCAACCGCACCCCGAGACGCTCTTCCAGCTGCATCAATCGACGGCTGACGAACTGCTTGGACAGCCCCAACTGATCAGCCGCCGACGTGAAACTGCCGGAGTCCATGACCTGGCAAAAAATACGCATGTCTTCGAACGGGTTCATTGTCACTCTCTGGTGGACAGTTAAACGCTTTATAGCCGCTTTTTCACTTTTCAGCAGCCCATTAATCTGTGCTCACGGTTTGAACACAACCCTGAACACGTAGGAGCTGCCGCAGGCTGCGATCTTTTGATCTTGATCTGCGGACATCGGGTGATGGCAAAAGCAGGATCAACAGATCGCAGCCTTCGGCAGCTCCTACAGAAACCTGTAAATACTCAAAAATGGAATTGAATATGAACATCAAGCAGACCCTCGCCGCTTCCCTCCTCGCTCTCTCCGTTGGCAGCGCTTTCGCCGCCGAAAGCACTGGCGTCGAACACAACACCCAAGCGTTTCTCAATGCCCTCGCCGCCGGCGGTGGCAAACCCCTTGAGCAACTCAGCCCGAAAGACGCCCGGGCGGTGCTCACCGGCGCACAGGCGTCGGTCAAGGTTGATTTGTCGGGTGTGGAAGTCAGCGACAAGGCGATCAAGGTCGATGGCCAGACGATCAATCTGAAAGTGGTACGTCCGGCCAAGGTCAAAGGCGAGTTGCCGGTGTTCATGTTCTTCCACGGTGGTGGCTGGGTGCTGGGTGACTTCCCGACGCACCAACGCTTGATTCGCGACCTGGTAGTGGGCTCGGGCGCGGTGGCGGTGTATGTCGATTACACGCCGTCGCCGGAAGCGCAGTACCCGACGGCGATCAATCAGGCTTACGCCGCAACCAAATGGGTGGCCGAGCACGGCAAGGACATCGGTGTCGACGGCAAGCGTCTGGCGGTGGCCGGCAACAGCGTCGGCGGCAACATGGCGGCGGTGGTGGCGCTGATGGCCAAGGAACAGAAAACCCCGGCCCTGCGTTTCCAGTTGCTGATGTGGCCGGTAACCAACGCACAGTTTGATGACGGCTCGTATCAGCAATTCGCCGAAGGTCATTTCCTCACCAAGGGCATGATGCAGTGGTTCTGGGACAACTACACCACCAACCCGGCAGAGCGTGCGCAGATCCACGCTTCGCCGCTCAACGCCAGCGCCGAACAGCTCAAAGGCTTGCCCGCCGCGCTGGTGCAGACCGCCGAGTTCGACGTGCTGCGTGACGAAGGCGAAGGTTATGCGCGGCATCTGGATGCGGCCGGCGTGGCGGTGACTTCGGTGCGTTACAACGGGATGATTCATGACTTCGGCCTGCTCAATCCGCTGAGCCAGATCCCGGAAGTGCAAGCGGCGGTGCGTCAAGCGGCGGCCGAACTGAAGACTCACTTGCAGCCTTAACGGCAAAAGATCGCAGCCTTCGGCAGCTCCTGCATTGGAATGCATATCCCTGTAGGAGCTGCCGCAGGCTGCGATCTTTTTATTGGCAGACACTGCGGAGTTCCAGTCATGACCCTTTTCTATACCCACCTGCTGTCCTGGAGCGCCGCCCTGCTGCTGCTCGATGCGCTGCTCTGGCAGTTCACGCCCTTCAAGCACCGTGCGCCGAAAGTCGCTGTGCGTCTGGCGCTTTTTATGGCGTTCAGCGCACTGGTGATCAATGCCGGTGTCAGTCCGCTGCAAGCGCCACAGTTTGATGATGATCGCGTGGCACAACTGGGTGCGACCGCGTTGGGGATTCTCTGGTGGCTGTACGCGGCGCGGGTGCTGACCGAGGTGATCGGCCTGGCACTGATGCGCCGCATCGGCCACAGCGGCCGGTTGTTGCAGGACGTGATCGGCGCGCTGGTGTTTCTGGTCGCCATCGTCGCCGCCGCCGGCTACGTGCTCGAACTGCCGGTCAAAGGTTTGCTGGCAACGTCGGGCGTGGTCGCCATCGTCGTCGGTCTGGCACTGCAAAGCACTTTGGCCGACGTGTTTTCCGGCATCGTGCTGAACACCACCAAGCCGTATCAGGTAGACGATCTGGTGATGATCGACGGCGTCGAAGGCAAAGTCTTCGATATCGATTGGCGCGCCACGCATTTGCTGACCAGCGCTGGGACCATGGCCGTGGTGCCGAATTCGGTGGCCGCGAAGGCAAAAATCGTCAACCTCAGCCGTCCAAGCAACATGCATGGCGTGTCGATCAGCATCAAGGTGCCCAACCACATTCGTCCGCGCCGGGTACTCGATGCGCTCGACCGCACCCTGCAGGGCAGCAGCTCGCTGTTGCTCACACCGGCACCGAAGGCTGTGCTGAAAGAAGCCGGCGAAACCATGTCGGAATACGTCGCCAGTGGCTTCATCGCCGAGCTGGGCAAGAAAAGCGAAGTGCGCAATCAACTGTTCGACCTCGCCCACCGACATCTCGAAGCGGCGGGCATTTCGCGGCATCCGGACGGCGTGATCGAACCGTCGAGCCGTGCCCGTGCATTGCTCGATGAAGTAAAAATCTTCCGCTCGTTGAGCGCAGAAGAACGCGATCGCCTCGCCGAATCGATGGTCGCTCAGCAATACACCGCGGGCCAGGTGGTGCTGGATCTCAACGAAGTGCCGGACAGCCTGTTCGTGATCGCCACGGGGGTGGTCAGCGCGACAGTGCCGGATGGTGTTGGGCAGACCGAGGCCGGGCGCATGGGCCCAAGCGAAGTCATGGGCGAGCAGAGCATTCTCGCCGACACGCCGTCGCAAGCGACGTTCACGGCGCTGACGTCGAGCATCATCTATCGTCTCGACAAGCAGTTGACCCGAGAGTGCATGGACAAGCGCAGCGAGGTCAGCCGGGCGTTGAACAAGTTGCAGGCGGTGCGTCAGCAGAACAGTCGTCTCGCGTTGATGGCCAAACCGGTAGCGGTGAAAAAAGGCGGGTTTCTGGGATGGTTGCAGAAGCGTTGAAAGCAAAAGATCGCAGCCTTCGGCAGCTCCTGCATGGGAACGCAATTCCCTGTAGGAGTTGAGCGCAAAAAATCGCAGCCTGCACTGCAATTCCCTGTAGGAGCTGCCGCAGGCTGCGATCTTTTGATCTTACTTGGCGGTCAACTTGGTGTAGCTGTTGATCAGGTTGCGATAGTTAGGCAGACGCTCAGACAGCAGATGCGCCAGGCCTTCCATGTCGTTGCGCCAGTCGCCTTGCAGCTCGCACGCCACCGAGAACCAGTTCAGCAGGTGTGCACCCGCCGCCGACATCCGCGCCCACGCCGCTTGCTGCACAGTGGTATTGAAAGTGCCGGACGAATCGGTCACGACAAACACTTCATAGCCTTCAGCAATGGCCGACAGCGTCGGGAATGCAACGCAAACGTCAGTCACCACACCGGCGATGATCAGTTGCTTGCGACCGGTCGCTTTGATTGCCTTGACGAAGTCTTCGTTGTCCCACGCATTGATCTGGCCTGGACGCTGGATGAACGGCGCGTCCGGGAATTGCTCACGCAGCTCAGGCACGATCGGGCCATTGGGACCTGCGTCAAAACTGGTGGCCAGAATGGTTGGCAGCTTGAAGAACTTGGCGATGTCGCCCAGCGCCAGCACGTTGTTCTTGAACTCGTTCGGGGTGAAATCCTGCACCAGCGAAATCAGACCGGTCTGGTGATCGACCAGCAGCACCACTGCATCATCTTTGTTCAGACGGGTGTAAGGAACGCTCATGGGAAACTCCTTCGTGGACGGATGGATGAAGCGCTAAGCGCCGACCGGATGGCCGGCGCTTTTTACAGAATCAGAAAGCGAAGCAGGAGCAACCGAACGCGCCCCAGAAACCGGCGAAATCGCTGACCGGGGCGTTCGACATCCGCGCCTTTTCATGGCTGTGGGTGTGCACGGCGCAGGGGCCGCTGCACTGGTGAACTTGCGCCTGCAACGGCGAATTCGGCCGCCAGTGCCCCGGGACTTTCACCACGGGCGACCAGTCCGGCAGCACCGGAATCGAACGCGGACCGAGATCTTCGAAGTCGCCAGCGGCGTAGACAATCTTGCCGCCGACCACGGTCAGTACCGACTCAATCCACTTGATCGCTTCTTCCTCGACGTGGAAGAAATCCGCGCTCAGTGCCGCCAGGTCCGCTAGTTGCCCGACTTTGATCTGGCCTTTCTTGCCCTGCTCCGAAGAGAACCAGGCGCTGCCGTGGGTGAACAATTCCAGCGCGGTGGTGCGCGGCAAGCCTTCTTCGTACAGCGCCAGGCCGCCGACAGTGCGACCGCTGACCATCCAATACAGCGAAGTCCACGGGTTGTAGCTCGACACCCGCGTGGCATCGGTGCCCGCGCCAACCGGTACGCCTTCGGCAAGCATGCGTTTGATCGGTGGGGTCGCTTCGGCAGCTTGCTTGCCATAGCGGTCGACAAAGTACTCACCCTGGAACGCCATGCGATCCTGAATCGCAATGCCGCCGCCCAGTGCTTTCACCCGTTCGATGTTCTGCGGGGTGATGGTTTCAGCATGGTCGAAGAACCACGGCAAACCATTGAACGGAATGTCGCGATTGACCTTCTCGAACACGTCGAGCATGCGGCTGATCGATTCGTTGTACGTCGCGTGCAGACGGAACGGCCAGCGCTGTTCAACCAAGTGGCGCACCACCGGCTCCAGCTCTTGCTCCATGGTCTGCGGCAAGTCCGGCCGCGGTTCGAGGAAGTCTTCGAAGTCTGCCGCCGAGAACACCAGCATCTCACCGGCGCCGTTGTGACGCAGGAAGTCATCGCCCTGATGCAATTTGACGCTGCCGGTCCAGTTCTGGAAATCGCTCAGCTCTTCTTTCGGTTTTTGCGTGAACAGGTTGTAGGCGATGCGCACGGTCAACTGGTCGTCTTTGGCCAATTGCTCGATGACTTGGTAATCGTCCGGATAGTTCTGGAAACCGCCGCCGGCATCGATTGCACTGGTCAGACCGAGGCGATTGAGTTCGCGCATGAATTGGCGGGTCGAGTTGACCTGGTATTCCAGCGGCAGCTTCGGCCCTTTGGCCAGCGTCGAGTACAGAATCATCGCGTTTGGTCGCGCGACCAGCATGCCGGTCGGGTTGCCGTTGCTGTCGCGCACGATCTCGCCACCCGGCGGGTTCGGCGTGTCGCGGGTGTAGCCGGCCACGCGCAGAGCGGCGCGGTTGAGCAGCGCACGATCATAGAGATGCAGGATGAACACCGGGGTGTCCGGCGCCGCCTGGTTGATCTCTTCGAGGGTGGGCATGCGTTTTTCGGCGAACTGGAATTCGTTCCAGCCACCGACCACGCGCACCCATTGCGGAGTTGGCGTGCGATCGGCCTGATCCTTGAGCATGCGCAGTGCGTCGGCCAGCGACGGCACGCCTTCCCAGCGCAGTTCGAGGTTGTAGTTCAAACCGCCCCGAATCAGGTGCAAGTGCGAGTCGTTGAGGCCAGGGATGACGCAGCGGCCATGCATGTCGACCACTTGTGTATTCGGGCCGCGCAGGGCCATGGCTTGCGCGTCGTTGCCGACAACCACAAAACGGCCATCGGTGATGGCCACGGCGCTGGCCAGCGGTTTGGTACGGTCTACGGTATGAAATTGGCCATTGAATAAAATCAGATCGGCGCTCATCGCAGTTCCTCAAGCAAAGTGAAAAGGAGCAAACCCCGCGCGCTCAACGCAGCGAGGTTTCTTGGGAATCGAGGTGTTCATGGGCCTGGTTCGCTTCGAGCCACGGCGTAAACAACCGGGTGACCGGCGGCATCACCACGTACACCACCGAAAGGACGATGGTCAGGGTGATCAGGAACGTCGCGATGACGTAGTTGGAAAGAATCGGATGCAGCGCCAGCAACGGGCCCCAGATCAGCGGCACCAGCAAGGTGTGCGGCAGAATCACCAGCAGCGAGACCACGGCCTGTTTCCAGCGTGGCGGCGGCGAAGCGGCATCAGCCAAAGGCGAGAACCAGAATTCATTGATCGGCGCGACTTCGGTCTGATCGCCGTCCGCAAGCATTGGCGCGGCTTCATCGATCAGCGCGCGACGTTGCGGCGATTCCAGCCAGCCTTGCATCGCTTCGGTGGAGCTGAAGCGCAGCACACAGGTATAAAAGTCGAGACGCCCGCGCTTGCCGCGCACCACGTCCACGCCCAGATGCCCTTCGCGTTGCCCGGCAACCCGGACGATGTTGCGCAGCCAGGCTTCATACGCCGACTCAAAGCCGGTTTTTACCGAGTGTTTGATGATCAACGTGACCGTCTCATCGGCCCCCGGTGCTTGTGGATTGAGGACTTCAGGCATAACGCAACACTCCGGGCAAACGAACAGAAATCGCCAGCCGTCCCGGCCCGGCGATAAACACAGTGGTAAACAGGATCAGCAGCAACCAGCCGAATTGCCCTTCGGCGACACTCCACTGCGGATGCACGATCAGCAACGCCACCAGCAGCACAAAGAGAATAGGCAAGCAGGCCAATCGCGCCAGCACCCCGGCGATGATCAGTAGCGGACAGACAACTTCGGCAAAAATCGCCAGGATGAGCGTGAGGTGGGCGCCGAGGTGGAACGGGTCTTCGATCAGTTGAAGTTGCGCGGTGAAGTCCAGCAGCTTGGGCAGGCCGTGAACCCACAACAGGAACAACCCGCCGGTCACCCGCAGAAACAGCAAACCGAAATCGCGTGCCTGTTCATCCCGTTGAGAAACGTGCATGGGCCCACCCTTGAATAGTCATTGGGGTGAATCATGCCGGGGATGGGTGGGGGGAAATTGGATGGGTGTGCTTAGTTCTGCGGCGTGCCGAAACTCCCAGAACACCGCAGATCCCTGTGGGAGCTGGCTTGCCAGCGAAAGCGACGTGTCATTCAACGTATTTATAGCTGACCCGACGCCTTCGCGAGCAAGCTCGCTCCCACAGGGAATGTGTTCAGGCAGGTAGATCGAGGTTATCCAGCACCCGATTCACCGCCAGCTCGCCGAGCATGATCAGTTGCGCAATCCCCAGCAACGCCCGGCGCTGGGACACGGGCAGCAGGTTGGCGACGTCCTGGGCCAGGGTTTTGGCCGAGGCGAGTGTTGCGCTGGCATCGGCCAGCAGCTCTTCGTTTTTGTTGTCGGCGGTCACGGCGTACATGCCACGAATTCTGCGTGGGGGCGGCGTGGAGCCGGGTGGACAGAGGTAATGGTCGAGGGCGCGGTCGGCGGCTTCGTTGAGTTTTCTGGAATCGAGGGTTTCGTGGGGGGACGCGGGCTTGGTGTTTGGCGGGTTGGGTGTGACTTTGAACATGGTGAATCTCCGTGAGGGTCTGAGCCGCCACGACTTATCGCTAAACAAGTTGGGGGTGGCGGCTGTACGCAGGTTAGCGATCCGGGTCACAGAAACCCCGGGTAGACCTTTCGGTCTCCCACGCACAGCCACCATTACGCGATTGCAAAAAGGGAAAACCACAATCGAGAGCGGAGCGTTGTTGCGTCTGTAGTCGGAGCCGGATCGCTAAACCCGATCGCTGATCTTTTCAGCGACCCGCAAACAATAGAGACCGGACCACAAGCGCACAAGCCGGCGGATTCTGGCGTAGCTGTAGGCAAAGGCGCAAGGTTGCGTAGCCTGAAAGAGTGTCTGCTGGTGTTGCTTAAACAGCGATGTTTAATACACCGAAAAACCAGGCATCACACCGAACCCTGTGGGAGCGAGCCTGCTCGCGAAGGCGGATCAAAAACAGCTATTGGTTAAGAGGCACTCCCCGTATGGTGTATTCGCGAGTTTGAAAGACGGTCGCCTTTTCCGGGTCGGGCACCTGATCCAGGTTGACACTGAAACGGATGACCAGCTTGCTGTTTTCGCTCAGTTGGCGCAGATAACGGGCCGCAATAGTCACGCTGTAACTGCCATTCTCCACCCATGATCGAGGCACGATACTGTTACCAGCCCAAAACTGTAAGTCATGCGGGCCATCAACTTTCTGGCCTTGCAAAACCAGGTGGAGTCGCTGGTACATCGCAATATGCGGCCAATCGCCAAAAAACAGCGTTGCGCCGGATTGCACATCACTCAAGTTCAGGAACTCGGTGCCATTGGCTTGAGTAATCACTGGTGCGGGAAGTCTGTCCATAGCAATCGGCAGCACGTCAAGGCGCAGCGGCGGCAACGCCACCGGCAGGGAACCGTCCCGTGTGTAGGTAAAATTCACCGCCATTGATTTTCCGATGCTGTATGCCACCAGTGCTTTGGGCAATGTGATTCTTCTCGGACGCGTTGTACCGGCCACCACTGGCGCAGTGGTATGCGAGCCTGCAGCGGGTGTGCCCTCAGCGGCCGTCACCGTCACACTGATTCTATCGGTGGGCCGCATGTCATAGTCCAACACGGCAGTCAGTGAAGTGAGTGCGCGAAGCGGATCAAGGCTGACGTTGTCAGGCGCTTCCTCGATGCTCAATTGCCCACTCACCACCGGTTTGACGCTGATTGCCCAAGGGTCGGTGATATGACCATCGCCGTACAAAGCCTTGGCTGTGAACGAATGAGCACCGACGGCCAATTCAGATAGGCAGAGAGACCAGATACCCGAACCGGCACGAACCGGCCCCTTGGAGTCTGACCCGTCAAACACTTCCACTTGTTCGTCAGGCATCGCGGTGCCGCTGATCGTCACACGGGTGTGCGCTGTTTCTCCTCCGTCGGCAATGGCTTGGCCGGCCGCATCTGTCACAGAGACGATTTCAGGCTTATCTGGCAACGGCGGCGTTGCGGTGCTGACGATGTAATGGCGTGGCGCAAAAACCACGGCATCGGTTTCTTCCTCACTGGCATCGAGCGATGCACTGAACTCCACGGTCAGCACGCTGCGATCCTTGAGCCCCTGCAGCACAGCGGCGGGAAAATCCTGCGCGAAGAAGCCGAATCGGAAAAAATCCAGATCGACCACACTTTCCGGCGCACGCCAGTACTGTTGATCAAACACACTACCGTCTGCGTTTGTGCCTTTAAGCCGGGCCCAAAAAAAATGTCCCTGCATGATCAAAGGCCATGCATCGATTCTCAAGGTAAATTGAGCCAAGTCTTTAACGGATAAATCGAGACCTCGTCCCTCCTCGTCTGCCTGCACGATCATTACTCGGGGCAAATCTGCTTGCGCCAGTGGCAGGACATACAATATCTGCGGTAGCGATGTCACTGTCGGCGAGCTGCCGCGAATGATCTGGTAGGTAAGTGTCACCGTCCTACCTTGATTGATCGCCGCCAACGAATAAGGGATAGGCAGAACTACCGGGCGCCGGTCGCCGACTTCGACGAAATCTGAGGAATAGGTGCCTTCAGGTGGCGTCCCCGGTGCGCCCTGCCATTTGGCGCTCAGTCGGTCCGTGGGCTCAAGGACAGCATCGCAGGCAAACGTCAGTGAATATCTGGCTGACTTTGGATTCAGCAGCGTGGGCGTCCAGCTCTCCAGAACATATGGGGGTAATAAGCCATCTATCACTATCGTGTTCTTCGGGCTATTCATCCTCGCGCTCCTGTGCATGGCCTAAGTTGCCCCAATGGACACTGGCCTATCACACACGCAAACGTGTCACCACCGCTACTGTCAACAATGACAGGTGCGGGGCTATTTTCGACGAGCGGTGGGCAGCTTGCCCTCTGAGTTGGGTATCACGTCTGGGCAATATCCAGCGGCGCCGCCATGAACTGGCTGATCCGTGCGCGCAGCCACTTCTCTGCCGGGTCGTTGTCGTGCACCCCGCTCCACGCCATCGACAACTGCGCCGCGTCAATCGGGAACGGTGGATCCTCGGCGCGCAAGGCGCAGCCATCAACCAATGCGCATGCGGCGTAATCTGGCACGGTTGCGATCATTTCGGTGCCGGCGAGCAAGGCGCGCAAACCGCTGAACTGTGGAACACCGAGGACAACACGGCGCGAACGGCCGATCTTGGCCAGATCCATGTCGATGTTGCCGCTCAAGTCCCCGGAGAACGACACCATCGCATGCGGACGCTCGCAATACTCGTCAAGCGTCAGCGGCTCCGGACGGTCATCGCCGCGCAGGACTTTGCAGGGAATGTCGCGCAGTTTTTTGCGTTTGGCATTGGCCGGCAAATCGGTGGTGTAACTGACGCCGACAGAGATTTCCCCAGAGGCCAGCAAGGCCGGCATCAATAAATAGTTGGCGCGCCGCACCACCACAACGATACCCGGCGCCTCTTGCTGAAGCTGACGCAGCAGCGGCGGAAACAAGCCGAACTCGGCGTCATCCGACAAACCGATGCGGAACACATCGCAACTGCTCGCCGGCTCGAACTCCTTGGCGCGGCTGACGGCGCCGGAAATCACGTCCATCGCCGGTTGCAGTTCCTTGAGAATCGCCAGCGCGCGGGCCGTGGGTTCCATGCCGCGACCATTGCGCAGCAACAACGGATCGTCGAACAGATCGCGCAAACGGCCCAACGCCGCGCTTACCGCCGGTTGCCCCATGAACAGTTTTTCCGCCACGCGGGTCAGGTTCTTTTCGAACATCAGCGCTTCGAAAATCACCAGCAGGTTCATGTCGACGCGGCGCAGATCATTACGGTTCATGGGCACGGATTCCTTATAACCAGCCAGACGCAAGTGCTACGCACTTTACGCGATCCACCGGCCTGTGAACGCCGGGCCAGAGCGAAATTAACAACGATTAACTCGTCAGACAACGTGCGCGCGCCCAACAATGAATACCTCTGCTCAGCGTTGTTTTTCGACCTGAGGGAAGCGCTACCCGTGCCTTCCCCTCCGACACGGACTTTGGCCATGGCTCAATTACAGCAAACCGTCGCCCTCGCCCCTGCCAGCGAACCGCGCAAAAGCGCCACCGGCGGACTCAGTCCGCAGCGCGAACGCCAGGTGAAACTGTTGATTCTCGAACGTCTGGGCGAAAGCCTTGAAGTGACCGAACTGGCCCGCGCCTGTTCGCTGTCACGCAGCCATTTCTCGCGCGCCTTCAAATGCAGCACCGGGCTGTCGCCGCAGGACTGGATCCGCAAACAGCGCATCGCCCGGGCCAAACTGCTGATTCAACACACCGATATGAGCCTGACGCAAATCAGCCTGGAATGCGGCTTTTGCGATCAGGCGCACTTCTGCCACATGTTCACCCGCAGCGAAGGGATCAACCCGTTCGCCTGGCGCTGTCAGGTCATGCGTGAACCCAAGACCAGCCGCCCACGCCACGTGCCTTTTTGAAGAGTGGCTAGGCGCCAGCCGTTGCGCTGACGCCAAAACCTGAGGATTATGCCGGGACATCACGAACTGGAAGGTCTGCGCGCGCGCCAGGCCCCGATTCGTCCTGTCCGTCGCGGCACCGCAGGAGTGAGCTGTTGAGTTTTTCCCCGAATCAGGCCATCGGTTTCGGCCCCTATCGGATTGTTCCCAAGCAGCGTCTGGTGCTGGAGGGCGAGCAGCCGTTGCGCCTCGGTCGCCGGGCGATGGACATTCTGTTGACGCTGCTGGCGCATGCCGGCGAAGTGCTGAGCAAGCAACAATTGATGGCGGCGGTCTGGCCCGACACTGTGGTCGAAGAGATCAACCTGCGCGTCCACATGGCGGCGCTGCGCAAGGCACTGGGCGACGGCCAGGCCGGCCAGCGCTACATCATTACCGTGGCGCAGCGCGGCTATAGTTTTGTCGCGCCGATTGTTTTCGAATCGATTGAGCAACGGCCCGTCGCCAGCGCCGCCCGCCACAACCTGCCGCTGCGCCGCACGCGCATGATCGGGCGCCAGGCGCTGGTCGACAGTCTGATGACGCAACTGCCGCGCCAGCGCTGCATCACCCTGGTCGGCCCCGGTGGCATTGGCAAAACCACCGTGGCCCTGCGCGTGGCCGAGCAGTTGATCGGGCAATACCCTGATGGTATTCGGCTGGTGGATCTGGCTCCCCTCAATGATCCGCGCCTGATCGGGTCGCATCTGGCCGCCCTGCTCGATCTGACGCTGGCCGACAGCGATCCGCTGGCGAGCCTGATCAGAGGCCTGAGCCAACGCCAGATGTTGCTGGTGATCGACAATTGCGAGCACTTGATCGACGCGGTGGCGACCCTCAGCGAAAGCATTCTGCGCGGGGCACCGAAGGTGCATATCCTCGCCACCAGCCGCGAAAGCCTGCGCGCTGAAGGCGAATACGTGCAGCGTCTGGATTCTCTCGATTACCCGTCGATGACAGCCGTGCTGGATCGCCAGCAGACACTGGGATTCTCAGCCCTGCAGCTGTTTGTCGAACGCGCCACCGCGGCGCTGGAAAGCTTCGAACTGGAAGACGAACAGTTACCCTTGGCGATCGAAATCTGCCATCGGCTGGACGGTATTCCGCTGGCATTGGAGCTGGCCGCCGCGCAGGTCGGCGAGTTGGGGCTGAAGGGTTTGCTGACTCAATTGCAGGGGCGCTTGCCGCCCTTGGTCGCGGGCCAGCAGAGCCCTCTGGAACGGCACCTGACCCTGCGCGCCACGCTGGACTGGAGTTTCAATCTACTCAACCGCTGTGAGCAGACCGGCCTGCGCCGGTTGAGCGTGTTTCGCGGCGGTTTCACGCTGGAATCGGCGGCGGCAGTGATTGTCGGCCCGGAGATCAAGCCCGAAGCGGTGTTCGCGTCGATCACCCAACTGGTCGCAAAATCGCTGCTCAGTGTCGAGGTCGGCGATGAGGAGGTTTTCTACCGATTGCTCGACACGACGCGTCGCTATGCCCTGGAAAAACTCGACCTCGCCGCGGAATTCGAAGAAACCCGCGAACGCCACGGACAACGCTGCCTGGCGCTGATGGACCAGGCGCAAATGGATTGGGAGCACACGCCGACGAAGCTGTGGATCGAGCGCTACGCTCGAGGCCTCGAGGATTTGCGCGCAGCACTGGATTGGAGCCTCAACGGTGACGGCCCCGGCGATCTCGGTGTCCGCTTGACCGCGGCATCAGCGCCGCTCTGGCAGGAGCTGTCGCTGCTCAAGGAATACGGCGGCTATGTGCGCCAAGCGTTGCAGCGTTCGCAAAGCCTGCGCCCGCCCTGCCCGCACCTGACGATTGCCTTGCAACTGGCGCATGGCAGCGCCTGTTATCACATGTGGGGCGGCACCGCAGAAACCATCCAGGCGTTCGTCGATGCTCACGCAATGGCGCAGGAACACAGCGATGTCGCCGGTCAGCTCCGCGCGGTATCCGGGCACATGGCCGTCAATCTCAGCTGCGGACATTACCGCGCGGCGCTGGCGCAAAGTGAACAGTTCAATCAGCTCGGCGCCCACGATGATCCGCTGCTGTCGCTGAGCACGCACCGTCTGCGCGTGCTGGCGCTGCATTACGCCGGCGACCAGCCGCAAGCCCGGACACACGCCGAACAGGTCATCGAACGCATGGCTCAGAGTGGCCACCTCAATCGATTCACCCATGGTTTCGGCGTGCAGTACGATCAGAGCGTAGCCTCGCTGACGGTGCTCGCGCGGGTGTTGTGGCTGCAGGGTTTTCCTGAACAAGCATGGCGCACCGCGCGGCAGGCACTGGACATCGCCCTGCAGATCAACCACGGCACGTCGATTTGTTACACCCTGGCCCTGGCGTCGTGTTTGATCGCTCATTACAACGGCGACCGGCAGAACGCCCGGGCATTGCTGCAACTGTTGCTCGAACAATCGCAGAAACATTCCGTGCTGCTGTTCCATACGTGGGCCCGGCATTACGCGCAAGTGATCGACGCTGACAACGCGGCGCCGATGCAGACCGCGGACAGTGGATTGATTCGGGAAGTCATGGTCACGCTCGATGAGCGCTTCGTTGACGAGGCATTAATGCAACGGGCATGCATGGGTGAGGCGGGCTGGAGCACAGCGGAGATTTTGCGGGCACGGGCGGCGCGGATGATGGCTGAGGATTTGCAGTGCTCCGACCAAAGCCTTCGCGAGCAGGCTCGCTCCTACATCGGAGTGGTATCGACCGCGGACTACTGTGGGAGCGAGCTTGCTCGCGAAAGCGTCCGTTCAGCCAGCGACAATCTTCAGGTCGCAGAACAAATCCTTCAGCAAGCCCTGTCCGTTGCCCAATCCCAAGGCGCGCTCGCCTGGGAGCTGCGCAGCGCTACCTCTCTGGCGCAGCTGTGGCAACGGCAAAATCGCTATCGCGAGGCACTGGATCTGTTGATGCCGATCTACCAACGGTTCACCGAAGGCTATGCCACTCCAGACCTGCGAAAGGTGCGCGACTTGCTGGATCAGCTAGACCGCCAATTGCAGCACTGACGCGCGTTTCTCGCGATTCAGGTAGCGCGCATAGCGTTGTTCGAAATCGATCCACTCCTCCTGCTCAAGCCATTGCTCCCAAGCGTAACTGCGAGTGGTATTGAGCAGCCGGTAGCGCTCACCGCCAATGCGCCGCTCCATGCTCAGCCACGATTTACCGACCAGTTGCGCAAGGACTGTCGTCAGCACTGGCGGCGTCAGACTGGCACAGGTGATGACGGCCGACGCGTCATCAAGCGTGAAGACTTTGTGAAATACCGACAGCCGTTGCAGGGCCAATTGTTCGAGTCCACTGAGGCGGTGATAGCCCCAGTCGAGCGCGGCCTTGAGCGTTTGATGGCGCGGAACGGCGGTGCGCCGACCGTGACTGAGCAATTGCAGACAATTGCCCATTTGCGCTTGCAACCCGACCAGCGCCAGCGCATCGATCTGGGTTACCGCCAGCTCGATCGCCAAGGGCAATCCGTCAAGTCGGCGGCAAATGTCACACACCGCTTCAAGATCCTGTTCACGCAGCACGAAGCCCTGCTGACGGGTCCGCGCACGACTGACAAACAGCTGAACTGCCGAATAACTCATTGCCTCTTCTATGCTGATCGACGCCGAAGACCTTGGCACGGTGAGTGGTCCTAAAGGCTGAAGCTTTTCCGGATGGACCTGTAGCGCCTCGCGGCTTGTCGCCAGCACCGACAGGCGCGGCGCAGCGTCGAGCAAGCGGCGCACCAGCGCCTGACAGCGTTCGCGCAGATGTTCGCAATTATCCAGAATCAATAAGGCATGGCGCTGTGTCAGGATGTCGAAGTCGGTCTCGAGGGTGTCCAGCACCGCATCGAGCAGCGGCGTGGTGTCATCGATCAAAGCCAGATCAACCCGCCAAACGCCATCGCAAAAATGCTCCAGCATCAGCTCGGCCACGCGCAGTGCGACCGTGGTTTTGCCCACACCAGCCGGCCCCGTGAGGGTCATCATTCGGCACAGCGGCAGTTGTCGCACCAGATCGCCGACCAGAGCATCGCGACCGGTCACCGGTGTCAGTCGCGCAGGCAAATTATGTTGCGGCGCTTGCAAGTGCTGGAAAACCGGTTGAGCGGTGATGTCGTACTGCACCGGCGCGATGAAGCTGTAACCGCGCTGGGGCACATTGACGATGTAGCGCTGACCGTTTTCTCCATCACGCAGGGCGCGGCGTAGCGCCGCGATGTGCACGCGCAGGTTGATCTCTTCGACCACCGAAGTCGGCCAGACCAGAGCGATCAGTTGCTCTTTGCTGACCACTCTTGCGGCGCGTTCGACCAGCACTTGCAGAATGTCCAGCGCACGACCGCCCATACGCAGTTGCCGATCCCCTTCGAGGATCAGCCGTTGGCGCGTATGAAACGCGTAAGGGCCGAAACGCAGCACCGACGCCGAACTCAAATCGTGATGGCTGTTCATGACAGCTATCTTGGCAGTGTCTGGTGACGGTACAACCATTAAGCACGGCGCAGCACGGACATCGGGGTGCGCCAGACGGACAGAACCGCTCTAACTGAACTGTTCGCGGTACTGCGCGGGGGTCAGTCCGAGCTTTTCGGCAAACAGTGACCGCATATGTCGAACACTGCCAAAGCCACTTTTGTAGGCCACGGTCTTCAGCGGCAGATCGCTGGTTTCGAGCAGGTTCCGCGCACAATCGATGCGCGCATTCTGCAAGAATTCCATGGGGGTCATGCCAACGTCGCGGGCGAACAAACGGGCGAAGTGGCGTGCACTCATATTCGCCAGACCGGCCATGCGTTCCACAGAGAATGCTTCGTCGAGATGTTCCAGGACCTGGTTCTGCACCCGAGTAATGGGGGTTTCCACTGGGGCGACTGCGGCCATCAACGGGCTGAACTGCGCTTGACCGCCCTGCCGCTTCATCACCACCAGCAGCACTTTCGCGACATCCTGCGCAAGCTTCTTGCCGTGGTCCCGGGCAATCACCGCGAGTGCCAGGTCGATGCCTGCGGTCACCCCGCCGGAAGTGATCAGGTTACGATCTTCAACAAAGATCTGGTCGGTCGCGACGCTCGCCTTTGGAAAACCTTTGATCAAACGCTCGGTGTAGTTCCAGTGAGTGGTCACGCGATAACCATCGAGCAATCCGGCATGCCCCAATATGAAAGCGCCGGTGCAGATCGAACCGTAACCGCCAGCACGCTGCACCGCGCAAGGCAGCCAGGCGAACAACGCCGGAAATCTTTCGTTGTATGCTCCCGGACCGCCGGGGATCAGTAGCAGGTCGTAATGTTCACAGGCTTCATCAATGTGCCGGTCGGCTTGCACCTTCACACCGTTGGATGCGCGCAGCGCTCCCTGCTCGGTGCCGAGGGTGACCAGTTGATAGTGCGACTCTGCCGGCAAGTAACGGTTGGCAACCGAAAACACCTCGAGCGGCCCAGCCATGTCGAGCAGAAGAAAATCGGGAAACAGCACCATTGCCACGGTTTTCATGGAATACGTCACCGGGATCAAGAATTTAAACGCGTCTAGCCGCTGCACATTATGGCTAAGTGCGAGTCGGGCGCGCCGAAGAATTGGTGAACGTTACCGCAAAACTGTCAACCTGAGCAGGACAGTCTTTCAATTTCCATCTACTTTTTGAGCAGCATGGTAAACAGTAACCTTCTCCTCACTCGGACGAATTCACGTCCCGTAAGGAGATTTCATCATGCTGACTCTTCGCAAAGCCTCCGATCGTGGCCTCGCCAATCATGGCTGGTTGAAGTCCTTTCATACTTTTTCTTTCGCCAGCTACCGCAACCCGCGTGAGCAGGGTTTTTCCGACCTGCTGGTGATCAATGATGACCGCGTCGCCGCTGGTAAAGGGTTTGGCCAACATCCGCACCGCGACATGGAAATTTTCTCCTACGTACTCGAAGGCGCGCTGGAACACAAAGACACTCTGGGCACCGGTTCAGTCATCCGCCCTGGTGATGTGCAACTCATGAGCGCCGGCAGCGGTGTGGCGCACAGCGAGTTCAACCATTCGGCGACGAAACCTGTGCACTTCCTGCAAATCTGGATCGTGCCAGAGGTCAGCGGCGCAAAACCGCGCTATCAACAAGAGCATTTCAGCGCACAGAAAAAACGCGGCCGCTTGCAACTGATCATTTCGCCGGACGGCAGCGATGGATCGCTGAAGGTGCGTCAGGACGCCCGAGTTTACGCCGGCCTGTTCGACGGTAAGGAAAGCGCCACGCTGAAACTGCCTGCCAACCGTTATGCCTATGTGCATGTAGCGCGCGGGAGTGTCGAACTCAACGGCGTGCAGTTGCAGGAAGGCGACGGTGTGCGGGTTCGTGAAGAACAAGCGCTGACCGTGAGCAACGGCGTGGATGCCGAGGTGTTGGTGTTCGATTTGCGGCCGCAGGAATTGCCAGAGATGCCATGAGGCAGTGCGTCAGCGCCCACGAAAACGGCCTTCCAGTGAAGGCCGTTTTTTATTCGGGCGATTCAGGTAAAGAAAAATCGAAAGGGCTCGGTGGCCGGAACTCCTTGCCTGCCTGAATGGCCGCCAGCGTAGTTTGAATCGCCACATACGTGTTGGCCTGATTGGCGTAGCAAGCGCCGACAACGATCGCAACGATGCCAACCAATTGCACGACAGTGGCCGCCCAGACATTCGCCTTGACTGTCGCCCCCTGCCTGGCCGCATCCTCTGCCCTTCGCGCAGTGTCCTGCATCTGCGTCGCAATCGAATCGTAGCGTTTGTCTCGTTCGAGTTGAGCTTTGTCGCGCTCAGCCTGAGCCACCAGAAACGCATCGATTTTTGCCGACACTTCGTTCACCCGAGTATCCATTCGGGTTTCGATGGTCTCGATTCTGGCATTGAACTCTTCGCGGCTGATGGCATTCATGATTTGCGTATTCCACCCCTTGCTCGACGTGTCACAGATTGGATTGTGCAGCACTTCCCTGACTTTCAATTCGACACCTTTTTCGGTTACCGAGACCTTCCCTGGCCGTTGGCGTCAACAATAGAATCCTCCTCCCTTCCTAACAAGCCGGCAGTTTCTGAGCCGGACGTAGGCCGTTTCGTCAGGTTTTGTAGCCCTGCCAAAACCCCGTAACGAGCTTATTCATTCTCCAGAGCAAACGCCTCGACGATCTGCGCGATCACTGCCCGTACACGCGCGGTATGGCGTAAATCCGCGTGGGTCACCAGCCACACGTCGTAGGGCTCAGGGCGGACTCGCTGCGGCCAGATTCTGACGAGGCCGTCGCGTTCGCCCATGTATACCGGAATCTCCCCAACACCCAGGCCTGCCGCAATCGAACGCCGCACCAGCAGACTGGAGCTTAGCGTCGCGACGATGCGCCCGCGTGTCAGCGGTTCACTGACCAGCGTCAGGTCTTTTTTCAGATACGGTTGATAGACCACCAGATCATGGCCTTCAAAGGCTGTGCCCGGTTCGGGAACCCCGTGGTCGTCGACATAAGCCTGAGCAGCGAAAAGTCCTACGGGCCAGCGCGCAATTCGCCGCGCGATCAAATCAGGATTGTCGGGCCGCGTATTGCGCACGGCGATATCCGCCTCGCGCTTGGCCAGACTGAGAATCTGCGTCGAAGCGTCGAGGTGCACCTGCACATCCGGATGCTGCTCATGCAGGCAAGCGATTGCCGGAATGAGGAAATCGATCGCCAGCGAATCGGTGGTGCTGACCCGCACGCTGCCCGTCAGCCGGTCGTCCAGACCCTGAATCTGCCGCTCCAGCTCTAGCGCTGAATGCTCCATTTTTTCCACGCTCTTCAGCGCCGCCTCACCCACCGCAGTCAGTGCGTAACCGTCGGAGGTGCGCAGAAACAACGTGGCCCCGAGGGATTTTTCCAGCGCGGCGATACGTCGCCCGACCGTCGCCTGATCGACATTGAGGATTCGCGCGGCTCCGCGCAATGTCGAGGCGCGGCAGACAGCGAGAAACACCCGTGCATCATCCCAATTCACCCTGCCTCCTTATGATGCATTTACGCATCATAACGATGGAAATTCGCTGCATAAACGCAGCAACGATAACCGATATGCTGGGCGCCATGAATCTTTCTCGGAAACTGAAATCATGCGTACCTCAACCTCTGGTGCTCCCTGGATGCCGATCATCGCTGGCCTTTGCGCCAGCCTGGTCAGCATTGGACTGGCACGGTTTGCCTACACACCGCTGATTCCTTCGCTGATCGAGGCGCAGTGGTTTTCCGCCAGCGATGTGGTCTATCTCGGCGCCGCCAATCTGATCGGTTACCTGATCGGCGCCCTGCTCGGCCGACCCATGGCACATCATCTGGGCAACAAGAACGCCCTGCGACTGATGATGCTGGCCGTGACCGCAGCATTTTTCGCCTGTGCACTGCCGTTGTCTGTGAGCTGGTTTTTCGGCTGGCGCTTGCTGTCAGGCATCGCTGGCGGCGCGATCATGGTGCTGGTGGCGGCAACGGTGTTGCCCCATGTTCCGCCGGCGCGCAAAGGCCTGGCCAGTGGTGCGATCTTCCTTGGCATCGGCCTCGGCATCGCCGGTTCGGGGACGATTGTTCCGCCGCTGTTGCAGCTTGGTCTGCAAGCCACCTGGGTGGGGCTCGGCGCGATTGCGCTGCTGCTGACCGCAGTGAGCTGGTTCGGCTGGCCCGCGGATCTGCGACATGCCGTCATTCACCACGATGCCGCGCCTGCGCCAATACCTCGCGATGTGTATGTGTTGTTCGCGCAGTACGCCTTCATGGCCGCCGGCCTGGTGCCAGCCATGGTGTTTCTGGTGGATTACGTCGCGCGTGGGGTCGGCGCCGGTGCACATGTCGGCGGACTCGTTTGGGTCATGTACGGCTTGGGCGCGATTGTCGGTCCAGTGAGTTACGGTTTCCTCGCCGATCATTTCGGCGCCCGTTTGAGCATTCGCCTGGTGCTGGTGGTTCAAGCGATTGCTCTGGGGCTGCTGGCTGTTTCGCATACTTTTGCGGCATTGGCGGTGCTTGCGGTGATCCTCGGTTCATTTCCACCGGGCATCGTCCCGCTGGCGTTGGCGCGGGTGCATGAGCTGGTGCCGCAGCACGCTCGTCAGCAAATCGCCTGGAGTCGCGCCACAGTGTCGTTTGCCTCGTTCCAGGCACTCGCGGGTTTCGCTTACTCAGCGCTGTTCAACGCGAATGGCGGCCACCACGCGACGCTGTTTGTGGTCGCCTGCGGCGCGATCGTCGTGGCGTTATTGCTGGAATTCGTCACGAAATGGCTGCCGGCCTCTGGCGCCGATAGCCGCTGCTGCGCCAATTGAAGGGAATCATTGCTCGCCGACTGCGTTCCCATCTACAGACCTTTTTCCTGGAGGATTCAACATGTCTTTGCCCGCTGAAATGACGCGCATTGAAATCACCGAACCCGGTGGCCCTGATGTCTTGCAAGTCAAACGCGTGCCGCTACCGGATGTAGCGGAAGGCGAAGTGCTGATTCAAGTGCACGCTGCCGGCGTCAACCGCCCGGACGCCTTGCAACGTGCCGGGCAATATCCGATGAAACCCGGCATGAACCCGATTCCCGGCCTGGAAGTCTCCGGCGTCGTGGTGTCTGTCGGCGCCGGTGTGAATGCGTTCGCCGTCGGCGATCGGGTCTGCGCCCTAACCAATGGCGGCGGTTATGCCGAATACGCAGCTGTGCCGGCCGGTCAGACGCTGCCAATCCCCAATGGGCTCGACTGGGTGCAGGCCGCCGCCATCCCGGAAACGTTTTTCACGGTGTGGGCCAACCTGTTCGGTCTCGGTGGCGCGAGCAAGGGCCAGCGCGCGTTGATCCACGGCGGCACCAGCGGCATCGGCACCACCGCCCTGATGCTCTGCCGCGAATTCGGCATCGATGCCTTTGCCACCGCAGGCAGCGCTGACAAATGCGCGGCGATCAGTAAGCTCGGCGGTCAGCCTATCAACTATCGCGAGGAAGACTTCGCCAAGGTCGTGGCCGAGAAAACTGACGGTCAAGGCGTGAATGTGATTCTCGACATCATGGGTGGCTCTTATCTCAACGGTAATGTCAGCGCCCTGGCGATGGACGGAAGGCTGGTCATGCTCGGTTTTCTAGGGGGCGCCCGGGCCAATGATTTTGACTTGCTGGCGATGATGGCCAAACGCGCGGTGATCACCGGATCGCTATTGCGAGCACGCACCGCTGCGGAAAAAGCGGCGATTGCCAGTGAGCTGCGCGAACATGTGTGGCCAGCACTGGCGTCCGGCCGCTGCCTGCCCCTCATCGACAAGGTTTTTGCGCTCAACGACGCGGCCAAAGCCCATGCACACATGGAGGCCGGCGACCATATCGGCAAAATCGTGCTGCAGGTCGGCTGATTGTTTGCAGCATTTTGAAATCGTTGAACACGTACGGTGGTCGTAAATCCCACGCGCGGACCGAGCTATCTGGTAAAAAGCGTTCTTTGTCTGCGCCGTGGTGAAACGTTTAATGTTCATTGCCTTCATGACCCGTCTGCGTCGCCGCCGCTTAGCGTTCGCCTGCATGGCCGCGCTGATTATCGGCGTGCCGACGAGTTGTGCCGTACTCGAACATACCGAACGCACACTGCTGTTTCGCATCGAACCGGGCACCGCTGGCTGGTATCGCGGCTTGCCTGGCAGCGTGCAGGAACTTGATCTGCAACCGAAGAGTTTCAGCGCCGGGCAGAATATTCACGCCTGGTGGTGGCCGGCGGAAAAGCCCAACGCGCCGGCCATCCTTTATCTGCATGGCGTACGCTGGAACCTCACCGGGCAGTTGTTTCGCATCGAGCAGTTGCGCGCGGCGGGCTATTCGGTACTGGCCATCGACTATCGCGGATTTGGCCAGAGTAAAGGCGATCTACCCTCGGAAAGCAGCGTTTACGAAGATGCGCGGGTGGCGTGGGAGCGCTTCAAGCTCCTGCAACCCGATCCGAATAAACGGCTGATCTACGGTCATTCGCTCGGCGGAGCTGTTGCAATCGATCTGGCCGCAGAACTGGGTCAGGATGCCGCGCGCAAAAATACACCGCTGCCGGTGCGCGGTCTGGTGATCGAGTCGACGTTTACGTCATTGGCGGACGTTGCCGCCGCCGTGGCCAATACCTCATTGCCGGTGCGCTGGCTGCTGTCGCAGAAATTCGACTCCATCGACAAAATCGCCGAGATCCACATGCCATTGCTGGTGGTCCATGGTTTGGCAGACGCTTTCGTGCCGCCGCGTTTCAGTGAGCAATTATTCAACGCCGCGCAGCAACCCAAACGCCTGCTGCTGGTGCCGGGCGCGACGCACAACAACAGCATGGCGCTCGGCGGGCAGCAATATCGCAAAGCGCTCGATGCGCTGATGCAGACGAAACCGCTGCCACGCGTTGCCGGGCCGACCAGCGTCAAAGCGTCCCGCGACTCCTGATCCGTGTGCGACTTTCAGCGCCGCGCCAGTTCATGCCGGACACATTGCTCGTAATACGTCTGCTTCACCGCCGCCGGCCTTAGCTTCGAGCTGCTGTTGTAGGTCTGCTCGGTAATTCCCATCGCGGTCATGCGCATCCACGGTTGCTGAAACCTGCGGACTTGCAACTGCTTGCGCGCGCCGTACAGGGAGACTCCAGACAGTTTCGATTGTTGGGCGCCGGCAGCAATATCCGAGCCCCAGACACAGGCGAATCGATGCCCCTTGCTCAATTCCTTTGCCTGAAGCCCCGAGGCGATAACAGCCAGAGAAAGCGCTGCAACGGTGATGACAATCGTCCGCATGATGCCAACCTAACCTTTTGAAAAAAGGCGATTTTGCCGATGACCGCGGCGCTCGGGGGCCAGCACTTTGCCGCTTTCTCCCTGTTTTTTTGAATTGATAGTCATGCGGCTATTCGTATCGACTCTGCCGAATGCGAACGGCGCTGTGCCGCCGGTCCGGTCGTCCGCACGTTCCGTAGTTGAGCGCTTCCAAGGAGTACATCCCTTGGCTTGGATATCGACGTTATGAAAAACAAAATTGCTGTCTGCGGACTGGCCGGTCTTCTTTCGATGAGCCCACTCTTTTCATTGGCGGCCGACACAACGGCGGGATCTCCCATGCCCCCCGCCGCTGTTCCGGGCATGAATCATGGCAGTTCTGCATCGAAAGATGACAAGGCTGACAAAAAAGGCGAAGAAGCGTCGGGCTCAAATTCCGGTGCCGAATCACACGAAACGCAAAAGGACGCTGCCGGTTCCAGCGACACGAACGATATGAAAAAACCCGCGCAGTAAATTTTCCCGACTGATCAAGGCGATTCGATGGTGGCGCTGAGCCATGAATGCTAAGGTTCGTGCTCAAAATCAAGGATGGCGCGTCATGATCCAAAGATGTCTTGCAGCAACGGCGGCTATGTTGATCAGTGTTTACGCGCATAGCGCCGATTTGCCAGACGATGGTCTGGCGGAATGCACACGGGTTGAAAACTCGGCCAAAGCCGTCATGAAAGCCAGACAGGGCGGCGTACCCGTGGCCACGCTCGAACAAATGGCTGACGCGGCAGAGAAGGAAAACGAATACGTAGGCGGCTTGTACAAGACCTTGATTCAACAGGCCTACGAAATTCCGCAATATCAGGACGAAGTGAAGCGGGATAAAACGATTTTCGAGTTTCACAAAAACTTCTATGCCGCCTGCGTTGTGACGCTTGAAAGGACCGCGCGCCCTAAAGGCTGAGCGCAGTCACCGAGAACACCGCATTCGAACAGTGACTGGACGGGGTAGATCTCATGCAGAAACTCGATGGACCCAGGACTGCCCAGCAGGAACTGTTCTTCGACCTTGAAGACGCCGCTGCAATTCTCGGCTGGTCGGTGAGTGAACTGACCGCCAGCGCTGGGCGCTCGGCTGCGCCGAAGGAAGCGATCCTTTTGATGAAAATGTGTTCGCTGCTTTCGGCCCAGCAAGCAAAGCTCCGCAGCTATGCAGACGAGGTGAAATTGCAAAGGATTGTTCGGGGAAGGCTCTAGCTGATGGATTTCCTGCACTTGCGGGGAAACTTGTTTAACGCCCTTAGCAGTTACGACAGCCGCGCTTCATCCGGCGCATAGTCAAAAGGTGCGACTGCAAAAAAAATGAATTAGCGCCCTGCCCCCTCGGTCAAGAATTATGAACGCAGTAAATCTGACGAGGTGACAGCAATGACTATCCAAGCAGAGACACTCGTACAACTGACCGAGGCACTTCAAGAGCGCGGTTTGAATCTGGTTTCGGATGTGCACTTCATTCGTGCTCCTTACCGATACAACCATCGCTGGATCTGCAGCGTAGAGTAACCATGCTCATTGCCGGCGGTTTGGGCTGAAAGTCCACCGCCGGCTCCTTTTTGCTGTCTTGCCCCTCTTTCGTCGACATCATCCAAATACCGTTCAGCCGCTCTTCAATTAGCTAGATCATTCTGCGAGGCAATGAAAACCCGACTCTCGGTCGGGTTATGTGAGCGCGCTTGGGATGGAGTCTACTTCGCTCCGCCGTTATCGCGGCCCGTCTGGGCGTCCTGATCAGAGCCGGGGTTACCGGGCGGCGGATTCCAGTCTTCCGGCCGTTCGTCAGTGCCCTGCTTTGGCTCCGACTCAGCCTGATCAAGACCGGAATCATGGCCTTCGCCAGAGTCAGGCGCTTGCTCGCTTGGTCCAGGGTATGGCGCTTCAGGGCCGTTATTGTCGTCAATCATCACTCTCTCCCGTCAGTGGCGCAGGGTCTGCGCTTACAGTTGAGAGAGGAGACGGAATCCGGGAGTGCGATTCGCTCGACGAGCGGGCATGAAAAAAGCCCCGTTCAATGACGAGGCTTTGCGTGTGAATGCTGATGCGCGAGATGCGCAGGATGGTGATCGGCGAAGCCAGCGAATCATCAAAAGGCTGAAAGAAGCCGCATAGCCCGCCTGAGCGGGCCGATCAGCAACTGCCCGGCGGGATGCCGTCCTTGTTGAAGTCCTTCAAGCGCTCGCGCTCCTCTTCTGTGGAATGCGCAGGTGTCGATTGATCCGGTACTTCTTCCTCTGGGATTTCAGTTTTTTCTTCGGTCATTGCCATGCCCTCATTGTGGTTGCTCTTTCGGCATCGGCCGAGGGCTGGCGGTTCCGGACGGCGGGCAAAGTAGTCGTAAGCCCGATCAAAAAATTTCCGCGGGCGCGACGTCGCGATCCAAGCTTACGCCGATATCGCACAGCACCCGCCGCTCGGCCCGGCAGGCTGAACTCGACCTGTCCGCTACTCAGGAATACGGCAGTCTTGATACGCCGCAAGTGGCAATCCGGATTTGGAGCGAACAACGACGCCGGTAAGGCCGCAGAAAGTGCAGCAGGCATGCTTTTCGTGATACCACGTTGTAATTTGGCTTGGTGCAGGCCATTGCCCGCATGCTGTGCAAATGCACCTGTCGCTGGCAAGAATCTCGTCGCGGTTGTTCCAACCGTGATCGTCGGCCGATTCATCTCCCCTCCGCACTCAACGGCAACCCGCGGAGCGGATGAGTGCATCCGAGTTACGGGGATCAATCATAGATGTATCAGTCATAGAATACATGGCGGAACAAACGGATCGCCAAACAGCCAAACGGACGTGTCGACTTGGGCGGCTGAAGACTTCGAAAAGCATGCATTTGCAATCGCTGACGTGATGCTTGCAGGCGCAAAAGTCACGCGCATGAAAAAGGCCAATGCTGCGAACATTGGCCTAAGTCATTGAATAGTATGGTCGGGACGGAGTGATTCGAACACTCGACCCTTAGCACCCCATGCACGCAGTAACCTAGCAAACTTTGGCATACGGTTGATTGCTCTGGCGCTTGCTGCAATCGAATAGCAAGAAAGAAGCTTATGTCGGTAGAGTCGGGCATCTTTTATTAAGGGATTTTTATGATGGAGCCCTCATTGCCTAGCAATAATCCTGAGAGCGTTTTTTTCATTGTAAATCGCTAGAGCCTTTTTCCCAACATGCAAGCCGTACCGTTCAATAGTACGATGGGCCAAATAACACAACACGAACAACACTACAAGAATCTGAAAACTTCGTGGAATAGAAAGTACCCCTACCTTGTCAACTAATATGCCGACATAACCCCAAATCCAGTTATGAAACAAATATACTGAATACGTAAGGTTCGATAAAAGCCGGATTAGAGCACCATCAGCCAACCTATCCATATAAGAATACGCCATCATGAAGATTGCAATTGCCAACACTGCAAAGTTCTGATCCTTCCAGTTTGGCTGGATAACCGGAACTTCCAGAAGAAACACGAGCACTATCAATGCCCCAGCGAACCAAGACAATGCAGCACTTATGAGTTTCACATGAGCTAGATAGATCAACGAACCGATGAAAAGGAAAGGGGCGTATAACGTAAAATAACCCAATGACAAACCGGGTGCGCTGGGGAACGGCTGAGCCAGGTAAAGACTCAAGGTTGTCAAAACATAAATTAATGGCATTACTTTTGGGACAGATAAACACCCTATCCACGACAGCAAAGCCATGAATAAATAGAAAACGACCTCAATGCGAAGCGTCCACTCGACGCCCCCCAGCCCCATAGGTGTTCCTAAAAAGTCTCCAATTAGCAACAACCTTGGAATTAGCACCCCAAGGCTTGGCATTGAAATACCTTGAACATATGACTCCAACAGTACCTGCATAATTACCGCAAAAGCATACAGCGGATAAATTCTGAACACTCTTTTAATTAGAAATTCGACCGGCCTTTCAGCAGATAATACATGCGTTATGATATAACCAGATGTAAGAAAAAAAACAACAACCCCTGCCCCTCCGGCAGCTGTAACCGGCAATAGAAGCGAGATGAATACCTTCAATGTCGAATGAATATTGGGATTTACGGTAGACTCAAGCAATTCAATATAAAACTTATGCCCTATTAACACGCTTATAAACGCAAATATTCGCATATAGTCCAGAAAGACAATTCTGCCTTCAATTCTTTTCATTGCGATACAACTCCATGCGCCCCGACGTTCGGAAGGTGCGGAGTTTATCGTTTTGCTCAACCAAGAACACCCTCACCGTGAAAAAAAAGCCGTGTAGGGCGGCATAAAAGGACATTGTTTTACACCGAAGGGGGATCGGGCCAGTCTGGGTTTTCCACGGAAACGACGGAAGCGGTTAGGGCTCGATAGTAAGCTTGCCCAGACTTTGCAGTAGCGACCTCCTCATAGGAAGCGTCTCCTAACTGGAGAGATAGCAGAGCTGGTGCCATTGATTGAGCAGCAGAGGCCTGCCGATGATCCAACTCGCCTTGATTCCTCCTGACTATTCTTCAGGAGTCAACTGCGTAGGAGAAGGCGCAGTAAGAACGCCGTCAATATAGGTCCATCCAATACCGTCACCCCGAAGACCGATCCGCCCCCCCCTTCCGGGCGCGATCACAAGACTTCCCATGGATGTATCGCCGCCGCCCCCTGCACTATTGGTCGCCCCCCAGTTCCTCTGGCGCCGATCGAAACCTGCCGGCATCAACTCCGAATGTACGAGAACGAATTCGAAGCGCTCACACTTCAGTTGAAGCGGGCGCTGAAAAATATTTAGGGCTTGGTAGGAGACAACGATCGGCTCACGCAGGAGCGGAACTCTCTGAGAGAGGCTCATGTCCTTAGAGTCAAAATTGCTGACTGAAAAACGCAGGTTTGCTCAAGTCGAGGATCAGCGAAACTATTTAGGAGTTCGAGAAGGCCGTCGACCACCTACTACGATCTACAAGTCGAAATTCATGGAAGAGGTCCCCGACTGGATTGAAAAGCTATACGGCTACCTCACCTACGAGCGACAGCTTCCTTGCCTAACTCCTGACTGGTGACGCAGCTCGAATACGACACCGAGTGGTTCCCTACTAAAACCGAATAACTACCTTCTACCGCCACGCGTGGCGTGAAGCATCACAATGAGAAAAGAGCTGCTCAAGATCAGTGAGTTCCAGTGCCGGCGCTGGGCGAGAGCGACACGCCTCCGTGCCCCCAAGCAATCCGCCACTACATCCGAAACGGCTAGGTGCCCGGCGAGCAAATCGGCAAACTCTGGTACGTTGATTGGACAGCGTTCGGCCGGTCGGACGGCAATGACCTGATCGCGATGGTATTGAAAGGAGCTGCATGATGGTCCCACGGCCGCGCAACAAGGCGAACAAGAGCCTACCGCAGAACCTGTACTTCGATTCGCGGCGCTCGGCCTATAGCTGCCGCCGGCCCACCGACGCTAAGTGGTTCCAGTTCGGCGCCGACCGGATCAAAGCGATCGATGCCGCGAAGCAGTTGAATTTGGAGTTCATGCGCGGCGCTGACCTGGCCGGCGCCGTGATGGGCAGCACATCGGAATCATTTGCCGGGTTCCTGGACATATACGAGCGCGAGGTGCTGCCGCCACGGGAGCTGGCGAAAGGAACATTGGGCTTATACGCCGTGCACTTCCGCCGTTTCCGGAAACAGTTCGAAGGCAAAGCGGTCGACCAGATCACGATACGCATGATCGCGGAGATGCTGGACGCCTTAACGCCGCGCGCTGCGAACCAGTGCCGCGCGCTGCTGATCGACATTTTCAACCACGCAGCGGCCAAAGGCCGCTGCCCGAACAACCGGGCCGCCAGCACTATTAATCGCATCGAGAAGAAGCAACGCAAGCGACATATCGTCGAAGGCCATCCGGGAGAAGTCACCGTTCTGGCTGCAGAACACAATCGACCTCGCGCCCATTACGGCGCAGCGCCGGCCATGCAAGCGAGACCATGACGAAGACCTACCAGAAAGACCATGCCGAAATCATCTGGGCAGAGGCAATTCTTGATTTGAATATCAGCGAAATCACCGGGTAGTTTCGCGCAAGTTTTGCGCAGGCACAAAAAAGCCGATCCATCTGATCGGCTTAAGTGTCTGATTTAAATCAGAAATAATGGTCGGGACGGAGTGATTCGAACACTCGACCCCTAGCACCCCATGCTAGTGCGCTACCGGACTGCGCTACGCCCCGACTGGTGTTGCGGATCGCCCTTCACCTCGAAGAGCGCTCAAGAATATATCGCAAGCTTTTGAAAACTGGAAGTATTCAAACGCAGCTTTTTATTTCTTGAGAACCACCAGCACATCTTCCAATTCAGCAATCATCTGCCGGATCATCTGCTTGTATTGAGTGGTGTCATCTTTGGCTTCGTCGCCGGACAGGCGCAGGCGTGCGCCGCCGATGGTGAAGCCTTGATCATAAAGGAGCGCGCGAATCTGCCGGATCATCAGCACGTCCTGGCGCTGATAATACCGGCGGTTTCCGCGGCGTTTGACGGGGTTGAGTTGAGGAAACTCCTGCTCCCAATAGCGCAGCACGTGTGGCTTTACGGCACACAGCTCGCTGACTTCACCAATGGTGAAGTAGCGTTTGCCCGGGATGACGGGTAGTTCGTCGTTATGACTTGGTTCCAGCATAAGCCTCAACTCGGGCCTTCAACTTCTGCCCTGGACGAAAGGTGACCACACGGCGAGCCGTGATCGGGATTTCTTCCCCCGTTTTCGGGTTGCGGCCAGGCCGCTGGCGTTTGTCCCGAAGGTCGAAATTGCCGAAACCCGACAATTTGACCTGCTCGTTGTCTTCAAGAGCGTGCCTGATTTCCTCGAAAAACAGTTCGACCAATTCCTTGGCTTCCCGCTTGTTCAGGCCCAGCTCTTCATACAGACGTTCCGCCATCTCAGCTTTCGTCAAAGCCCCCATACGTCACTTCCTTAACGTGGCGTTCAACCTTTGTTCGAGCGAGGTGAGGATATTTTGCGTCGTCGAATTCACCTCATCGTCATTAAGAGTGCGCGATGGATGCTGCCAGGTCAAGCCAACTGCGAGGCTTTTTCTATCAGGATCAATGCCTTTACCCTGATATACGTCAAACAGCCTGAGATCTGTGAGCCATTCGCCTGCATTTTCACGGATTACGTCCAGCACGGCCGAGGCCGCGACGTCTTTGTGCGCGATCAATGCAAGGTCACGACGCACTTCAGGAAAGCGCGACAACTCGTGGAATTTCGGCATTTTACCGAGTGCGACTTCGGCCAGAACCAGCTCGAAAACGAACACAGGACGATCCAGACCCAGCGCCTTCGACAATTCCGGGTGAATGGCGCCGATGAAACCGACTTCGCGGCATTCGCGCTCAATGCGCGCGGTTTGGCCAGGGTGCAACGCCGGGTGTTTGCCCGGGGCGAAACTGAACGAATCCAACGCCCCCGCGAAGCCCAGAACTGCTTCCACATCGGCTTTGACGTCGAAGAAGTCAACGGTGTCGCGGCCTTGCGCCCAACCTTCCGGCAGACGGCTGCCGCAGACCACACCGGACAGCATCGGCTCTTGCTTCAAGCCTTCAAGTTGACCGACGAAGCGCAGACCACTTTCGAACAGACGCACGCGATCTTGCTGACGATTAAGGTTGTGCTGCAGTGCTTTAACCAGACCCGGCCACAGCGACGAGCGCATGGCTGCCATGTCGTTGGAGATCGGATTGGCCAGCAACAGCGGCTCGACGCCCGGGCTGAACAACTCGAACTGACGCGGATCGATGAAGCTGTAAGTGATCGCTTCCTGATAACCACGCGCCACCAGCAAGCGACGCAGCTCAGGCAAATCGCTACGCGCTTCAGCCTTGGCTTGTGGTGCCAGGCGGGCTTGCGGGTAACGAACCGGCAAACGGTTGTAGCCGTACAAGCGAGCCAGCTCTTCGATCAAGTCGACTTCCAGACTGATATCGAAGCGATGGCTTGGCACTTCCACGCGCCACTGCCCTGCCCCGTCGGCAGAAATCTTCAGACCCAGGCCACTGAGCAGACGCTCGACCTGTGCCGAATCCATTTCCATACCGAGCATCTGGGTGATGCGCTGGGAACGCAGCGTGATCGGCGCGATCGACGGCAGATGTTGCTCGCTGACGGTTTCGATGATCGGCCCGGCTTCACCGCCGGTGATTTCCAGCAGCAAGCCAGTGGCGCGCTCCATGGCTTCACGGGCGAGTTGCCAGTCGACGCCGCGCTCGTAGCGGTGCGATGCGTCAGTGTGCAGGCCATAGGAACGAGCCTTGCCCGCCACGGCGATCTGATCGAAAAACGCAGACTCCAGAAACACGTCGCGAGTCGTCGCGGAAACGCCGCTGTGTTCGCCACCCATCACACCGGCAATTGCCAAGGCGCGAGTGTGGTCGGCGATGACCAGCGTGTCGCTACGCAGACTGACTTCCTGACCGTCGAGCAAAACCAGCTTTTCGCCCTCTTCCGCCATGCGCACGCGGATGCCGCCATTGATTTCGGCGAGGTCGAACGCATGCAGCGGCTGACCCAGCTCGAGCATCACGTAGTTGGTGATATCGACCGCAGCGTCAATGCTGCGTACGTCGGCGCGACGCAGACGCTCAACCATCCACAATGGGGTTGGCTTGGACAAGTCTACGTTACGGATAACCCGACCCAGGTAACGCGGGCATGCGGCCGGTGCAAGCACCTCCACCGGACGCACTTCATCGTGTGCGGCCGGGACGACATTTACGACCGGACGAGTCACCGGGGCGTCATACAACGCGCCAACTTCACGGGCCAGACCGGCCAGCGACAGGCAGTCGCCACGGTTCGGGGTCAGATCGACCTCGATGCTGGCGTCTTCGAGATCCAGGTACACTCGGAAATCTTCGCCCACTGGCGCATCGGCCGGCAGCTCCATCAGGCCGTCATTGCCTTCGCCAACCTGCAGCTCAGCCTGCGAGCACAACATGCCGTTGGACTCAACGCCACGCAGCTTGGCCTTCTTGATCTTGAAATCGCCCGGCAGTTCGGCACCGATCATGGCGAATGGAATCTTCAGGCCCGGACGCACGTTTGGCGCTCCGCACACGACCTGGAACGTTTCCGCACCATTGCTGACCTGGCACACGCGCAGCTTGTCGGCATCCGGGTGTTGCTCGGTGCTCAGCACCTCGCCGACCACGACGCCATTGAATACACCGGCGGCCGGCGTAACGCTATCGACCTCAAGGCCGGCCATCGACAGACGAGCAACCAGCTCGTCGCGGTCTACCTGCGGGCTAACCCAGCCACGCAGCCATTGTTCACTGAATTTCATCCTGCTCTCCTAAGAATTCGTTACGACTAGCGAAATTGCGCGAGGAACCGCAGGTCGTTGTCGAAGAACAGACGCAAGTCGTTCACGCCGTAACGGAGCATGGCCAGACGCTCGACGCCCATGCCGAAGGCAAAGCCGGAAAATTCTTCCGGGTCGATGCCGGACATGCGCAGCACGTTCGGGTGAACCATGCCGCAGCCCATCACTTCCAGCCAGCCGGTCTGTTTGCAGACGCGGCAGCCTTTTCCGCTGCACATCACGCATTCCATATCGACTTCGGCGGATGGCTCGGTGAACGGGAAGTACGAAGGACGGAAACGTACGGCCAGTTCTTTTTCAAAGAACACGCGCAGGAATTCTTCGATGGTGCCCTTGAGATCGGCAAAGTTGATGTCGCGATCAACCAGCAGGCCTTCGACCTGGTGAAACATCGGCGAGTGGGTGATATCGGAGTCGCTGCGATACACACGGCCTGGGCAGACGATGCGGATCGGCGGTTGTTTCGATTCCATGGTGCGGACCTGTACCGGCGAGGTATGGGTGCGCAGCAACATGTTGGCAGTGAAATAGAAGGTGTCATGCATCGACCGGGCCGGGTGGTGGCCTGGGATGTTGAGCGCTTCAAAGTTGTGGTAGTCGTCTTCGACCTCTGGGCCTTCGGCAATGCCATAGCCGATGCGGGTGAAGAACTGTTCAACACGTTCCAGAGTCCGGGTAACCGGGTGCAGACCACCTGAGGTCTGGCCGCGGCCGGGCAAAGTCACGTCAATGGATTCGGCGGACAGCTTGGCAGCCAGTTCGGCTTCCTCGAACAGAGCCATGCGCGCGTTGAGAACGCCTGTAACACGTTCCTTGGCAACGTTGATCAGGGCGCCGACTTGCGGACGCTCTTCTGCCGGCAAATTCCCCAGGGTCTTCATCACCTGAGTCAATTCGCCCTTTTTACCAAGGTATTGAACCCGGATTTGCTCCAGGGCATTGATATCTTCAGCGCTTTGCACAGCCTCTAGTGCTTGAGAGACCAGCGCATCCAGGTTTTCCATGTACAGACTCCAGATACAAAATAGGGGAAGAGCTTGAAGGCTCTTCCCCTATTTATGACGTTTAACACCTGGCCCCACAGAGGTGAGGCCGGGTGACTGTCGGGGGTACTTAAGCCAAGGTGGCTTTAGCTTTCTCGACAATCGCAGCAAACGCCGCTTTTTCGTTCACTGCCAGATCAGCCAGAACCTTACGGTCGATCTCGATGGACGCTTTTTTCAGGCCAGCGATGAAACGGCTGTAGGACAGACCGTTAACACGAGCACCAGCGTTGATACGAGCGATCCACAGAGCGCGGAACTGACGTTTTTTCTGACGACGGTCACGGTAGGCGTATTGGCCTGCCTTGATTACCGCTTGCTTGGCAACACGGAATACGCGGGAGCGTGCGCCGTAGTAGCCTTTAGCAAGTTTCAGAATTTTTTTGTGACGCTTACGGGCAATGACGCCACGCTTTACACGAGCCATGAGTTACTTCCTCTATTCTTGACTAAATTAACGAAGGCGCAGCATGCGCTCGACTTTTGCCACGTCAGACGGATGCAGCAAGCTGCTACCGCGCAGTTGACGCTTACGCTTGGTCGACATTTTAGTCAGGATGTGGCTCTTGAAAGCGTGCTTGTGCTTGATACCGTTAGCAGTTTTCAGAAACCGCTTAGCAGCACCACTTTTGGTTTTCATTTTTGGCATGTTCGGATACTCCGCATTCAGTTGATAAACATAATCAGAAGGCCTGCCGTGCCCTGTTGATTACTTCTTCTTTTTCGGGGCGATGACCATGATCAGCTGGCGTCCTTCCATCTTAGGATGCTGTTCGACCGAACCGTACTCGAGCAGGTCAGCTTCAACCCGCTTGAGGAGTTCCATCCCCAGCTCCTGGTGGGCCATCTCACGGCCGCGGAATCGCAAGGATACCTTGGCCCTGTCCCCATCACTCAGGAAACGTACCAGGTTGCGCAGTTTTACCTGGTAATCCCCTTCCTCCGTCCCTGGACGAAACTTGATTTCTTTTACCTGAATCTGCTTCTGGTTTTTCTTCGCTGCAGCAACCTGTTTCTTCTTTTCGAAGATCGATTTGCCGTAGTCCATCACCCGGCAAACCGGTGGGACTGCGTCTGCGGAGATTTCCACCAGATCAAGCTTTGCTTCTTCAGCAATACGAAGCGCTTCATCAATCGAGACGATGCCAATCTGCTCGCCATCAGCGCCAATTAACCGAACCTCGCGTGCCGAGATATTCTCGTTGATCGGGGCTTTCGGTGCAGCTCGTTTATCTTGTCTCATTTCACGCTTAATAATAATTACTCCAAATCTGGGCGACCACGCCGGGAAACCGCTTGCGCGAGAAACTCAGCGAACTGGGCGACGGGCATCGAGCCCAGGTCAGCACCTTCACGAGTACGCACAGCGACAGTCTGCATCTCGACTTCCTTATCTCCGATAACCAAGAGATAGGGAACCTTGAGCAAGGTATGCTCGCGGATTTTAAAGCCGATCTTTTCATTTCTCAAGTCGGACTTGGCACGAAATCCGCTTTCGTTGAGAGTTTTTTCTACTTCTGCAACAAAATCTGCCTGTTTATCAGTGATATTCATGATCACCGCCTGGGTCGGCGCAAGCCACGCAGGGAAAGCACCTTCGTAGTGCTCGATCAGAATCCCGACGAATCGCTCGAATGAACCGAGGATCGCACGGTGCAACATCACTGGGTGTTTGCGGCTGTTGTCTTCGGAGACGTATTCAGCGCCCAAACGGACAGGCAGGTTAAAATCGAGCTGCAAGGTACCACACTGCCAGACGCGACCGAGACAATCTTTCAGCGAAAACTCGATCTTCGGACCGTAGAACGCGCCCTCTCCCGGCTGCAGATCGTACGGCAGCCCCGCAGAATCAAGGGCTGCAGCGAGTGCCGCTTCAGCGCGATCCCACAGCTCGTCGGAACCCACGCGTTTTTCCGGACGAGTGGACAACTTCATCTCGACTTCGGTAAAGCCGAAATCGCGATAGACATCCATGGTCAGCTTGATGAATGCGGCGGATTCGGCCTGCATCTGCTCTTCAGTGCAGAAGATGTGGGCGTCGTCCTGAGTGAACGCACGCACGCGCATGATCCCGTGCAGCGCGCCCGATGGCTCGTTACGGTGGCAGGCACCGAACTCGGCCAGACGCATCGGCAGCTCGCGGTAGCTTTTCAGACCCTGATTGAACACCTGCACGTGGCAAGGGCAGTTCATCGGCTTGATGGCGTAGTCGCGGTTTTCCGACTGAGTGGTGAACATGTTGTCGGCGTAGTTGGCCCAGTGCCCGGATTTCTCCCACAGGCTGCGGTCGACAACTTGCGGCGTCTTGATCTCAAGATAGCCGTTGTCGCGCTGGATCTTGCGCATGTACTGCTCAAGCACCTGATACAGAGTCCAGCCGTTCGGGTGCCAGAACACCATGCCCGGGGATTCTTCCTGGGTGTGGAACAGGCCCAGACGCTTGCCGATCTTGCGGTGATCGCGCTTTTCCGCTTCTTCGATGCGCTGGATGTAAGCGGCCAGTTGCTTCTTGTCTGCCCAAGCGGTGCCGTAAACGCGCTGCAATTGCTCGTTCTTGGCGTCGCCACGCCAGTAGGCGCCCGACAGCTTGGTCAATTTGAAGGACTTCAGGAAGCGTGTGTTCGGCACGTGCGGACCACGGCACATGTCGACGTATTCTTCGTGATAGTACAGACCCATGGTCTGCTCGTTCGGCATGTCCTCGACCAGGCGCAGCTTATAGTCTTCGCCGCGTGCCTTGAACACTTCGATCACTTCGGCGCGCGGAGTGACTTTCTTGATGACGTCGTAATCTTTCTCGATCAGCTGCTGCATGCGCTGTTCGATAGCCGCCATGTCTTCGGGCGTGAAGGGACGCTCGTAGGCGATGTCGTAATAGAAGCCTTCGTCAATCACTGGCCCGATGACCATTTTTGCGGTCGGGTACAATTGCTTGACTGCATGCCCCACCAGGTGGGCGCAAGAGTGGCGAATGATCTCCAGCCCCTCTTCATCCTTTGGCGTGATGATTTGCAGGGTCGCGTCGCTGCTGATGATGTCGCTGGCGTCGACCAGTTGGCCATTGACCTTGCCGGCCACGGTGGCTTTGGCCAGACCTGCACCAATGGATGCGGCGACCTCGGCTACGGAAACCGGGTGATCGAATGAACGTTGACTGCCGTCGGGAAGAGTAATAGTTGGCATGGCGCCTCCTCTCCTAGTGGTGACCCCTACCAAAGGTCACGTGGGTTGGGATGAGCCAGTACAAGATCCGATCCAGGCCATTCAATGACGAACGCCTGCCTTACAGCGGCAGGAGCCTTGCGGCCAACCGGAAAACCGAACCAGAGTGACTGGGATTCAAATCGGAAATATTCGCACGCCGACCGCCTCGGGACTGAAGGTCCTCCGAAGCCTGAAAACGCTTGAGCCCGGCATCCTAGCACAGATGAGCGGTCGCTTACGCCCTGATTTGGCAGAAGGCGAATTGTCCGTTTTTATGCCAGAGTGCTGAACTTGATCGGCCCTTGCGCCCTCAGATAACAAGACATTGACCCACAAGGAGCATCCTCGCATGCGTCTGAAAAGCTTATTCGCCGTCGTCGCCCCCGTCGTTCTGCTGTTGCCACTGAGCGCCCATGCCGACTGGCCGAAAGGCGAGCGCGAGAAGTACATGGCCCAGTGCACCCAGGCAGCGACCCAACAGATCGGCGCTGCTGCGGCCAAATCCCATTGCGCCTGTGGTGCTGACGCCATCAAGTCATATCCGGCCAGCGACATTCAGGCACTGATGGACAACAAAGCGACTCCTGAGCTGCAGCAAAAAGCTCTTGGGCAAATCGCCAAATGCAAGGCAAATACCCCAGCGAAATAATGAGAAAACCAAGCGTCCTGATCGGCTGAAAGGCGGAAAAAGTACCGGAAATGAGCCTTTTCAGACGATTTATGCAGGTTTTACAGGTTTTTTTATCGTCTTTACGTTTCGCTGAAAGCCTTGCAAACCGGGGCTTTCAGCAGAAACAGGCGGTAAAGAAAACACGACTGATTGGCAAACAGCACGTCCGGGGGGCTACCAAAGCGAACATTTCGACTATGATATCCCGGTGTGCCCAGTTGGCCTGAGCAGCACAGTACTACTGAAAATATATGTTTCTTGGAGATACACCATGTCTAATCGCCAAACCGGCACCGTTAAATGGTTCAACGATGAAAAAGGCTTCGGCTTCATCACTCCTCAAGGTGGCGGTGACGACCTGTTCGTACACTTCAAAGCTATCGAATCCGACGGTTTCAAAAGCCTGAAAGAAGGCCAGACCGTCTCTTTCGTGGCTGAGAAAGGCCAAAAGGGTATGCAAGCTGCACAGGTTCGCCCAGAGTAATTTCCCGGCGCACTAAAAAAACCCCGTTCATGTGACGGGGTTTTTTATGCCTGCAACAAAAGCGGTCAGCCGCAGTTGACGCGCGTGATCAGCAGGTTGTTGTCGGTGTTCAGGTTCAAGCGATCAGAGCGGTATTCCAATGTGATCATGTCGTCAGGCTTGAGGAACCGCGCGTTCTGCGCGCCGGCCCTGGTGCGGGCCTGCTCCAACAGTTCCGGCGAAGCTTTCTTGCCGATGGTGAACTGCGCGGCGGCCGCATCACAACGGGTATGACTGGATTCGGCTGCCACTGGATCCTTTGCCGACTCGCTGGAACTCGTACTGCAACCCGCCAGCAAGGCAGCGGCCATAAGTGCACCCAGTGTCGCGAACTTCAAAGGCATGAAGCCTCCTCTATTTCAAAAAGTTAAGCTGAGATCGTGCGACCGCTAATCCGGCGCTTGGTTTCAAGGCCAGTGCAAACACCCTGCCCCCACGATCGGAAAACGCCGAGTTTGCCTGAGCGGCATTCGTCACTTCATCTAACAATCGTGACTGGATATTAACGGCGTTTAATAGACATCGATGTAGTCAAACGGCGGATTTGGCCAGTTGTCCTTGAGCGCGTTGAAAATCTGCATCACCCAGACCTCGTCGCTGGCGGCGACGTTTCCTACATAGCCGGAACCCTTGGCCCACGTTTCCAGGCGAAACAGCAAGCCATCGATGTCCTGCCCGCCCGTTACGGTGGACAAATAGGCGATGCCACCCTTGGTCACGCGCAGTTGATTGTGCACGTCGTCGCTCGCCGAGGCCAAAAGCTGGCGTACAGCGTCAAGGGTAAGGCCGTCGGGGATATTCAAATCAATCTGCACAGCGAGTTCCCTGAAAAGCCGGAAAAGACCAAGTGTCGCATAGCGCTCCGCTCATGCCTAAGTCGCAGTGCCAAATGCCAGACAAAATGGTTAACTCCAACTCAGACCTCCCGACCTTTCGAGCCTCATCATGACCACTGTAAGCATCGACGCCGCCATCAACGCCAAATGGGCAGACGGACACAGCTCTTACAGTCCGGGGACGACGGAAGAACTGGCACTGATCGGCATTGATCTATTGGTCAAGGAGCTGGGAACCCAAGGGGCTCAGCAATTCATCAAGCAGATTTTCGAGCGCTATCCGACCGAAAAGCTCGTGCCGGAAGACGCGCCAACTGAATAGAAAAGCAACCCGCAGGCTGGCACCTGCGGGCTGATTGCTTACTTCAGACGCTTCAGGCGTTCGGTGAGCAGATCAAAAAAGCCCTGGGCATCGCCATTTTCAACCCAGAATGCGTTCTTTGGCGCTTTGAGGCCGTCATACCAGTCGACAATGGTCTGGCCAAACGTCGGCCCTTCACGGCTGTCCACCACAACGTTCACCGAGCGACCGGTGAACAGTTCCGGCTTGAGCAGATAAGCCACGACGGTTGCGTCATGCACCGGACCGCCCGGAATGCCGTAATGCTCCATGTCACCCTTGATGTATTCATTGAGGATGTCGCCGACAATTTTGCTCGCATTATTGTTGAGCGCGGCAATCTGCTTCAGGCGGGCGTCGCTGGTGAGAATCTTGTGCGTGACGTCCAGCGGCAGGTAAGTCAGCTTCACACCGCTCTTGAGCACCACTTCAGCAGCTTGCGGGTCGGCGAACAGGTTGAACTCTGCTACAGGCGTGATATTGCCACCGTTGAAGTGCGCGCCGCCCATGATCACCACTTCCTTGATCCCCTGGACGATTTCCGGCTCCTGGATCAGCGCCAGCGCCAGGTTGGTCTGTGGGCCGAGCATGGCGATGGTGATGCTGTGCGGTTTGGCATTTTTGAGGGTGTCGATGAGATAACTGACTGCACTGCCTTCGGCCAGACCTTTTTTCGGCTCATGTACGGTGACGCCTGACAGGCCTTCCTTGCCATGAATATTCTCGGCGTAGATCGGCGTGCGCATTAGCGGTTTCGGTGCGCCAGCGTAGACCGGCACGTCTTCGCGCCCTGCCCACTCGCGAGCCAGCCGCGCATTACGCGAGGTCTTGTCGAGGCGCACGTTGCCGGCGACGGTGGTCAGCGCACGAATATTCAACTCATCCGGCGAGGCCAGGGCAAACAGCAACGCGACGACGTCGTCGGCACCCGGATCGGTGTCGATGATCAGATCGATTTTCTCCGCCGCGTGAGCGCCGGTGGCAGTTATCACGGACAAAAGCAGCAGACTCCGGACCAGTTGATGCAGTTTTTGAGCATAGCGTTGCATGGCGCATTCCTTGTGCATGTGAAATCGGAAATCAGAACGTCACCCCGGCTACCAGGGCGATGTTGCAATAAGGCTGGCATTCACCCGTACGAACAATCGCCCGCGCCTGTCGGCTGAGCACCTTGAATTGTTCGTGATTGAGCAGATCGCGACGGCCCAGCTCGCCTTCATCATGCAGCGCATCCAGCGCGCTCAACGCCGTGGGCTGCTTGTCGAAGATCTCCTTGGCCAGCGCGTGGCTTTCTACCTGCATTTCGCTGAGCACGACTTTCAAAGTGCTGACGAAATCAGGGACACCGTGAGTCAGGGCCAGGTCGATCAACTCGACACCCGGCGGTACCGGCAAGCCGGCGTCACCGATCACCACGATATCGCCATGGCCCAAAGAGGCGATCAGCCGCGACAACGCGACGTTGAGCAAAGGAGTTTTTTTCATGCGGGTTTGAATGCCTGTACGTCGGACATGGTTGGAATGGAAGGCTGCGCGCCAGCGCGTGTGACCGACAATGCTGCGGCGACCTGCCCAAAGCGAATAGCCTCGCCTTCAGACTTGCCACTGGCGTGCGCAGCGGCAAAGCCACCCACGAAGGTGTCACCGGCGGCAGTGGTATCGACTGCTTGCACTTTGGGCGCGGGGAAATGTTCGAAGCCTTTGCCGTTGGCGAACAGCGAGCCTTCAGCGCCGAGGGTGATGATGACTTTGCCCGCGCCCATGGCGATGAGACGATTGGCGGCGGCCTCTGCGGTCTGCAGCGAGTCGACTGGCAGCCCGGTCAATGCGGCGGCTTCACTTTCGTTGGGAATCAGATAATCGATCGCGCCGAACCAGTCCGCAGGCAGCGGTCGACTGGCGGGCGCCGGGTTGAGGATTACTGTCTTGCCCAGCGCGCGTGCACGTTTGAGCGCATGACCGACCGTAGCGTCTGGAATTTCGAGCTGGCAGATCACCACATCAGCGGCCTTCAACACCGCATCGAACCGGTCAATGACCGCCGGCGTCATGGCGCCATTGGCGCCGGCGACAATCACAATAGCGTTCTGACTGTTGTCATCAACCACGATCAGGGCCACGCCACTGGAGTCCTCGACAATGCTCACCGCCTGGCAATCGATCTGCTCGGCCAGCAAGGCGTCGCGCAACTGCACGCCATAATCATCGTTGCCGACGCAGCCGACCATCGCCACCTGCGCCCCCAGACGTGCAGCGGCCACCGCCTGATTGGCGCCCTTGCCACCCGAAACAGTGGCGAATGAATGACCGATCAGCGTTTCACCGCCCCGCGGCAGCCGCGGCGCCCGGGTGACCAGATCCATGTTCAGGCTGCCTATTACCACTACATTTGCTGGCATACATCACTACTCGTCAATTCGGTTTCAGCGGTATTCGGTGAACACGCCGGACAACGGCGCGGTCGATTCGCGCAGGACAATACTCGGGGTCACGATCCGTTGATCCGTGCCCAGATCCGGTGTCGCAATTCTTCGCAGCAATACTTCCGCCGCCATCTCGCCCAGTTGCAGGATCGACTGGCCGACAGTTGTCAGCGCGGGATACACGTAACGGCTCATCTGAATGTCATCGAAGCCGATGACCGACAATTGCTGTGGCACGCGCACGTTGCGTTCGGCAGCCGCACGCAGCACGCCGATACCAATCATGTCGTTGCCAGCAAAAATCGCACTGGGCGGGTTTTTTTCCAGCAGCATCGCTGCAGCGTTGTAACCGCCGGTGCTGGTGAAATCACTTTCCAGCATGCGCGCCGGGCGCACCGCGATGCCCGCCTCTTTCAGCGCCCGGCAGTATCCGGCCTGACGCATCTGCGCCACGCTGGTACTGGCCGGACCGCCGATGGTGGCGATATCGCGGTGACCCAGCTCGAGCAGATGCCGGGTCGCCAGATACGCGCCGTATTCATGATCGATGCGCACCAGATCAGCATCGACACCGTCCAGTCCTCGGTCGACGATGACCATCGGCGTTTTCACGTTCGCCAAGCCCTGCGCCAGACCGCTGTCGCCGCCAGCGGAGGCGACGATCAAACCATCGATGCGCTTTTCCAGCAGCACACGCAAATAGCTGCGCTGCTTTTGCGGGTTATCGTCGGAGTTGCACAGGATCACGCAATAGCCGTTACGTTCGCAGTAATCCTCGATTCCCCGCGCAAGTTCGGCGAAATAGGGGTTGAGACTGTTCGGCACCAGCAACCCGATGGTCGCGGTGGTCTTGGCTTTCAGTGAGCGCGCAACTGCGCTGGGCACATAGTCGAGACTTTTGATGGCCGCTTCGACTTTGAGCCGCACTTCCTGACTGACCGGGCGGGTGTTGTTCACCACATGGGATACGGTCGTGTAGGAAATACCTGCGAGCGCCGCTACATCTTTGATCGTTGCCATTTCGGTCTCTCAGCCCCGTCGACTGGCGCGTTGACTGCGATAAGTATCGAGCACCACAGCAATGACAATCACCGCGCCAGTGATGATGCGCTTGGTCGGCTCGGTAGCGCCGATCTGCGCCAGGCCAGCGGCCAGTACGGAAATGATCAATACGCCAAAGAATGTGCTGATCACCGAACCGCGCCCGCCCATCAGGCTGGTACCGCCGATCACCACCGCCGCGATCACTTGCAATTCCAGCCCGGAGCCCGCGTTCGGGTCAGCCGCTTCCAGACGCGAAATCTGAAACAACGCAGCGATCCCGGCCAACAGTCCCATCAGGCTGAACACCAGAATCTTGTAGGGCTTGGGATTGATCCCGGCCAGACGCACCGCCTCTTCGTTGGTGCCGATGCCGATCAGATAGCGGCCAAATACCGTGCGGGTCAATACGGCCTGTGCGATGAAGATCACCAGCAAGGCGATGATGAATGACGGCGAGATGCCAAAGGCGATCGGGTTGGACAGCCAGGCGAACGAATCGCCGATGTACGCGGTGCGCGACCCGGTCATCTGATAGGCGAGACCCCGAGCCATTTCCAGCACGCCCAGGGACACGATGAATGATGGAATTCGCCAGGCGACGGTGATCGAACCGGTGACGGTACCGGCCAGTGCCGCCACGGCCATGCCGAGCAACGCCGAAGGCAAAACGCCCCAACCCCAACCGAGAATGGCCACGCTGACGGTCGAAGCGGCCAATGCCAGCACTGATCCGACCGAAAGGTCGATGCCACCGATGATCAGCACAAATGTCATGCCGACTGCCAGCACCATCAGGTCGGGAATCTGATTGGCCAGAGTGCTGAAGGTGTTATAGGACAAAAAGTGGCTGCTCAATACCGAGAACAGCGCCACCATCGCCAGCAGGGCCCCGGCCAGACCCAGATAGGTGCCCAGTCCGTAGAAGTTGCCACTACGTTTGCCGGCAGAAGATGCAGTTTTCATGGGAGATCCCTAGGCGCCGCTTCGTTGAGCAACGCATCACGTTTTTGGTAGCCGGCAAATGCGGCGGCAAGCAAATCATCCTGAGTCCAGCTGTCGCGCTCGAAGGTGTCGATCAGGCGCCCTGCCGACAGCACACCAATCCGGTCACAGATCAGCATCAGCTCACGCAAGTCACTGGAAACCACCACCAGCGCTTTGCCCTGACGGGTCAATTCGCCAAGCAGCCCATAGATGTCGAACTTGGCGCCGACGTCGATGCCGCGGGTCGGTTCGTCGAACAGCAGCACCGAACAATCACGCTCCAGCCACCGGCCGATCACCACTTTCTGCTGATTACCCCCTGACAACTCTGAAACCAGCTGTGTCGGGCTCGAACTGCGAATGCGCATGGCGTCGATCTGACGCTGCGCCAGAGAAATTTCGTCGCCATTGTTGACGATTCCGCCACTGGAAATTTCCGGCATGTTGCCCAGCGCAATATTGGCACTGATCGACTGACTGAGCAGAAGGCCCTCGCCTTTGCGATCCTCAGTGATCAAGGCAATGCCGTTACGCACCGCATCGACCGGCGAGCGCACGTTGACGACCTGCGCTGGCGAGCCGAGCGCGATGGAGCCGCTATCGGCGACATCGGCACCGAAAATCAAGCGCAGCAGCTCCGTGCGCCCTGCCCCGATCAGTCCGGAGATGCCGAAAATCTCGCCGGCGCGCACTTCAAAAGAAACATCGCGCACCTTATCCGAGCGAGACAGGCCTTTGACCGTCAATGCCGGCGCGCCAATCTTGCGCGGCCCCATATCGATGTGCTCGCCCAGTTCGCGACCGACCATGAGCGTGACCAGTTGCTCGCTGTTGTAATTGGCCATCGGCTCAACGCAGACCAGATTACCGTCGCGCAGCACGGCAATTCGCTGGGCAACCCGGGCCAGCTCTTCCAGACGATGAGAGATGTAAATGATCGACACGCCGCGCGCTTGCAGTCGGGTGATCTGCTCGAAAAGCATTTCGACTTCTCGGGCTGTCAGCATCGCGGTCGGTTCGTCGAGAATCAGCACATGACAGTCGCCGATCAGGTTGCGGGCGATTTCGACCATCTGCTGATGACCGATGCCCAACTCACCGACCAATGTGTCCGGATCGATCGCGTCGAGACCGACTTGCGCCATCGCTTCGATCGCTGCCTTGCGCAGCTGCTTGCGGCTGATCCAGCCACCATTGCTCGGCAAATTATCGAGGAACAGATTTTCCGCCACCGACAATGTCGGCAACAGATTGAGTTCTTGCATGACCATGCGCACGCCAAGCTCTTCGGCCTGGGTGCGGCTGCCCGGACGATAATCCTTGCCCTGAAACTGCATTTGGCCGGTGGTCGGTGTGACCAGTCCGCCGATGATTTTCGACAAGGTACTTTTACCAGCACCATTTTCGCCGGTCAGCGCCAGCACTTCACCGCGCATCAGCGTCAACTCGATGCCGGTCAGCACCGGTTGCGCATAGGTCTTACCGATGCCGCTGACCGAGAGGACAGCGTTCGGGGCGGAAACTGACATAAAGAACTCTCCATGCGCTCGCCCGGACGGACGAGCGCCGTTGTGCCGCCAGAAGACTTATTGGGTAACCAGCTCGACCGGTGTTTCGATCACACCGTTGGCGCCGCTGTCGACTTTCTCGCCTTTGATGATTTTCAGCGCAGTCTCGATGCCGAACACCGCTTGTTTGGCAGCGAACTGGTCAGCGGTGGCCAGCACTCGACCATCCTTCAACATTGGTTTGATGGCGTTGATGTTGTCGTAACCGACCACTTTCACCTGTCCCGCCTTGCCAGCGGCACGGACTGCGGAAACGGCGCCGACGGCCATGCTGTCGTTACCGGCCAGCAGTGCTTTGACATCCGGGTATTCGCTGAGAATCGATGCGGCAACCTTGTTGCCTTTGTCGATTTCCCAATCGCCGGATTGCAGGGCAACCACTTTTATCTGCGCCGCGCCCATCGCATCCTTGAAGCCGGCGGTACGCTGCTGCGCATTGGTGGTCGTCGATACGCCTTCAATGATGCCAACTTGGTCACCGGCCTTGAGCTGCTTGGCCAGGTATTCGCCGACCAGACGCGCGCCCTTGCGGTTGTCCGGACCTACGAAAGGCACGCTGATGTTTTTGCTTTTGACGATTTGCGGATCGAGCTGGTTGTCGATGTTGATCACGGTGATGCCGGCATCCACAGCTTTCTTGATCACCGGCACCATGGCCTTGGAGTCAGAAGGCGCGATGACCAGAGCGTTGACCTTCGCCAGGATCATCTGCTCGACAATTCGCGTCTGGCCAGCGGTATCGGTCTCGTCCTTGATGCCATTGGAGATCAGGTCGAAATCGGCGGAGTGTTCTTTCTGATAAGCCTTGGCGCCGTCTTCCATAGTCAGGAAGAATTCGTTGGCCAGAGATTTCATGACCAATGCGACCTTGGGTTTTTCGGCGGATTCGGCGAATGCCGAGGAGACGGGTAGTGCGGCGGCTGTGGCAGCCAGCATAGCGACAGCAAGAAGACGTCCAGCGAATGGCAGCTTCATGGGTTCACTCCGATCTTATGATTATTGTGAGCAACGCTTGCGCCAGCGTAAGCTACGACGCGTTCCCCGGACTCAACCCGAGAGTAACGTCGCGCAAACGTTTGCGTTGACCGAACTATGCGAATCCCGCGGGGATTTGTCAACAATCAGAAATCGTCTTTTATTGTAGGGCGAATCTCGCGACCTGCCCTTTCTCTGCTCACACCGTGGTGCTGACGAAATTACCGCTGGTAGAGCTCTTGGTCATTTCCTTGACCAATGCACCCGCCACTTCCGCCAACGCTGCGCTGGTTTGGGCAATTTGTCCCTGAATGGCCATGACAGCCTGCGACTTGGCCTCGGGCGTCGGATAGCTCTTGGCTTGCGCTGCTGCCAGTTGCTGTTGCTGTTCCTGAAGCTGTTTTTGCAGTTCTTGCATGCGCTTGAGCAGCGTCTTTACGGTGACGCTTTGATTACCGCCGCTCTCGGTTTTGGTGTCTTCCTGAACAGGCCCGCCGCCGGTCCTGACTTGCTTGCTTTCAGTGGTTTGCGTACCCAACGCCTGAGCCGATGCCTTGTCGGTGTCATCGCTTATCGCGCTGATCGTCGCCGCGGTTTTACCGCCGATGGTGACAGCGGCGGGGTTGGAAAAACCGATCGTCAGTGACATGTGGACTCCATAAATTTTAGTTTCCCTGAACCGCCATCGGCGCGTGCGACGTTTTCTTTAGCAGAAATCCCTGAAGTGAAAAGGCGAATTCATCGACAGGATGAGTAGTCCTTTTCGGCGAACCGAACGAGAAAGTCACCGCTGTTCGGTAACCCGGATAAACAACGGATTCCATAACTCGCTGCTTAATTAAAACCTTATTGAAATCATCAGGTTAAACATTTCCTTCGCGCTCAGTACAGCTGGTATGGATCCTGCTCTTCTCACGTCGCCCCAGGCATTCAGATCGGTCTGGGGTGCATCTAGATGAACCTGCATCAGCACCGTCTCACTACTAGAGAGAAAAATAATGAAATCTGCTTTCAACACTTTGGTTCCGGGCGCTTTGGCCCTCCTCCTGCTCCTGCCCACCGCTCTTCAGGCGAAAGAAGTCGAAACCCAGAACAAACTCGCAAACGTCGTGGTACTCGCCACGGGCGGGACCATCGCCGGCGCGGGCGCGAGCGCTGCCAACAGCGCTACTTATCAGGCCGCGAAAGTGGGTGTCGAGCAATTGATTGCCGGCATTCCCGAGCTGAGCAAACTGGCCAATGTGCGCGGCGAACAAGTCATGCAGATTGCCTCTGAAAGCATCACCAACGGCAACCTGTTGCAGTTGGGTCGCCGTGTCGCCGAACTGGCTGACAGCAAAGACGTTGATGGCATCGTCATCACCCACGGCACTGACACCTTGGAAGAAACCGCCTACTTCCTGAACCTGGTCGAGAAAACCGACAAACCGATCATTGTCGTTGGCTCGATGCGTCCGGGCACTGCGATGTCCGCCGATGGCATGCTCAACCTGTATAACGCAGTGGCCGTGGCCAGCAGCAAAGATGCGCGCGGCAAAGGCGTGCTGGTGACAATGAACGACGAGATCCAGTCCGGTCGGGACGTCAGCAAGATGATCAACATCAAGACCGAGGCGTTCAAAAGTGCCTGGGGTCCGCTGGGCATGGTGGTTGAAGGCAAATCCTACTGGTTCCGCTTGCCAGCCAAGCGTCACACCATGGATTCCGAATTCGATATAAAAAACATCAAGAGCCTGCCTGACGTAGAAATCGCCTATTCCTACGGCAACGTCAGCGATACCGCCTACAAGGCGCTCGCGCAATCCGGCGCCAAAGCGATTATCCACGCAGGTACCGGCAATGGCTCGGTGTCGTCTCGTGTGGTGCCTGCGCTGCAACAGTTGCGTAAAGATGGCGTGCAGATTATCCGCTCGTCCCACGTCAATGCCGGCGGTTTCGTTCTGCGCAACGCCGAACAACCAGACGACAAATACGACTGGGTTGTCGCGCACGATCTGAACCCGCAGAAAGCCCGCATCCTGGCCATGGTCGCACTGACCAAAACCAACGACAGCAAAGAGCTGCAACGGATGTTCTGGGAATATTGATTGACCCTCGCCTGATCTGTCCTTGATCAGGCGCCCTTCGCATCGCTCTCTTACCGGGCGAGCGGTGCGTTGCCGACAACCCTTCTGCATTTTTCCTACAAAAAACACGACTCGCCTTACACCAAATTCCGAAAACCGCTGTCAGAGGTTTTTCTTGAATTTTAAGCAGTTGCGAAAATGCTTACAGTTAAATACTGTATGCACGTACAGCTTAATAAGGATAACCTCGTGGCCGCTTCCTCTGATGCTCCTGACGCTTACGAACGCATGGGCATGCGCGTTCAGAAAATCATCAATTCCCCCACCGCACAAAAAGCCAAAGCCGCACTGATCTTCCGTTTGCCGGATGAGCCAATGGACGATTGGGAGCGTCTGCTCGAGGAAATCGACGAGAACGATAACGTCACCCTCGCCTATCGCGACGACGGTGGCGTGCAGATTTTTTGGGTTGTGCCGAAGGAAGATTGATTTAATGAGTGTCCGCTGTTTTGCTTTGTTGTTGCTTTTCATTGCCATGGGCGCCCAGGCTGGCGCGCCTCGTACGTTCTCCGAAGCCAAGAAGGCGGCCTGGAAGCTTTACGCGCCGCAGTCCACCGAGTTTTATTGCGGCTGCAAGTACACCGGCAACAAGGTCGATTTGAAGGCCTGCGGTTATGTGCCACGCAAAAGCGCCAAGCGCGCTTCGCGCATCGAGTGGGAACACATCGTCCCGGCGTGGCAGATCGGCCATCTGCGCCAATGCTGGCAGGAAGGCGGACGCAAGAATTGCACGCGCTACGACCCGACCTACCAAAAAGCCGAGGCCGACCTGCACAACCTGGTGCCGAGCATCGGCGAGGTCAATGGCGACCGCAGCAACTTCAGCTACGGCTGGTTGCCGGTACAATCAGGGCAGTACGGCTCGTGCTTGACCCAAGTCGACTTCAAGGCGAAGAAGGTCATGCCCCGCCCTTCGATTCGCGGCATGATCGCCCGCACCTATTTCTACATGAGCAAGCAATACGGCTTGCGCCTGTCAAAACAGGATCGGCAATTGTATGAGGCGTGGGACAAAACCTATCCCGTGCAGGATTGGGAGCGCCAGCGTAATCAAAGCGTGGCTTGCGTGATGGGACGCGGCAATGAATTTGTCGGCCCGGTCAATCTGAAAGCCTGCGGCTGAGCAATCAGGCAAAAGAAAAGGGCCTCGACCGTTATGTCGAGGCCCTTTTTGCATGCCTAACTGCCAGATTTGTTGAAAAGCCAGTAACCCATCAGGTTGAGCGCTTACGGCTTGATCGGGTGTTCGATGACGACCGATTCAATATTCTGTTTTTTGGCTTTCACCAATGCGGCATCCACCTGCACCTTCCGTGCTTCGGCTTCGGCCTGCGTATTGAACGGACCAATCAGAATCCGCGTCTTGCCGTCGCTGTCACGGACGACTGTCGGGACAAAGGCATGCTCGATCAACCAGCCACTCAGATCACTGACCGCCTGAGGCGTTTCGCCGCGCACTTCCAGATCCCACTGTGCTGCAGGTGCCACGACAGAAGCGGTCGCTGCCGTCGATTTCGACTTTTGTGCGTCTACGCTCTTGCCTTCACCACATCCTGCCAATGCCAGTGCCGCGACCAACCAGACCAATTTGCGCACAACGCTTCCCTCGAATTCTCAAAGCGGCAATCTTAACATTCATAAATCCTTCGCGAGCCCCGCAAAATGGGCGCAAAACAACGAGATTGATCATTGCAGCCTCTGTATAGTTACGGCCTGGGAATTAATGCTGCATCTGCGCGTCAGAAAGAGGCACCCAAACCGTGAGACTTCGCACTAATCTATACGTACCACCGACCTCTGCACTGTCTGAATCAGGTGCCCTACAAAGCAATCAAGGAGAAGACCATGCTGATACTCACCCGCAAAGTCGGTGAAAGCATAAACATCGGTGATGACATCACCATCACCATTCTGGGCGTAAGCGGCCAACAGGTTCGCATCGGCATCAACGCTCCGAAAAACGTGGCAGTGCACCGTGAAGAAATTTACCAGCGCATTCAGGCCGGCCTGACCGCTCCGGACAAGCCACAAACGCCCTGAACCATCCCGTTTTACATAGCCAGTCCTTTTGCCGCCGTGCACGACTGGCTAAAGATTCACGCGCCGTTTAGCTACCCGCATTCCACCCCGCTGGGCACGGCGCTTGAAGCTACTGACTCCCCTCGCTCGTTACCCCTCTTCCGTTGCGCCGATCATACCTCTCGCGCCCGCAGCTGGCTGTCGGACGTTTCCGATAGAACGCGGAGAATTTCGCCTTCCACGCCGATCAGCAGTCAGCAGTAGCCGAATAAACAGCGCCTCGCCGGAGGACTAGAGGAAGGTCAGAAGCCAAACGCCAAATCGCAGGCAAAAAAAATCCCAAGCAGCTGATGGAAGCTTGGGATTTAAAAATGCATAAACCGTGGTGGTGAACGCGGGACGGATGTTACTTAAATTCACAACCGGCAACAAGACCTTTTGGATAACCGGTCAGTTAAAACCACACGTAACCTGTTAAATATACGAGATATTCTACGTTCAGCACCGAATCAGCCAAACATGACAGGCGGGCTAAAAGCAGCACTTATCGGGTGCGGATGACAATCGTCGACGCGAGCATGTCACCGAGGCGCTTTCGCGAACCAAAGAAGATAAAGATCCAGTCCAGGATATTCAGAAATGGGGTGGTGATATTGCGCAGGAAGGATTGGTAAAGGTTGCAGTTGAGATAGCTGCGCTCATCGATCACCGACATCCCCAACAGCTTTTTACCCAGGCTCTGACCGTTCGGTAGCGCGTCGGCGAACAGGTAGTATCCGATGCCTGAGCCAAACGCCAAGTAAGCAGCAACAGCCGACGGCAGCCCGACCATCTCTGCAGCTCGGCCTGCCGCGAAAAACAGCGATATCGTTACAAACGAATCAATGATCTGCCCGCCCCATCGACGTCCAAGTCCAGCCAGATTTTTCGGTTTTTGGTACTCGACCTGTGTGCTGTTCGTTTCCATGCGTGGCGACCCTAGGATATTTGCAGATACTGGCATATCGGCATCAACACAGGATTGTTTAAGTCAGCACGTATAAAAAATCCGTGAAAGCGGCCTTGAGCAGCAAGCTGCAAATCGCAGACAACAAAAAAGGGCTCACCTTTCGGTGAGCCCTTCTAGACCGCCCAGCAGAGCGGATTTTGTTTGGTAGGCGCGATTGGACTCGAACCAACGACCCCCACCATGTCAAGGTGGTGCTCTAACCAACTGAGCTACGTGCCTGCTGTGAGGCGGCATTCTACGGAATTCCAAAGGGGTGTCAACACCTTTTTTCACCTAACCCTATGAATATGCAAAATATTTAATTTCGGGTCGGCGGCGGAGATTTTCGGGTGGCTGGCGAAGGTTTTTCAACTCGGGTAGGATCGGCCCACTCGTAAAATATATTAAACAGAGGCTGCAGGATGGCGAACACCCCCTACCCAGAATCTTATTACGCTGCGTCGGCCAATGCCGTACCGCCCCGCCCTGCCTTGCAGGGTGAAGTGGAGACGGACGTTTGTGTGATCGGTGCAGGGTACACCGGGCTATCCTCGGCGCTGTTTCTGCTGGAGAACGGTTTTCGCGTGACTGTGCTGGAAGCGGCCAGGGTCGGGTTCGGCGCGTCGGGGCGAAATGGCGGCCAGATCGTCAACAGTTATAGCCGTGATATCGATGTGATCGAGCGCAGCGTCGGCCCCCAACAAGCGCAATTGCTCGGGCAGATGGCTTTCGAAGGTGGCCGGATCATTCGCGAGCGTGTTGCCAAATACAACATTCAGTGCGATCTCAAAGACGGCGGCGTGTTTGCTGCTCTGACGGCGAAGCAGATGGGCCACCTGGAATCGCAGAAGCGCCTCTGGGAGCGCTTCGGCCATACGCAACTCGAGCTGCTCGATCAGCGCCGGATCCGTGAAGTAGTTGCGTGCGATCAATACATTGGCGGCATGCTCGACATGAGTGGCGGGCACATCCACCCTCTGAACCTCGCGCTTGGCGAAGCGGCGGCGGTTGAATCCCTCGGTGGCACAATCCATGAACAATCCCCCGCCGTGCGTATCGAACGCGGCGCCAACCCGGTTGTGCATACGCCGCAGGGCAAGGTCAGGGCCAAGTTCATCATCGTCGCCGGCAACGCTTACCTCGGCAATCTGGTCCCGGAGCTGGCGGCGAAATCGATGCCATGTGGCACGCAGGTGATCACCACCGAGCCGCTGGGCGATGAGCTGGCGAACGCGCTGCTGCCCCAGGATTACTGCGTCGAGGATTGCAACTACCTGCTCGATTACTATCGCCTGACGAGCGACAAGCGCCTGATCTTCGGCGGCGGCGTCGTATATGGCGCACGAGATCCGGCGAATATCGAAGCGATCATCCGCCCGAAAATGCTCAAGGCTTTCCCGCAGCTCAAGGATGTGAAAATCGATTACGCCTGGACCGGAAATTTCCTGCTGACCCTGTCGCGTTTGCCGCAGGTTGGACGCCTCGGCGACAACATTTATTACTCGCAGGGTTGCAGCGGCCATGGCGTGACCTACACCCATCTGGCGGGCAAGGTGCTGGCTGAAGCATTGCGCGGTCAGGCTGAGCGTTTCGATGCGTTTGCCGATTTGCCGCACTACCCGTTCCCCGGCGGGCAGATGTTGCGCACACCCTTTGCCGCACTGGGCGCATGGTATTACGGGTTGCGGGATAAATTCGGGATGTAAAAAAAGGGCCGCTGATAGCGGCCCTTTTCATTTAACGCACACAGCTCAGAGCTGATCCCGAGCGATCCCACTGCGGATGCGCAGGATATCCGCCAGCACCGCCAACGCAATTTCCGCCGGTGTCTTGCTGCCCAGGTTGAGGCCAATTGGCGCGTGGATTCGCGCCAGCTCAACATCGCCCAGCCCGCCAATCCTGCGCAAGCGCTCGAAGCGCTTCTGCGAAGTCTGCAGCGAACCCATTACGCCGATGTAGAACGCATCGGTGCGTACCGCCTCCATCATCGCCAGGTCATCGATGCGCGGATCATGAGTCAGCGCGACGACTGCGGTATCGCGGTGACAGCCGCCATCGGCAATAAACACCGATGGCAATTGCCGGCGAATCTCCACGCCAGGAAGCACCACACCTTCCAGGATTTCATCGCGCGGATCGCAGAGAATCACTTCGAACCCAAGCCCAACGGCGAATTCGGCACACGCCTGCGCCACGCTGGAATATCCGGCCAATAACAAGCGCTGTGCCGCGCCGACACGAATACGCACGCGATCAGACTCACGCTCGATCCGCGCGCCCTGCACGCAATCAACGAATACGTTGCGCGCACCGCTAGGCAGATCGACCTGGCGGATCAGCCGACGCTGACCGAGCAGCGCCGACTCCAATTCCCGCAGATGCGCCTGCACCTCACAGTCAGCGTCAAGTTTCTCGACCAACACATCGAGAATGCCGCCGCACGGCAGGCTGACCCGCGACCGCGGATCATCGCCTTCGCCGTAACGCACGACATTGACCGCGTCGAGAAACGCGCCTTCAGCGACGCGCTCGAGAAAGTCCTCCTCGACGCAGCCACCCGACAGCGACCCGATCCATTGCCCGCCTTCGTTCACCGCCAGCAGCGATCCCGGCGCACGCGGCGCGGAGCCATAGGTTGTCAGCACAGTGCAAAGCCAGATGCGCTGCCCCGCCACCGACCACTGCAGCGCTCGTCGCACCACTTGCAGATCGAGATGCTGCATGTCAGTGCGCCTTGTGCTCGATGGACGGCGCGTCGGCTTGCAGCTTCTGCACGTCGCTCACCGCCAATTCCCCAGGCTGCCCGCCCCATCCTTGACGCAGATAGTTGAGCAGATCGGTCAGTTGCGCAGAACTGAGCTTGTCGGCAAAACCCGGCATCGGCTGCATGTGCTCGAACCCGGAGAATTTCTGCTCGCCAATCCCATCCTCGATCACGCGCAACAGATTGCGCGGATCTTCGAGGCGCAACGTGGTGTTGCCGCGCATGGCCACAGCAATGTGCGGCTTGCCTTCACCACCCACTGCGTGACAGCCGGCACAGACATTCAAATATTCCTGACGGCCACGCTGCGCACTGGCGCTGAGTTTCTCGACCGGCACCTCTACGAGCTGCTTGGCTGCTGGCGGTTGATCGCCGAGCAAGAACGTCGCCATCGCCGCCAGATCCGTATCGCTCAAACCCTGGGTGCTGTTGTGAAACACCGGGAACATTTCGTTGAACATTGTTCCTTGGGCGCTCATGCCGTGTTTAAGAAACGTGCTCAGATCCTGCTCGTTCCAGCCGCGTGCGGCCAGATCAGTAGCCAACAGGCTTGGCGCCAGATAGCCGTTGAGAACGCCACCGGTCAGGCGTTTGTCCAACTCCATCGCGCCGGGCAAGCCGCGCGGGGTGTGACATTCGCCGCAGTGACCGAGGACCTCGACCATGTACTGGCCACGCTTCCAGGCCTCGCTTTTGCCTTCGGCCGGCTCCAGCTTCAAGGCTTTGCCATAAAGTACGTTCCAGCCCATCAGCCCCAAACGCACGTTGAACGGAAAGCTCAGACGCGTGACCGGCGCGGCCCGCTCGATCGGTTCGATGGTTTTCAGATACGCATGAATCGCATCCGAATCCTCGCGGGGCATCAGGTGATACGAGGCGTAGGGCATCGCCGGGTACAGGTTCGCACCGTCACGGCGTTTGCCTTCCGTCAGCGCCGCGAAGAACTCGTCATCGTTGTACAAACCGATGCCGTACTTTTTGCTCGGCGTGATGTTGGTGCCGTAAATCGTGCCGAACGGCGACACGATCGGCAGGCCGCCAGCAAACGGCGCGCCGCCTGCTGTGGTGTGGCAGGCCATGCAATCGGCGGCACGGGCGAGATACTCGCCGCGCTTGACCTGATCTTCAGCGTGAGCGAACAACACAGGCGCAGCCAGGCCGACCGTTAAGGTCAGGCGGGTCAGTAAACGCTTCATGTTTAACCCTCCTTGACCAAGCCGAGATCGGTCAAGACGTTGCGGGTGGCGTTGTAATAACGCACATACCCGGTGCAACGGCAGACATGATGACCGAGGCTGTCCTCGATGACTTTTTCCAACTGACTTTTGACGATCGGCTGACGTTGCAGTTTTTCAACCAGAACGGTCGCAGCGTTGACGAAACCTGGCGCGCAGTAACTGCACTGGAAGGCGAATTCGTCGACGAATCGTTGCTGAATCGGGTTCAATTCGGTGACCTGGCCCGACTCGTCGCGCTGGGCATGGCCTTCGATCGTGCGGACTTTTTTGCCCTCGAAGTAATGCGCACCGGTGATGCAGGTACGCACTTCTTCGCTGGTGCCGTCCGGGTTGTCGACGATCACCACGCACGCATGACAGATGCCCTGGCCGCAGCCCAGACGCGAACCGGTGAGGTTTTTGTATTCGTGCAGGTAGTCGATCATCGGCAGGTCATCAGGGATGTCCACCGGACCGACGGATTGACCATTGAGAGTCAGTTGAAGCGGACGGTTAGCCATTGAGGGCCTCCTTGATGCGCGCAGCAGTGATAGGCAGATCGCGAACACGTTTACCGATGGCATGCGCCACGGCGTTACCGATGGCCCCGACAATCGGGATCATCACCACCTCGGCAATGCCTTTGGACGGGTCGCTTGGCGACAACGCCGGCAGAATCTCTGCCGTCTGCTTCCACACCGCGACATGACGGGCCATCGGCAGGCGATAACGGTTGAAGTTCCAGTCACCCTCCCCCGGCCCGCCTTCGTACAGCGGCATCTCTTCCATCAACGCGTGGCCGATGCCCATGGCGATACCGCCTTCGAGCTGGCCCTTGACCAATTCTTCGACCAGCACCCGACCGCACTCGACCCAAGAGTGGTGGTTGAGCACTTCGACTTCCGCTGAACCTTTGTTGACTTTCAGCTCGACCAGCGTCGCCACCGGGCTGTAGTAAGTCACCGCAGCGTTATTGAGTTGCACCACCGGATAGTTGATGTTCTGCCGATCGAGCAAGTGGAAGCCCGCCGTGTTCATCAACGCTTTTTTCGCGTTAGGTGCACCGTCGCCGTATTTCACCGCCAGACCGTCGAGCGGCAGGCGCTCGCGTACACCGTCGATGCTGTATTCGGCCTCGGCCCAGCTCCAGCGGTTGAAGCCGTGCACAGTGGCCGCCGTGACCAGACCACGTTCATGCGCATGTCTGGCCAGCTCTTCGAAGCTCAGCGGCTGCATGCCGTTGGCGGTGAGTTTGCCGTCCACCCAATGGGCATCTTCGCGACGAACAACGTAAGGGTTGGCCTGGCCGCCGTAAGGGCCCTGCCGCCAAATCTCCAGCGCCGCTGGCCACAGACCATGGTTGAACAACACGCGCGCCGCTTCACGGGTGGCGTGGCTGAAATAGTAAGCCGAGTTGGTTGCAGACGACGCCGAGGCGAGTTTGCCGACCCAGCGCGGATTACGCAGCAGATTGTCCTGCTCGGCCTGGCTCATGATGTAAGGGTTGCCGCTTGTGATCAGCTGCAGTTCCTTCCATTCGGTCTCGCCCGTCTTCACTTCGTGCGCCGGGCTACCGAGGAAGTCGGCGACGACCAAGGCTTGCGAAGTGGACATGCCGGTACCGATCTCGATGCCGATATGGCGCAGAGTGATGCGACCGTCGGCCGTAAACTCGATGCTGGCCATCGGCGCTTCCGAACCGGTGCCAAAGTCTTTCTGGCAAATCGCAAAACCGACGCCGTACCAGTTGTCCGGATCGGCCGCTTCGCGCTGTTTCTTGATCGCGTCGCGGTTTTTCCAGACCTCGTGTACCGAGGCTTTGTCGAGGATTTCGTGCAGACGCAACGCACCGGCCGGGATCGCTCCCTGGGTGTTTTTCATGCCGGAACGCAGGGCGTTCTTACGGCGCAAATCGATCGCGTCGACACCCAGCCGATTGGCAATTTCATCGACCATCATCTCGGTCGCGGCCATGCTTTGCAGGGTCCCGTAACCACGCATCGAACCGGCTTCCACCGCGCGCGAGTGATACGCCGTAACCTGCAAATCGTTCTGCGGCATGTAGTAGATCGACTGCGCCGCCGTGGCGCCAACCGCCGCCACCGAAGGGCTGTAGTTAACCCGGCCGCCGCCATCGACGCTCATTTCTGCGCGGAAAATCTTGAAGGTGTAATCGTTCTTGTCCACGGCCAGCTGGTAGCGGATATCGAACGGGTGCCGCTTGATACCGCTCTGGAACTGCTCATAGCGGTCGTTGGCCAGCCGCACCGGCACACCGGCGCCGTACAACGCAGCAAGAGCGGCGTAATAAACGAAAATGTTGTGGTCTTTGGAGCCGTAGCCAACGGTGTAGCCGGGATGCATGTTCAGATTGGCCAGCCCGAAGCGCGACGGCCCGATCATTTTCGCCGTCTCGGTGGCAGTCTCCAGCGGGCACTGAGTCGCTACCACGAAATGCAGGGTTTTGGTTTTCGGGTCGTACCAACCGTTGCCGTTGTCTGGCTCAAGGGCGGCTGGCTCGATCGAAGGGGTTTTGTAGCGCTCGTCGAACACCAGCCAGTGGTCTGGCGGGGTGTCGATCTCTTTCTTCATGCGGTCGGCGTAGAACAAACCGCGTTCGGTCAGATTGCCGTGCAGATTGGGCTGCGAATCCCACACCGGACGGCGGTTTTTCAGCATCGGAAACAGGATCGAATCCTTGAGGCTGGCGAATTCGTCTTCGTCCGCCGAGGTCGCACCACCGACACGCACGTAGCGGAAGCTGCCGTAAGGATCGCCTTCGTAGAACGGCACTTTGGCACCGTAACGAATCGCTTTGTCATTGAATTTAAGTTGATTTTTGGCTTGGCGGAAACGCTCGAAATCGTTCCAGATCAGGATCGCCACTGGATGGCCGATGAACATCGGCACTTTGCCTTCAGGCAGCAAAGGATCGGGCGCATGCTCTTCCGGAAAAACGATGCCGTCTTTTTCCAGGTCGGCCGCGGTGACGATGCGGTCCGGCTGCAAATCGGCACCTAGCCACGACAGATCGTAGCCGTCATAGATGCGGTCGGCCTTGATGGTTTTCAGCAGCATGGCGTGGCCTTGCTGCTGCGGCCAGCCCGGCATGTCCTTGGCGCGGATGTCGCGGGCAAACACTTTGCTGCCGCAGACCTTGGACAACGCATCGTTACGCTGGCGTGCCTTGCCATTGTTGCCGAGCCATTTCTCGGACGGCACGGTCACGCTGTTTTCCATCAAGGCAGCCAGCGCCTGACTGCTGAGCGGCGTGAGCGTGACGCTCACACCCGCCACCAGCCCGCCTTGGAGGAACGAGCGCCGGGATATTTCACGGTTGGACATGGATCATCCTCTGGGCGGTTATACGTCCGCCCTTTTGGTTATCTACTGGGAAATCTCGAGTCGTGCAGAAGCTCTTTCTGGCGAAGCAAAGAGCTGTGTTGACAGTGCAAAGCTGACCGAAAGGTTAACTTTAAAGGTTTCTGAGCCCGCAGAAAACAACCAGTTACAAAAACCTGACTAAATATTCAAAAAATCAATGCGACGCGGCACCGCAGGACGCTCGACATTCCTGTAGGAGTTGTCGAGTGAAACGAGGCTGCGATCTTCTGGATTGGGGTGCTGAGATTAAAGGCAAAAGATCGCAGCGTGCCGCAGCTCCTACAGGGATTGTGCAGGACAGGGAAAGGAGGAAAACAAAGAGGGGGTCAAATTTCAGACACAAAAAACCCCGGTCTTTCGACCAGGGTCTTTGCTATCGATTCCGAACCAGCCGATGGCTGCTTTCGGTGCTTCAAGGCGTTCAGTGGTCCTTGGAGCAGATATGGCGCAGCGGACGGGACTCGAACCCGCGACCCCCGGCGTGACAGGCCGGTATTCTAACCGACTGAACTACCGCTGCGTATCGCTTTGAGCTTGCGCTCAAGTAACTCGTTTGATTGCAAGCTTCGGTGCTATGCAATCGCGAATCAGATCATACTGACTCGTAAAATATGGCGCAGCGGACGGGACTCGAACCCGCGACCCCCGGCGTGACAGGCCGGTATTCTAACCGACTGAACTACCGCTGCGCGTCGGTGCAGGCACTTTCAGCCTACGTTCTTGCCTGAGCAAGTTTCTCGGGAGTGGTGGGTGATGACGGGATCGAACCGCCGACATTCTGCTTGTAAGGCAGACGCTCTCCCAGCTGAGCTAATCACCCGTTTGCATCTCCGAGGCCGCGAAATTTACGCAGGTAGCGAACCTAAGTCAATAGCAGGATTAGAGTTTTTTTCAAAAACAGATTTTAGCTGCAAGCTGCAAGCTTCAAGAAAAAGCAAGATCAGCGAAAGCAGGCACACCACCATCATGCTTCTGCTTGCCGCTTGAAGCTCGAATCTGCTACTGCTCGTAAATCATCTTCTTGGTCATGCCGCCATCGACGACAAATTCCTGCCCGGTGACGAATCCGGCGTTGCGCGACAGCAGCCAGGCCACCATCGCCGCCACATCCTCGACCGTCCCTACCCTGCCCGCTGGATGCTGGGCATGATCGGCGTCAGCCAAAGGCTCAGCGCGGCGCGCAGACGGATCCCGTGCATCGATCCAGCCCGGACTGACAGCATTGACGCGGATTTCCGGCCCGAGGCTGATTGCCAGCGCATGGGTCAGCGCCAGTAATCCGCCCTTGCTTGCCGCATACGCTTCGGAGTCCGCCTCCGATTGGCGCGCACGGGTGGAAGCCAGATTGACGATCGAACCGTTATGCGCGCGCAAATAAGGCGCGCAGTGCTTGGCCAATAGCATCGGCCCACTGAGATTCACCGCCAACACGCGATTCCAGTAGGCCAGATCAAGGCTTTCCAGGGTGATGTTGTGCGGATCGGCAACCGCCGCATTGCATACCAGCGCATCGAGGCGACCGAACTGCCCCAGCACTTCGGCAACGCCGAGTGCAACCTGGGACTCGTCAGCAACATCCATCGCGATGAACCAGGCATTTTCGCCGAGCACCTTCGCGACTTTCGATCCGCGCGCACGATCCAGATCGGTCAGCACCACCTGCCAGCCTTCGCTGAGCAGCCAGGCCGCAATCCCCAGACCAATACCGCGCGCCGCCCCCGTGACCAGCGCAACGCGGCCATGGGTAGCGGATTTCGGCGTGGACAACTCGATCACAACGCCGCCAGACCGCGCGCCAGGTCGGCTTGCAGATCCGCCACATCCTCCAGACCGACCGCAACACGGATCAGGCTGTCGCGGATGCCCGCCGCTTCACGCTCCTGCGGCGCCAGACGGCCGTGGGACGTAGTACTTGGGTGGGTGATGGTGGTTTTGCTGTCACCGAGGTTGGCGGTGATCGAAATCAATCGAGTAGCATCGATAAAACGCCAGGCGCCCTCTTTGCCGCCCTTGACCTCGAAGCTGACCACGGCACCGAAGCCCTTCTGCTGACGCTGAGCCAATTCGTGCTGCGGATGGCTCTTGAGACCGGCGTAATGGACTTTCTCGATACCGTCCTGCTGCTCCAGCCATTCGGCCAGTTGCTGGGCGTTGGCGCAGTGGGCCTTCATCCGCAGGTTGAGAGTTTCCAGGCCCTTGAGGAAAATCCACGCATTGAACGGGCTCAGTGTCGGCCCGGCGGTACGCAGGAAACCGACAACTTCTTTCATCTGCTCGCTGCGGCCAGCGACCACACCGCCCATGCAACGGCCCTGGCCGTCGATGAACTTGGTCGCCGAGTGCACAACGATGTCCGCACCGAGTTTCAGCGGCTGCTGCAAGGCTGGCGTGCAGAAACAGTTGTCGACCACCAACATTGCGCCTTTGGCATGAGCAATCTCCGCCAGCGCAGCGATGTCGACCAATTCCGCCAGTGGGTTCGACGGGGATTCGACAAACAGCAATTTGGTGGTCGGCTTGATCGCCGCATCCCAGGCCGCGAGATCGGCCAGCGGGACGTAGTCGACTTCCACGCCAAAACGCTTGAAGTATTTCTCGAATAGACTGATGGTCGAACCGAACACGCTGCGCGAAACCAGGACGTGATCGCCGGCGCTGCACAGGCTCATCACCACAGCCATGATCGCGGCCATGCCGGTTGCGGTGGCAACGGCCTGCTCGGCACTTTCCAGCGCAGCAATGCGCTCTTCGAATGCGCGCACGGTCGGGTTGGTATAACGCGAGTACACGTTGCCCGGCACTTCACCGGCAAACCGCGCCGCCGCGTCGGCGGCGGTGCGGAACACGTAGCTCGAGGTGAAGAACATCGGATCACCATGCTCGCCTTCCGGCGTACGGTGCTGACCGGCACGGACGGCCAGAGTATCGAACGCTACACCTTCAAGGTCGCTGTCCAGCCGACCGGCATCCCATTCCTGACTCATGCTGTCACTCCTTGCCCTGTTCTCGAAAAATTAAAAGTCAGATACAAAACCGGCCCCTCAGGGCCGGTGTTCACTCAGTTGTTGTACAGATCGATGATCGCACTGACCGCCTGGGTCTTGACCTTCGAGGCATCATTGCGTGCCTGCTCGATCTTGTTCAGGTAAGCCTCATCGACGTCACCGGTGACGTACTTGCCATCAAACACCGCGCAATCGAAGTTGTCGATCTTGATCTTGCCGCCACCCACCGCTTCGATCAAGTCAGGCAAGTCCTGATAGATCAGCCAGTCAGCACCGATCAGATCAGCCACGTCCTGGGTCGAGCGGTTGTGCGCGATCAGTTCGTGCGCGCTTGGCATGTCGATACCGTACACGTTCGGGAAACGTACCGCCGGGGCCGCCGAGCAGAAGTAGACGTTTTTCGCACCGGCTTCGCGGGCCATCTGGATGATCTGCTTGCAGGTGGTGCCGCGCACGATCGAGTCGTCGACCAGCATTACGTTCTTGCCGCGGAATTCCAGCTCGATGGCGTTGAGCTTCTGGCGTACCGACTTCTTGCGAGCCGCCTGGCCCGGCATGATGAAAGTCCGGCCGATGTAACGGTTCTTGACGAAGCCTTCGCGGAACTTCACGCCCAAGTGATTCGCCAGTTCCAGCGCGGCGGTGCGGCTGGTGTCCGGAATCGGGATGACCACATCGATATCGTGCTCTGGACGCTCGCGCAGGATCTTTTCGGCGAGTTTCTCGCCCATGCGCAGACGCGCCTTGTACACCGACACGCCGTCGATGATCGAGTCCGGACGCGCCAGGTAGACGTGTTCGAAAATGCACGGAGTCAGCGATGGGTTGGTTGCGCACTGACGGGTGTGCAGCTTGCCGTCTTCAGTGATGTACACCGCTTCGCCCGGCGCGAGATCGCGAATCAGGGTGAAGCCGAGCACGTCCAGCGACACGCTTTCGGAAGCGATCATGTACTCGACGCCTTCGTCGGTGTGACGTTGGCCGAACACGATTGGACGAATGCCGTGCGGGTCACGGAAACCGACGATGCCGTAACCGGTGACCATTGCCACTACGGCGTAACCACCCACGCAGCGGTTGTGCACGTCGGTTACGGCAGCAAACACGTCTTCTTCGGTCGGCTGCAGCTTGCCGCGCTGGGCCAGCTCGTGGGCGAACACGTTGAGCAACACTTCCGAATCGGAACTGGTGTTGACGTGACGCAGATCGGATTCGTAGATTTCCTTGGCCAACTGTTCAACGTTGGTCAGGTTACCGTTGTGCGCCAAAGTGATGCCGTAAGGCGAGTTGACGTAAAACGGTTGGGCCTCGGCCGACGTCGAGCTGCCGGCGGTCGGGTAACGGACGTGGCCGATACCCATGTGGCCGACCAGGCGCTGCATGTGACGCTGCTGGAACACGTCACGCACCAGGCCATTGTCCTTGCGCAGGAACAACCGGCCATCATGGCTGGTCACGATACCGGCAGCGTCCTGGCCGCGGTGCTGGAGCACGGTTAGCGCGTCATACAGCGCCTGATTGACGTTCGACTTACCGACGATACCGACGATGCCACACATGCGACGCAACCCCTACTTAATGGATCTGAACTGAACAACACTCACTGAGGCGTTTTCGCCGACGGCAAGAGTTGCTCCTTGAACGGAAGATCAGCGGGTACGCTGATTCCGCTGGCAAGCCACTGACTGCTCCACCCAAGGATCAGGTTTTTGGACCAATCGGCGACCAATAGAAACTTCGGCACGAGCTGGGATTCTTTCCACCACCCGTCCTGCTGTACCGGCCCCAGGCTCAACAGCCCGACTGCCACGACCACCAGCAATACGCCACGCGCAGCGCCGAAGGCCATGCCGAGGAATCGATCGGTCCCGGACAACCCGGTGACGCGAACCAACTCGCCGATAAGATAATTGATCATTGCGCCAACGATCAGTGTGGCGACAAACATGATGGCACAGCCCGCGATCACGCGAGCCGATGGGGTTTCGATGTATCCGGCGAGGTACTCGGACAATGAGCCACCGAACATCCAGGCAACCGCTCCTGCGATGATCCAGGTCACCAGCGATAATGCTTCTTTGACGAAGCCGCGGCTCAGACTGATCAAAGCGGAGATGGCGATGATTGCAACGATCGCCCAGTCAACCCAGGTAAATGGCACAGTGCAGCCTACAGACGGATAAGGCGGCGCATTTTAGCAGAGCGCATGGCTGTCGGTAAGCTGCGATTGTCAGTGCTTTTCAATCGGGGTGATAGATTTCAGCCACGTTCAGGCTGAAAACGGACAACGAAGCCCTTGAGGTTCTGCTGACGGCTCAACAGATCACGCAGACGATCAGCTTCGGCGCGCTCGATCAGCGGACCGACGAAGACCCGATTCTTGCCATCAGCCGAGCGAATATAGGCATTGTAGCCCTGGCTACGCAGGTTTTTTTGCAGGCTCTCGGCGCTCGCGCGACTCGACAGGCTGGCCAATTGCACAGACCAGCTGACCGACAGACCATTGGCATCTACGCGACTCTGCGTGGTGTCAGGTTTGCTCGTCGCCGATGTGATCGGCTGGGCAGGCGCCGGGATCGGCTTGGCCACTGGCGGCGGTGTCGCGGGACGGGCAATCTGCGCGGGTATGGTCGGCGCCGCGGCCACTGGTGCGGGAGGTGCGGTTTCTTCAGCGACTTCTTCGTCAGTCGGCACAGGCTCTTGTGGCAAGGCTTGGGGTTCGGGAACCGCCACCGGATCCATTTGCACCTGCGGCAAGGACGGCGCTTGCGGCGCTGAAGGCGCCTCGACGGTCACTTGACGCTGCTCATCCTGACGGGAAAACAGCATGGGCAGGAAGATCACCGCCAGCGCAACCAGCACCAACGCGCCAACCATGCGCTGCTTGTACGCTTTATCCAGCAAAGCCATTTGCCGCTTCCTCCGTGGAGCGCCGGGCCAGCCATTCAAGGGCCTCGGCGACACAATAAAATGATCCGAACAACAGAATCTCGTCGTCGCTGGTGGCCACTTCACACTGCCCTTCCAGCGCGGCAGCAACACTGTCATAAGACGTGACCGAGGCACCCAGACCCTGCAATGTCGCGTGAAGCTCAGCAACCGGGCGGGCGCGCGGAGAATCCAGCGGCGCCACCGCCCAATGCTCGACACTAGCACTCAATTCGCCGACAACACCATCCAGATCCTTGTCCGCCAGCAGACCGAATACCGCCAGACGCTTGCCAACCGGCGGCCGCGCGGTCAGCCGACGAGCCAGATACTCGGCAGCATGCGGGTTGTGGCCAACGTCCAGCAACAGATTCAGGCGCTTGCCGTTCCAGTCGAACGAGCGCCGATCCAGACGACCGACCACGCGAGTCGCTCGCAAGGCCGCGACAATCTGCTCGGCATCCCATGGCAAGCCGCTCAGCAGATACGCCTGCAATGCCAGCGCGGCATTTTCCATTGGCAGATCCAGCAACGGCAAATCCCGCAGTTCTATAACCTTGCCCTGCGCATCGGCGCCGCGCCACTGCCAGTGCTGATCGGTGATGCCGAGATCGAAATCACGCCCGCGCAGGAAGAATGGACAGGCCAGCTCACGCGTCTTGTCGAGCAACGGTTGCGGAGGATTCAAATCGCCGCACAAGGCCGGTTTGCCGTGACGAAAAATCCCGGCCTTTTCGAAAGCCACGGATTCGCGAGTGCTGCCCAGATAATCGGCATGATCGACGCCGATGCTGGTCACCAGCGCAATATCGGCATCGACGACGTTGACTGTGTCCAGGCGCCCGCCCAAACCGACTTCCAGCACCACAGCGTCAAGCCCGGCCTGCTGAAACAGCCAGAACGCCGCCAGGGTGCCCATCTCGAAATAAGTCAGGGAAGTTTCGCCACGCCCGGCTTCGACCGCTGCAAAGGCTTCGCACAGCTGAGCATCAGTGGCTTCGACGCCATTGATTTGCACCCGCTCGTTGTAACGCAGCAGGTGCGGAGAATTGTAGACACCAACGCTCAGGCCCTGCGCGCGCAGCAACGAAGCCACAAACGCGCAGGTAGAACCCTTGCCGTTGGTGCCGGTGACCGTGATCACCCGAGGCGCCGGCTGACCCAGCCCCATACGGGACGCTACCTGTTGTGAACGCTCCAGGCCCATATCGATGGCCGACGGATGCAACTGCTCAAGGTAGGCGAGCCATTCGCCAAGGGTGCGCTCGGTCATACGTTGGCAGGTGCCGGCGGAACCACGATCGGCTCGATTGGCGCAGCGACGAATTTCGGCGTCGGCTTGCCGGTCATTTGTGCCAGCAGGTTACCCAGACGCGGACGGAGTTCCTGACGGTGAATGATCATGTCGATTGCGCCGTGCTCCAGCAGGAATTCGCTGCGCTGGAAGCCTTCTGGCAGTTTTTCGCGCACGGTCTGTTCGATGACACGCGGACCGGCGAAGCCGATCAGGGCTTTCGGCTCACCGATAATGACGTCGCCGAGCATCGCCAGACTCGCGGAAACACCGCCGTAAACCGGGTCGGTCAGTACGGAGATGAACGGGATGCCTTCTTCACGCAGACGCGCCAATACTGCCGAAGTCTTGGCCATCTGCATCAGCGAGATCAGCGCTTCCTGCATGCGCGCACCGCCGGAAGCGGCGAAGCAGATCATCGGGCAACGGTTTTCCAGCGCGTAGTTGGCGGCGCGGACGAAACGCTCACCGACGATGGCGCCCATGGAACCGCCCATGAAGTTGAATTCGAATGCCGACACCACCACAGGCATACCCAGCAAAGTGCCGCTGACGGAAATCAGCGCATCTTTCTCGCCGGTCTGCTTCTGCGCTGCGGTCAGGCGATCCTTGTACTTCTTGCCGTCGCGGAATTTCAGACGGTCAACCGGCTCCAGATCGGCGCCCAGTTCATTGCGACCTTCGGCATCGAGGAAGATGTCGATGCGTGCACGTGCGCCGATGCGCATGTGGTGATTGCACTTGGGGCAAACGTCCAGGGTCTTTTCCAGCTCAGGACGGTACAGCACCGCCTCGCAAGACGGGCACTTGTGCCACAGACCTTCAGGCACCGAGCTCTTCTTGACCTCGGAACGCATGATCGAAGGGATCAGTTTGTCTACTAACCAGTTGCTCATGCTTTCTTTCTCCAGTACCGGCGGCCCGAACGCTCTGGTTCGCAGCCCCGCGTATGCCCTTGAGCTAAATTCATGTGTGTGGCGATGGTTGCCGAACAGCCACGGTCAGCGCGAAACATGACCTGCGTGCCATCTGGAAACCCTCAGCCGCGCCTGCTTTGTGCAAGTGCATTGATGGACGGCGGCAGACTGCCAGCCGTCACATCATTATCGGAACCCGTGTGGGAGTGGTAGGAGCTGAGGAGTGCACCGAGGTTGCGATCCTTTGATTCTGTTTTTTTAAGATCAAAAGATCGCAGCCTCGTTGCACTCGTCAGCTCCTACAGGTTCCTACAGGTTCCTACAGATTCCTATGCGCTTTTTACTGCGTTGATGAATGCACGAATCTTTGCGGCATCCTTGATGCCCTTGCTCGCTTCCACCCCGCCGCTGACATCGACCGCGTAAGGTTTTACCCGTGCCACCGCGTCGCCGACGTTTTCCGGCGTCAGGCCACCCGCGAGGATGAACGGTTTGCTCAAACCCCGCGGGATCAATGACCAATCGAACGCCTCACCGGTTCCGCCCGGCACACCTTCGACGTAGGTATCGAGCAGCACGCCGCTGGCGCCCGGAAAGGCGTCGACGGCAGCGCCGATGTCATCGCCAGCCTTGACCCGCAGCGCCTTGATGTACGGACGGTGCCAGCCTTCGCAGGTTTCTGCGGTCTCATCGCCATGGAACTGCAAAAGATCCAGCGGCACGGCATCGAGAATTTCCCCCAACTCGCAGCGGCTGGCGTTGACGAACAGACCCACGGTAGTCACGAACGGCGGCAACGCCTGAATGATCGCCCGTGCCTGCTGCACGCTCACCGCACGCGGGCTCTTGGCGTAAAACACCAGACCGATCGCATCGGCGCCGGCTTCGACGGCGGCCAGCGCATCTTCTATGCGAGTAATGCCACAGATCTTGCTGCGAACGGCTGACATGTCAGGAAAACCTCAAGGCAAAAGCCGAAAACGTCCCGGATGGTAACAAAAGCGTCGGAAGGCGTCAGCCGTCAAGTTCGGAGAAACCCGTAAGGAAATGTGGCCCGATGAAACGCTCGGGCAACGGAAATTCATCGTGATACTCCACTTGCACGAGATACAAACCGTACGGATGCGCCGTCACGCCGCCGGAACGGCGTTCGCGGCTTTCCAGCACTTCCTTCATCCATTCCACCGGGCGCTCGCCAGCGCCGATGGTCATCAGGACCCCAGCGATATTGCGCACCATGTGGTGCAGGAAGGCATTGGCGCGGATGTCGAGCACGATCATCTTGCCGTGTCGGGTCACGCGCAGGTGATGCATCTTCTTGATTGGCGACTTGGCCTGACACTGGCCAGCACGGAAGGCGCTGAAATCGTGGGTGCCGATCAGATACTGCGCCGCCTGCGCCATGCGCTCGGCATCCAGTGGACGATGATTCCAGGTGATTTCTTCGTTGAGATGCGCCGGGCGGATCTGATCGTTGTAGATCACGTAGCGATAACGCCTGGCGATGGCCTTGAACCGCGCATGAAAATGCGCCGGCATTACTCGCGCCCAGCTGACACTGATGTCGTGAGGCAGATTGATATTGGCGCCCATGACCCAGGCTTTCAGCGATCGATCAACCTGCGTGTCGAAGTGCACCACTTGTCCGCAGGCATGTACGCCAGCGTCGGTACGTCCGGCGCATTGCAGGGAAACCGGCGAATTGGCGACTTTCGACAGGGCCTTTTCGAGTTCTTCCTGCACGGTTGCCACACCGGTCAACTGCCGCTGCCAGCCGCTGTAGCGCGAACCTTTGTACTCCACGCCCAGGGCGACGCGGTAAAAGCCGTCGGGGGCCATTTCGGCGACCGGGTTATCTATGTTTGCCAAGTGGGACAGCCTGCTGATTTGCAAAGGCGGGCATTATAAGGTGGTGGGCGGGGGATGCCAGAGGTTCTCTGTCGCCTGATCTGCCGCCATCGCTGGCAAGCCAGCTCCCACATTGATTTGCGGCGTGCACCCAACCTGTGGGAGCGGGCTGCTGCCAGCGATGACGACAGCACTGATAACCCTTCATCCAGCACAAACAAAAACGGCAGCCTCAATGGGCTGCCGTTTTCATTTACCGCTGAACTTACTACAGGCTGGACAGCATATCTTTGGCTTCGCCCCGCTGCTTTTCGTCACCCTCGGTCAACACTTCGTTGAGGATGTCGCGAGCGCCGTCGGCATCGCCCATATCGATATACGCCTGAGCCAGATCGAGCTTGGTCGCCGCTTCGTCAGTGCCGGCGAGGAAGTCGAAGTCGTCTTCACCAAGATCGTCACCCATCGCGGCGTCCGCTTCGGTGAAGGTCGGCTCGGCGATGCTCTGCGACAGGCGATCAAGCTCGGCGTTGACGTCGTCCAGCTCTGCGCCGAAGGCGTCAGGCTCTGCAGCCGTATTGCTGTCCATCTCGTCGGCCAGCGACAGATCGAAATCGGCCGGCAACTCCAGATCATCCTGCGGTACGTCAGCCACCACCGGCGGCTCGACTGGCGGCAGATCTTTCACGCCGTCGTCCAGATCCAGAAGGAAATCGTCGTCCGCGAGATTCACCGCTGGCGTCGGCTCGGCACCGAGATCCATGTCCAGGTCGAAATCAGACAGATCGTCGAGATTGTCTTTCATTGCGGTTTGCTGTTGCAGGACCGATTCGAAGCTCAGGTCATCGTCCGCCGGGAATGCGTCCAGCTCGACCGGCGCTTCAGGTTCGGCGATCGGCGCTGGCGCCACTGGCGTTATGTTGTCGAGATCGTCCAGGCTCAGGTCAAATGCGCTATCCAGATCCTCTTCAACGGGCGCTGGCGCTGGGGCTTCAGGCTCATCCAGCAGCAAATCCTTGACGTATTGCGCGTCCAGCTCGGCCGCGACCGCAGCCGCCGCGAGACCACCAGCGGCGATCAGTGCCATGGCCGGGAAGCGACTTTTCAGCGCTTCGACCTTGGCAAAGTTTTCGCCATTGGCTACCAACTGGCGCTCCTGGCCGACGAATGCATCGCGGTCACCCTGCTGACCGTAAACCTCCATCAGCTTGAGGCGCAGATCACTGCGTTGCGGCTCCAGGCTGACGCCCTCTTCCAGCAGCGCGGCAGCCTGATTCAAGCGACCGGCGTTGATGTGCGACTGGGCCTTGTCCAGCACGTCGTCAGAACGTTCGGCGGCCGGTGCCACTAGCGGCGCCGCAATCGGCGTGGTCATCACCACCGGCGCCACGACCGGTGCCGGTGCCGGCGCTGGTGCTGGTGTCGGAGGCGTATTGAGCGTGACGCTCGCTGCCGGCGTTTCCAGACCTGCGAAGCTGCTTTCCGGCAGATCCTGTTCCGCCGAGAATTCCTGTTCTTCAGCCAGCGCCCGCGCCATGCGCACGTGCTTCTCGGCTTCCTGCTGAGCCTTGCGGCGGCGTGCCAGCAACAGCAGCAAGAGCAACAGCACCACTGCGCCGCCACCGATCAACCCCAACAGAATCGGATTGGTCAGCAGCTCGTTGAAGGTCTTCTCGTCGTCCGCAGCGGCGGGAGTCGTTTCGACCACAGGCTCGACGACCGGCTCAACCGGCGTTTCGGCAGGTGGCGCCATCGCTGACTCTGGGGTCGGCGCGGCCGCGGCCGCTTCAGCCGGGGTCGCTGGTGGCGTCGCGGCCAACTCGGCGGTGATGGCTGGAACCGGTGCCACCGCGCCATTGACGCCCGGTGCAGCGCCCGCCCCTTCGGCCTGTAGTTTCGCCAGTTGGTTGTTCTTCAGCTCGATCAGTTTTTGCAGCTTGTCCAGCTGACTCTGCAGATCGGACATGCGGCTTTTCAGTTCCTCATTGTCACGACGCGTCGTGTCGAGGTTTTCCTGAGTGACCGCCAGTTTGTTGCTGAGCGCCTTGGCATCACCCGCCGGGCCGTTGCCGCGGGTCTTGGCGCTTTCGGCGGAGACCAGGCTCAGATTGTCCTGAGCGTTCGGTGCCGCGCCGGTATTGCCGCGCCCACGATTGGTGGCATCGAGTTGTTGCTGACCGCTCCCCGGCTTCGCCACATAGCGACGGCCCTGACGCCAGGCTTCGTTCTGCGCCGCGACCTCGGCAATCGCTTTGGACTGCGGCAACGCAGTGCTTTGCACCGGATCGGGCATGCGCAACACCTGACCGGTTTTCAAGCGGTTGATGTTGCCGCCGATGAACGCGTCCGGGTTCAGCGCTTGAATGGCCAGCATGGTCTGCTGCACCGAACCGCCGTTACGCGCCTTCGCGGCAATTTCCCACAGGGTGTCGCGCGGCGTGGTGGTGTATTGCGCCGAGTGCGTAGCGCCAGTCGTCGGCGCGGTGATGGTTTGCGACGGCGCAGGTTGCGCGGCGGCGTCAGCGGTTTGCGGAGAAAACTTCGACGGATCCAGCAGAACGCTGTAATCGCGCAACAAACGTCCGTTTGGCCACATCACCTGCACGAGGAATTTCACCATCGGCTCGGACAACGGTTTGCTCGACGTGACGCGCAGCACGCTTTTGCCGCTGGCGTTGATTACCGGTGTGAAGCTGAGGTCATTGAGGAAGGCCTGACGGTCAACGCCGGCCTTGGCGAAATCTTCGGGTGAAGCCAGACTCGGCACCACTTCGGCGGCAGTAAGATCCTTGACATCGAGCAGCTCGATTTCAGCCACCAGCGGCTGGTTCAGGGTCGACTTCAGGGTCAGCTCCCCGAGCCCGAGGGCATGCGCCATACCGGAGGACAGCGCCGAGGCGGCCGCTATTGCTAACACCAGTTTGCGAACTTGAACCATAGCCTCATCCTTTGTTTGAACGTTCCTCGGCCAGCGAGAAGCTTTTGAATACCGCTGCCGTAAGGCATTGCGCGCGACGACGACAGATGTCGCGCGCGATCATTTCTTTGATGCCCCGGAATGTCCCGGAGGGTGACACGTCATCAAGTGCTTCGGGCAAGCATAGCGCTCACCTAGAATCAGTCGACAAATTGTTGCCAAGTATCTTTTACAGCAGGTCTTTTATCAACAATTCGGCCACCTGCACAGCATTGAGCGCCGCCCCTTTGCGTACGTTATCTGACGTCAGCCACAGATTAAGTTCCGCCGGGTCGTCGACACCGCTACGCACGCGCCCGACGTAGACCACGTCCTGCCCCACCGCGTCACCGACAGCCGTCGGGTAATCGCCGGCATCAACCAGCTCGATCCCCGGCGCCGCTTCGAGCGCGGCGTTAACCTTTTCCAAGTCAACAGCGCTGCCTGACTGCAAGGTCACGCTAAAGCTATCGCCAAAAAACACCGGGGCTTGAACGCAAGTTGCGGAAATCTTCAATAAAGGTTTCGCTAATACCTGACGCAGCTCTCGCACCAGGCGTTTTTCCAGCAGCGTGTGACCGTGCGCATCCGGTGTACCGACCTGAGCCAGCAGGTTGAATGCCATCTGCCGGTCGAAGAAAGTCGGCTCCAGCGGACGCATGTTGAGCAGTTCGGCCGTCTGCCGCGCCAGCTCGGTGACCGCTTCGCGCCCTTGCGCGGATACGGCCAGATTGGCGGTGACATTAACGTATTGCAGGTCGATCAGATCGAGCAGCGGCGCCAGCACCACGGCGAGCGAAGTCGCTGACGGGCTCGGGCTGCTGACCTGAAATGGCGCTTGCAAACCGGCCAGCACGGCGGGATTGGCTTCCGGCACCACTTGCGGCGCTTGCTCGGCCGGCAACGCGCCGGACAGGTCGATGAGCGAGCAGCCGGCGGCGTGGGCACGGGCGGCGTAGCTCAGCGTGATGGCCGGGCCGGCGGCGAAAAACGCCAGTTTGACCTTGCTGAAATCGAACGCGTCGACCTCGCGAACGCGTACGTTTTTATTGCGGAACAGCACCGAACTGCCGGCCGATTCACTGCTGGCGAGCAGGTGCAGGTTGTCGACCGGGAAATCCCGCTCTTCGAGAATCTGTACGAGGGTTTCGCCGACAGTACCGGTGGCGCCGATAACGGCGATATCGAAAGTCTGGGTCATGGAACTACCTCTGGCAAAACGGGGGGAGCGGCACTTTACCGGGTGACCGCCGCACAGGCAATTTCTGCCGGGTTTTGCGGGGCCTGCACCGGCCTCATCGCTGGCAAGCCAGCTCCCACAGGTTTCTGTGTTGTGCATAAATTTTGTGTACAGCACTGAACACTGTGGGAGCTGGCTTGCCAGCGATGGGGTCGGTACAAACACCCCGAGAAATCGATGCATAAAAAAACCCGCACCTCTCAAGGCACGGGTTCTTTCACAACTTCAAACGATCAACGCTCGAGCAGAATCCGCAGCATGCGACGCAGCGGTTCGGCCGCGCCCCACAACAACTGATCGCCGACGGTGAAGGCACCGACGAATTGTGAACCCATGTTCAGCTTGCGCAGACGACCCACCGGAACATTCAGCGTGCCGGTGACCTTGGTCGGGCTCAGCTCCTGCATGCTGATTTCGCGCTGGTTCGGCACCAGTTTCACCCACGGGTTGTGCTGGCTGATCAGCCCTTCGATATCGGCGATCGGTACATCTTTGTTCAGCTTGATGGTCAGCGCCTGGCTGTGGCAACGCATGGCGCCGATGCGCACGCAGATGCCGTCGACCGGGATCGGGCTTTTGAAGCGACCGAGAATCTTGTTGGTCTCAGCCTGAGCTTTCCACTCTTCGCGGCTCTGGCCGTTCGGCAACTCCTTGTCGATCCAGGGGATCAGGCTGCCAGCCAACGGCACGCCGAAGTTTTCGGTCGGATACGCTTCGCTGCGCATGGCATCTGCCACGCGACGGTCGATATCGAGAATCGCGCTGGCCGGATCGGCCAGTTGATCGGCGACAGCGGCGTGGGTCGCACCCATCTGCTTGATCAGTTCACGCATGTTCTGCGCGCCGGCACCAGAGGCCGCCTGATAAGTCATGGCGCTCATCCACTCGACCAGACCGGCTTCGAACAGACCGCCCAGGCCCATCAGCATCAGGCTGACGGTGCAGTTGCCGCCGATGTAGTTCTTGGTGCCCGCGTCGAGTTGCTGATCGATGACCTTGCGATTGACCGGATCGAGAATGATCACTGCGTCATCGTTCATGCGCAGGCTCGACGCCGCGTCGATCCAGTAACCCTGCCAGCCGGCTTCGCGCAGTTTCGGGAACACTTCGCTGGTGTAGTCGCCGCCCTGGCAGGTCAGAATCACGTCGAGGGTCTTCAGCTCGTCAATGCTGTAAGCATCCTTGAGCGGAGCAATGTCCTTGCCCACCGACGGGCCCTGGCCACCGACATTGGACGTGGTGAAAAACACCGGCTCGATGAGATCGAAATCCTGCTCTTCCAACATCCGCTGCATGAGCACGGAACCGACCATCCCGCGCCAACCGATCAGACCTACACGTTTCATCGCAACTACACCTTCTTGAAAAGTGGGCCGCTGCTTTGTATTGAATTTCGCAGCGGGCCCGAGAGATTACAGATTCCGCAGCGCGGCGACTACTGCGTCGCCCATTTCCTGCGTACCGACTTTGGTGCAACCGGGCGAATGGATGTCGCCGGTGCGCAGCCCTTGATCAAGCACGACGCTGACGGCTTTTTCAATGGCATCGGCCGCATCCTGCAGGTTGAAGCTGTAACGCAGCATCATCGATACCGACAAAATGGTTGCCAACGGGTTGGCGATGCCTTTGCCTGCAATGTCCGGCGCCGAGCCGTGGCAAGGCTCGTACATGCCCTTGTTATTGGTGTCCAGCGAGGCCGATGGCAGCATGCCGATGGAACCGGTGAGCATCGAGGCCTGGTCGGACAGGATGTCGCCGAACATGTTGTCGGTGACGATCACATCAAACTGCTTCGGCGCGCGGACCAGTTGCATGGCGGCGTTGTCGACGTACATGTGGCTCAACTCGACCTGCGGATAATCCTTGGCCACTTCTTCGACGATTTCACGCCAGAGCTGGCTGGACGCCAGCACGTTGGCCTTGTCCACCGAGCACAACTTTTTGTTGCGAACCATGGCCATGTCGAAGCCGACGCGGGCGATGCGGCGGATTTCGCTTTCGCTGTACGGCAGCGTGTCGTAAGACTGACGCTCGCCATTGTCCAGAGTGCGGGTGCCGCGCGGCGCGCCGAAGTAGATGCCGCCGGTCAGTTCACGGACGATCAGAATGTCCAGACCGGCAACGATTTCCGGTTTCAGACTCGAAGCTTCAGCCAGTTGCGGGTAGAGGATCGCCGGGCGCAGGTTGCCGAACAGACCCAGTTGCGCGCGGATTTTCAGCAGACCGCGCTCAGGGCGAATGTCACGCTCGATGGTGTCCCATTTCGGCCCGCCCACCGCCCCCAACAATACCGCGTCGGCTGCGCGGGCGCGGTCGAGGGTTTCGTCGGCCAGCGGCACGCCGTGCTTGTCGATGGCTGCGCCACCGATCAGATCATGACTCAGCTCGAAACCCAGGCTGTATTTGTCGTTGGCCAGTTCCAGCACTTTGACCGCTTCGGCCATGATTTCCGGACCAATGCCGTCGCCTGGGAGAATCAGAATCTGCTTGCTCATGCTTTCCTCGTGTCTTCAGTCGGGGCGCCAGCCAAGGCGCGCCCGGAAAAATTCTTAGCGTTCAGCCATCAGTACGATCACATCCGTACTGAACGAGCCGTCGGCATCAATCTCAAAATAGTCACGTACTTCATTGCCCATCGACTGCTGCAACTGGCGGATCGCGGCACGCATCACTTGCGGTGTACGCATGCGCTCAACCCAACTGGTGTACTCCAGATGCAAGCGCTGACGCTTGGTGCTGCGGACATTTAAACCGGCCTCGCTGACCTGACGCAGCCATTGAGCGGCGGAATAATTGCGCACATGGCTGGTGTCGCGCAGCACTTCGACGCTTTGCAGGTAAGTGTCGAACAATGGGCTGCCCGGTGACAACACGTCAACGAAAGCGGCCACACCGCCCGGCTTCAGCACTCGACGCACTTCGCGCAGGGCCACGCCGAGATCGCTCCAGTGGTGCGCCGAATAACGACTGAACACGAAGTCGAACTCGCCGTCGGCAAACGGCATACGTTCAGCGGCACCGTTGACCGTGGAAACATTGCCGATGTTGCGGTCAATCGCAGCGGCCGCGACCACATCGAGCATTTGTTGCGACAAGTCGTAGGCCACCACTTCCTTGACCAGCGGTGCGACGTGAAAACTGACATGGCCAGCGCCGCAACCCAGATCCAGCACGCGAGCCTCGCCCTGCCCTGTCAGCTCAGCTTGTAGCAGTGCGAATTCGGTGCCTTGAGCGTGAACGGCGCTGCTCAGGTAGGCGGCGGCCTGTTCACCGAATTGCCTTTGTACGACCTGAGTGTGTTGGGCGGTGCTGGTCATGGCAGTTTCCTTTCATTTGAAGAATCAAAAGATCGCAGCCTGCGGCAGCTCCTACACGGTGCTCTATGTAGGAGCTGCCGCAGGCTGCGATCTTTTCGGTATCACCACAAATCATTAGGCGTCGCGGAACAACCACGGCTGGCTGACCCGATGCTTGGCCTCGAACGTCGCAATCGCATCGCCGTCTTGCAGGGTCAGGCCGATATCGTCCAGACCGTTCAACAGGCAATGCTTGCGAAACGCATCGATCTCAAAGCGGTACACCTTGCCATCCGGACGCGTCACGGTTTGCGCTTGCAAGTCGACCTGCAATTGATACCCCGGCTCGGCCTCAACTTGCTTAAACAATTCGTCGACTTCAGCGTCGCTCAAGATGATCGGCAGCAAGCCGTTCTTGAAGCTGTTATTGAAGAAGATGTCGGCGTAGCTCGGCGCGATGATGCTGCGGAAACCGTATTCTTCCAGCGCCCACGGCGCGTGTTCACGGCTGGAGCCGCAACCGAAGTTTTCGCGGGCGAGCAACACGCTGGCACCTTGATAACGCTCGGCATTGAGGACGAAGTCCTTGTTCAGCGGGCGCTTGGAGTTGTCCTGGTACGGCTGACCGACATCCAGATAACGCCACTCGTCGAACAGGTTCGGACCGAAACCGGTGCGCTTGATCGATTTGAGAAATTGTTTCGGGATGATCTGGTCGGTGTCGACGTTGGCACGATCCAGAGGCGCAACGAGTCCAGTGTGCTGGGTAAAAGCTTTCATGCTGCGCTCCTTAAATCAATTCACGAACGTCGATGAAACGACCATTCACCGCTGCCGCCGCCGCCATCGCCGGGCTGACAAGGTGCGTACGACCACCGGCACCCTGACGGCCCTCGAAGTTACGGTTGGAGGTCGAAGCGCAGTGTTCACCGGATTCCAAACGGTCCGGGTTCATCGCCAGGCACATCGAGCAACCCGGTTCACGCCATTCGAAACCGGCTTCGAGGAAAATCTTGTCGAGACCTTCAGCCTCGGCCTGCGCCTTCACCAGACCCGAGCCCGGCACGACGATGGCCTGCTTGATGGTCGACGCCACTTTGCGACCCTTGGCGATCACCGCCGCGGCGCGCAAGTCTTCGATCCGCGAGTTGGTGCAGGAACCGATGAAAACGCGATCCAATTGAATGTCGGTAATCGCCTGATTGGCGGTCAAACCCATGTATTTCAAGGCGCGGACGATCGAGTCACGCTTGACCAGATCCATTTCCCTGGCCGGGTCCGGCACATTCTGATCGACGCCCAAAACCATCTCGGGCGAAGTGCCCCAGCTGACTTGCGGCTTGATCTGCGTGGCGTCGAGTTCAACCACGGTGTCGAACTGCGCATCCGCGTCGGAAACCAGGTCTTTCCAGGCTTCAACGGCCATGTCCCACTCGGCGCCTTTCGGAGCAAAAGGGCGGCCCTTCACGTAATCGATGGTTTTCTGGTCGGCGGCCACCAGACCGACGCGGGCACCGGCTTCGATGGACATATTGCAAATGGTCATGCGGCCTTCAACGGACAAGTCGCGAATCGCGCTGCCGGCGAATTCGATGGCGTGGCCGTTGCCGCCAGCGGTGCCGATCTTGCCGATCACCGCGAGGACGATGTCCTTGGCGGTCACGCCGAACGGCAATTGGCCTTCGACACGCACCAGCATGTTTTTCATTTTCTTGGCAACGAGACACTGGGTGGCGAGTACGTGCTCGACCTCGGACGTGCCAATGCCGTGGGCCAATGCGCCGAATGCGCCGTGGGTCGAGGTGTGCGAGTCGCCGCAAACCACGGTCATGCCTGGCAAGGTCGCGCCCTGCTCCGGGCTGATGACGTGGACGATGCCCTGGCGAACGTCGTTCATCTTGAACTCGACGATGCCGTATTCATCGCAGTTGTCATCGAGGGTCTGCACCTGCAAACGCGAAACCTGATCGGCAATGGCTTCGATGCCGCCTTTGCGCTCCGGCGTGGTCGGTACGTTGTGGTCCGGGGTCGCGATGTTGGCATCGATGCGCCACGGCTTGCGCCCGGCCAGGCGCAGACCTTCGAAGGCTTGCGGCGACGTCACTTCGTGGATGATGTGACGATCGATATAGATCAGCGCCGAGCCATCGTCGCGCTGCTTGACCAAGTGCGAATCCCAGAGCTTGTCGTAGAGCGTTTTGCCGGCCATCAGACGGTTCCTCATCAGCTTGTTTCTATGCCCTGGGCTTATCTATAACCCTTTGGCTTGTGAGGCCGATCCTATGGGGTTAGATTAAATAACTCAAATTCATATTTTTTATGCTTTGGATAACCAACTGGAATGCGACATGGATCTGGCTAACCTCAAGGCTTTTATCGCCATTGCCGAGACCGGCAGTTTCTCCGGCGCTGGCGAACGTTTGCACCTGACGCAACCGGCCATCAGCAAACGCATTGCCGGTCTGGAACAGCAATTAAAGGTGCGCCTGTTCGATCGCCTGGGTCGCGAAGTCGGCCTGACCGAAGCCGGCCGCGCCTTGCTGCCGCGGGCTTATCAGATTCTCAATGTGCTCGACGACACTCGCCGCGCGCTGACCAATCTGACTGGCGAAGTCAGCGGGCGCCTGACACTGGCCACCAGTCACCACATCGGCTTGCACCGGTTGCCGCCCTTGTTAAGGGAGTTC